>JAEMRT010000020.1:0-20887 GCA_016463225.1 Sphingopyxis sp. | reverse complement strand
TGCGGCGGCGCGCTGCGACCACCGAAGCCGCCAAACCCCCCGCCCGCGGCGCCGCCACCGCCGCGCCCGAACAGGCCTTCGAAAATATCGCCGAAATCGGCGCCTTCGTTGCCGAAACCGCTGAAGCCGCCCGGCCCGCTACGCTGATCGCCGCGGAACCCACCGCCACCGCCGTAACCGAACGGCATCGCGGGATTGCCGTCGCCGTCGATCTCGCCGCGGTCGAACTGCGCGCGCTTGGTCTTGTCGGACAGGATGTCATACGCCCGCGTGACCTCGGAGAATTTCTCCGACGCCTTGGGATTGTCCTTGTTCTTGTCGGGGTGCAATTGCTTCGCGAGCT
Organism: Sphingopyxis sp.; assembly: GCA_016463225.1. Lineage (GTDB taxonomy): Bacteria > Pseudomonadota > Alphaproteobacteria > Sphingomonadales > Sphingomonadaceae > Sphingopyxis. Next base: position 20,544 of record JAEMRT010000020.1, on the reverse strand, counting down.
TGCGGTAGGCGGTTTTGACTTCCGCTTCGCTCGCGCCTTTTGCGACGCCCAGGATGGAATAGGGATCTGCCATTTTGTTCCTGTAGCCCGAATATCGTTTGACCGGGAAGGCCCGATTGCGCGTCGATGTGGTAATGTGCCGCCAAACGGTCAAGTTCCGCCTTTCGCGTCACCGCGCACCGCATTATGACCGCTCGCATGATGGACGGCCCCTTTGCTCTGTTTGATGACTGGTTCGCCGCAGCGCGGAGCAGCGAGCCCAACGACGCCAATGCGATGGCACTCGCGACAACGACGGCCGACGGGCACCCGTCGCTCCGCATGGTGCTGCTGAAGGGGCATGGGCCGGGCGGGTTCATCTTCTACACCAATCTTGACAGCCGCAAGGGCGGCGAGCTGGCGGCGAACCCATATGTGGCGCTGCTGTTTCACTGGAAATCGCTCCGCCGGCAGATCCGCATCGAAGGGTCGGTGACCCCCGTCGACGATGCCACCGCCGACGCCTATTTCGCGACGCGCAGCCGCGACAGCCAGCTCGGCGCGTGGGCTAGCGACCAGTCGCGTCCGCTGGCCGATCGTGCGACCTTCGAGGCGCGCTTTGCCGACATGCAGGCGCGGTTTGACGGACAGGACGTGCCGCGTCCGCCGCGCTGGTCGGGGTGGCGGGTGACGCCCGCCGCGATCGAATTCTGGCAGGACCGCTCGCACCGGCTGCACGAACGCACCCTGTTTACCCGCACCGGCGACAGCTGGTCCAAAGGATTGCTTTATCCATGAGCGCAGCCCGCCGTTTACCGATCAGCCAAGTCGATGCCTTTGCCGACCGCCCCTTCACTGGCAACCCCGCCGCGGTGATGCCGCTCGAGGAGTGGCTGGGCGACGGTGTGTTGCAGGCGATCGCGGCCGAGAATAATCTGGCCGAAACCGCCTTCCTGATCCCCGATGAGAGTGGCGAGGCCGACTATGAACTGCGCTGGTTCACCCCGACGGTCGAGGTCGCGCTATGCGGCCATGCGACGCTGGCAAGTGGACATGTGCTGTTGTCGGCGGCGCCCTGGCGTCAGGAGATGCGCTTTCGCACCCGCAAGGCCGGCATCTTGCAAGTCGCCCGAAATGGCGATGACGAGGGCTACCGCATGGCGCTGCCCGCTTATCTGCCCGCGCCCAAGGCGATGCCCGACATCGTCCGCGCGCTTGGCGGCGATCCGGTTGAAACGCAGTGGCATTCCGGCGGCTATGCGATCATCGCCTATCGCGACGCGGCGAGCGTCCGGGCGCTGGCGCCCGATTTCCGCGCCCTCAAGGATGGCGGCGACGTCCTCTATATCGCGACCGCGCCGGGCGACGGTGATCCGTCGGGCGCCGATGTCGTCAGCCGGTGCTTTGCCCCCGGCGCCGGGATCGACGAGGATCCGGTGACCGGATCGGCGCACAGCGTCCTGACCCCCTATTGGGCTGCACGGCTGGGCCGCGACAATTTTTCGGCCTATCAGGCGAGCGCGCGCGGTGGCCATGTCGGCTGCCGCCTTGACGGCGACATGGTCGAGCTGACCGGAAACTGCGTCACGACGCTGGTCGGCGACTTCCTGCTATAAAGCCGCGGTCAGATCCGCCAGATGGCGGCGCAGCGCCGGAAACTGGTCGCTCTTCGTCACCCCCAGCCTGACGATCGTCACCCGCTGCGACGGCGAGACGATGATATATTGCCCCTGATGCCCGATGCACGCGAACAGGTCGTTCGGCCCGCGGTCGGGCCATAGCGCAGGCTGCGCGCCGGCCGGACGTTTGCGATTGAGCCAGATATGCCCGCCGTAGCCGCCGTCGTTCGCCGACGGGCTGAGCATGAAGTCCATCCAGCTTTCGGGCAGCAGCCGCTGGCCGTTCACGACGCCATGGTTGCGCAGGAATTCGCCGAAGCGGGCATAGTCGCGCGCGGTTGCATGCATGATCGAGCCGCCGATCATCGTGCCATTGGCGTCGAATTCGGGGGTCAGGCTGGCCATGCCGAGCGGCTCGACGAGGCGGCCGGCGATAAATTCGCGCATCGCATCACGCCGCGCGGCCGGGCTTTGCGACGGGGTCAGCGTGTCGGCCAATATGTCCGACAGGATAACGCTGGTCGCCGAACTGTAGTTGAAGATTTCGCCCGGCTGCGCCGCTGCGGGCTTGGCTTCGGCAAAGCCCGCCATGTCGGGGGCACCGCTCCCGAACAGCATGGCAACGGTATCGCCCTGCCACACCGGGTCGCCATTTTCGACATGCTCGAGCCCCGCCGACATGTGGAGCAGATGTTTGAGGGTGATCGCGCCGCGCGGATCGCCGCTACGCTGCCACGCCGCCACCGGCGCCGGTCCGTCGAGCGCCAATTGTCCGTCGGCGACGAGGAAGCCTGTCAGCACCGCGGTGATGCTTTTTGCCATCGACCAGCTGATCAGCTTGGTCTCGGGGCCAAAGCCCGCGGCATAGCGTTCGTAGATCGGCTCGCCATCGCGCAGAATGAACAGCGCGCGTGTTTGCCCGACATCCTCGGCGTCGATGAACAGCGCGTCGGCGCGTGCCTTGATTGGCGCAGGCAGTGCTGGCAGCGGTTGCGGAGCATCGTTCAACTCCACGCCGTCGAGCGAGGCACCGAATTTGGGCGCCGGCGACGCGGGCGCCAGATTGCCCTGCCCTGCCGCCTGCGCCAGCGACCAGGCCCCGAGCATCGCGAGAGCGGCACTTGCCAGCAGCCGTTTTTTCGTGATCATGGGACCAGTGACTAGCACCAACCCGACCGGTCCTTCAACGGGCGAGACGCCGACCGCGGCAGCGCTGCCCGACACACCTGCATCGACGCCAACGACGCCGCGCAAAAAACCCAGCCGCTGGGGCGGGTGCCTGCCTTGGGCGCTGGTCGCTGCCGTGCTGTTCGCGATTTTCGCGATCTGGAAATTCCCGTCGTTCAAGGCGCAGGCCGAACTCGGCTCGGCCTATGCGGCGCGGGTCGGCTGTTCGTGCCGCTATGTCCAGGGGCGCAGCCTCGACAGCTGTCAAAGCGATTTCGAGCCCGGGATGGAAATGGTGTCGCTGAGCGAAGACCCGGCGACCAAGACGGTGACCGGCAGTGTCCCCCTGCTCGCATCGCATAGCGCGCGCTATGCGGGCGCGAGTGGCTGTCTGCTACGGCCTGAAAACTAGGGCGCGATCCGCCGCGCCGCGAGCGCGATCGCCGCCGGGGCGCCGAACACCAGCAGCCAGATCCCCGCTTCCTCGGTCCAGCCGTAGCCGGCGTAGAGCACTCCAACGAGCAGATTGCCAATCGAAACGACCAGCCACAGGATCAGGAAAATCCGCATCGCCCGCACCGCGTCGCGGATCGTCAGGCGCAGCACGATCAGCAGCGCCAGTCCGGCAAGCAGCATAGTAGCTGTGTGCGACATCAATTTAGTCCTCCCAGGCTGGCGGCAGGATAGCCGAGACATGGCGCCGTCGCCACTCGCCCGGCGACATGCCCAATTTTCGGCGAAAGATCGCGCACAGATGCGCATGGCTGGAAAAGCCGGTGGCAAAGGCGATTTCGGCGACCGACAGCGGGCGGTTCATCAGAAACCAGCAGGCGCGGCGCAGTCGTTGGCGCAGCATATATTGCGCCGGGGTATAGCCCGTCGCGCGCGCAAAATGGACGATCAGGCTGTTGACCGACATACCCACTTCCGCCGCCATCTCTTCGACGGTCAGCGACAGTTCAAGCTGGGTCTGGATATAGGCCATCAGATCATTGATGCGCTGGGTGACGGCAGGCGAATCCGCACGCACCACCATCGTTTCGAGCGTTTTGGCGAGAATGGTTACCAGCGGATCGGCTGCGCTGCTCTCGCCTGCAACCAGCGCGCGCACCAGCGCGGCCAGCGTCATATCATAATGCGCCGCGAGGGCGCGGGTCCCGGGCGCAACGATCAGCCGCGCCGCCGAAATTTCAACTTCGATATAGCGAACCGCCCCACCCTTTGCTTCGCCATGATAGCGACGTCCGGCGGGCGCCAGCCACATCTCGCCGGGCAAAGGATCGCCCAGCGAAGTTCGCCGGTCGTCGAGCCATGTTTCGAGCCAGTGGTAGCTTCCCGCTTCATACAAATAGAGCACATGGACGTCGCGTTCGACGGTCCAGCTCGACGGGCCTTCGATACGATCAACGATCGAGGCGACCCTGAGTCCTCCCACTTCCATGACATAAGTATGGCAAGTTGGGGAGAATGTGAAAGCCTGCCATTGGGACCAAACCTATGGTTAACTCGCCCCTCCAAAATCCTTGGGCAACGGCGGAAACTGGGGAAAAACTGCCGTTGGACAGACCCTTTTGCGTGTCCCCGACGCGCCTGACCAGACCCCCCCCAGGCGGGCGGCGAATATGCCGCCCGCCACCTTTTTTTGCCGGGTTTGAAATCGGCCGCGATCAATCGTTGGCCAGAAATTCATCCATCGCGGCATTGACGGCTTCCGGTGCCTCCCACGGCACAAAATGGCCACAGTCGGGGACGTGGACAATCTGCACCGCAGGGACCAAATCGGCGACCCCATCCAGGTTGCACGGCGGCAGGGCGACATCGTCGAGCGCCCAGATCACGAGCGTCGGAATGGTCAGTTTGGGAAACGGCGTCGCGGGCGGTTCGGCATAGGGCGCGTCCATCGCCGGGACCAACGCCGGCGATCCGCGATACCAGTTGATCATTGCCCGACAGGTGTCGCGATCTTCCCAATCCTTGAGCAATCGCGCGATCTCGTCGGGCGGCTGAATGCCGCCACTCGGCACGCGCCCCGCAAAAGCATGGGCAAGCAGACCCGCGATGCCATGCTCTTGCAGGATGACGTCGCTCGCCGGATCGCGAAAGATGCTGATATACTGGCTGGCCGCGCGCTGCTGTTCGTTGGTCAGCAGCAGGCGCTGAAAGATCGCCGGATGCGGGGCGTTGGCGATGACGGCGCGGGTGACGCGCCCCGACCATGCGGGATGCAGCCCGTTCGGCTGGCCGCCGAGCGCCACGCCCCAGGCAATCGCCCCGCCCCAGTCGTGGCCGACGACGGTGAATTCACCGACGCCGAGCGCGTCGGCGAGCGCAAAAATGTCGGCGATCAGCTTGTCGGGGGTGTAGGATGCGACGTCCTGCGGCTTCGACGAGCCGCGATAGCCGCGCTGGTCGGGGGCGATGCAGCGAAAGCGATCGGCGAAATGCGGCAACTGATACCGCCACGTCCGATGCGATTCGGGGAAACCGTGAAGGAAGATCAACGCCGGCGCATCGCGCGGGCCGATGTCGACGACGTCAAGTTCCACGCCGGTCGATAGCGCTACCCGTATCTGTTCGAAATCATCCGCCATCGCTCACTCCCTATCTCATACTCGCAGGATGAAGACTGGCGCAGCGGGGCGCAACTGACAAACCTGTCAGTTGCTGTCAGGGATAGCTCACCGTTTTTGGCACCTCGGGGATCGGGATGAACTCGTCGCTGTCACCGGGGACGAGCGGGAATCTGCCTTCCTTCCAGTCGTGCTTCGCCTGGTTGATGCGATCGCGCGACGAGCTCACGAAATTCCACCAGACATGGCGCGGCGTCGTGAACGCCTCGCCGCCGAGCAGCATCACGCGCGCGTCGCTGTCGGCGCGCAGCGTCATCGCCTGACCGGGCTTCAGGATATAGAGGCTGTAGCGGTCGAGCCTTTCGCCATCGAGGCTCGCGTCGCCCAGCGCCACGAGCACCGCGCGCTCGTCGGCCTCGGCTTCGATCGGAATGCTGGACCCGGCGTTCATCAAAATGTCGGCATAGATGGTCGCCGCATGCTGCGTGATCGGCGAGGCTGCGCCCCACAGGCTACCCATGATGATCCGCGCCGATACGCCGCCATCCTCGATCAGCGGCAAATCATCCTTCGCGACATGCTCGAACGCCGCGTCGATCTCTTCCTTGCCGTCGGGCAGCGCGAGCCAGGTCTGCATCCCCGAAATGCCCGATCCGCTCGCGCGCTCGGTCGCCGGGGTGCGCTCCGAATGGACGATGCCACTGCCCGCGGTCATCAGGTTGCACGCACCGGGGCGGATCGTCGCCAGCGTGCCCAAGCTATCGCGATGATCGATCGCGCCGTCGAACAAGTAGGTGACGGTCGCGAGGTTGATGTGCGGGTGCGGGCGCACGTCCATACCCGCGCCGATGTCGAAATGCGCCGGACCGAACTGGTCAACGAAGATGAAGGGGCCGACCATCGTGCGCGATTTGTTGGGCAAGGTCCGCCGCACTTCAAAGGCGCCGAGATCGTGGGTCGAGGGGGTGATGATCTCCATCATCAATCCAACCTTTCCAGCGCCTTGCGCGTCTTTTCAGTTTCGACGTTGCCGGTGTTCAGCGTCGAATTCGGTTCAAGCAGGAGGATATGACATTCGCCGTCCAGTGCCTCGGGACAATGTTCGACACCGTGTGGCACGATGATGAATTCGCCGGGTTCGACAATGATGTCGCCAGTCCGCAATCCCATTTTCATCCGGCCCGCGACGACAAGGAACAATTCGTCTTCAGCATCATGATGATGCCAGTCGAACTTGCCGTCGAACTTCACCAGCTTGACCTGGAAGTTGTTGATGTCGCCCGCGACGCGCGGGTTCCAATGGTCGTGAAACGTGGCAAAGGCTGCGGCGAGGTTGACCTTGGCGACCATCGTCATTCCCCCGGCGCTATCGCCTTGATCGCCAGCGCATGGACCCGCTGCCCCGGCAGATCGCCGAGCGCCTTGTTCACCGCGCGCTGGCGGGCAACACGGTTGAGACCCGCAAAGCCCGCCCACTCAATTGTCAGGCTGAAATGCGATTCGCCGCTGCCGTCGTCACCGCTATGGCCGTGATGGCTGGCGCTATCGTTGCTCAGGATGAAATTGGCGTCGGGAAAAGCTGCGCTGAGCAAGCTTTCCATCTCTTGTTGCACGGGGCCGTTGCTGCTCATGGGGTTGACCATAAGCGCTCCGTCGCCAAATTATAAGACCTCCCTTGCCCTTGACCCAACACGTCGAAAGAGCATTTTGTCCACGTCCGCCCGTCCCAACCGTTTTCATGGCCGCGTTCCGCGCGACGAACCCTGCGCCGCGCCCGGCTGCCGCGAGGCCGGCGAATTTCGCGCCCCGATGTCGTGGACGCGCTCGCCCGACGGGCCGCCGCAATATCGCTGGCTGTGCCTCGACCATGTCCGCGAATTCAACGCGGGCTATAATTTCTTCGAAGGCATGAATCCTGACCAGATCATGGCGGCGCAGTCGCCGACTGCGGGCTGGGAGACCGAGAGCCGCACCTTTCGCGCCGCGGGCAGCGCCGACCTGCCGCCGCGCTGGGCGGATTTCAAGGATCCGATCGACGCGCTCGGCGCGCGCTTTCGCCAGCGGATGGACGAGGCGCGGCGCGAGGCGGCCAACCCCGGGCTGACGCGCGAGGAACACGCTGCAATGCAGTTGCTCGGCCTGCCCACTGACGCCGATCGCGCGGCGCTCAGGCGGCGTTACAGTGAGCTCGTCCGCCGCTATCATCCCGACCGCAACGGCGGCGACCGCAGTTTCGAGTCGCGGCTGGGCGAGGTTGTCGCGGCGTATCAGTTGCTCCGCAAGACCAAGGCCTTTGCATAGGGAGAAGCACGATGAGCGATCTGGACGAAGCACGTATCGAGGTGGTTCGCCGCCATATGGCGCTCGAGATCACGCACGATTGGGACGGCGTTATCGCGACTTTTGAGCATCCGCGTTACGAACTGCTGGGCCCCGGCACGATCTTCGATGGCGAAGCCGCCGTGCGATCCTATTTCGCTGCATCGCGCGAGCCTTTCCCCGATCAGGCGAATGAGGTCATCGCGATTGCCGCCGACGCCGCGGCCGACACAGTGCTGGTCGAATTCTGGCTGACCGGCACCCACCTTGGCCCGCTGAAGCTCGGCCCGCGCACGATCGAGCCGACTGGCAAGGCGTTTCGCATCCGCATCGCGGCGAGCTTTCAGTTCGCGCCGGGCAGCGACAAGATCATCTGCGAACGCCCCTATTACGACCAGTCGGCGGTGATGAAGGCGCTCGGACTGTTCTGAAAAGGCGTTGCAAGGCGCAACCGACGCCTATACCGCGCTAGCCGAAGCGCCGCGCGACCGGCGACTCTCTCCCGACCGCCTTCGCTGGACCTTGTGACATGACCGATATTCCGAACAGCCTTCCCGATCACCACGGTTCGACGCTCCTCGCGGCGCCCGATATCGAGGTCGATGCACGCGAGCTGTTCGGCATCGACATCGACATGAAGGTTCCGGCGTTCAGCGAGGCCGACGAACGCGTCCCCGATCTCGACCCGGCCTATGTTTTCGACGGCGACACGACGCTCGCGATCCTCGCGGGCTTCAAGTTCAACCGCCGCGTGATGGTGCAGGGCTATCACGGCACCGGCAAGTCGACCCACATCGAACAGGTCGCCGCGCGGCTGAAATGGCCGTGTATCCGTGTCAACCTCGACGCGCATATCAGCCGTATCGACCTGGTTGGCCGCGACGCGATCGTGCTGCGCGACGGCCAGCAGGTCACCGAGTTTCGCGAAGGCCTGCTCCCTTGGGCTTTGCAGACCCCGACCGCGCTGGTGTTCGACGAATATGATGCAGGGCGGCCCGACGTGATGTTCGTGATCCAGCGCGTGCTGGAGGCCGAGGGTAAGTTGACCCTGCTCGATCAGAACCGCGTGATTCGCCCGAACCCTTGGTTCCGCCTGTTCGCGACCGCCAACACGGTCGGCCTCGGTGACACGAGCGGGCTGTATCACGGCACGCAGCAGATCAACCAGGGCCAGATGGACCGCTGGAACATCGTCGTCACGCTCAACTATCTGCCCGCCGCGACCGAAAGCGCGATCATCCTGGCAAAGGTGCCCGCCACCGACCACACGACGGTCGCCAATATGGTCAAGGTCGCCGACCTGACCCGCCAGGGCTTCATCAACGGCGATATCTCGACCGTGATGAGCCCGCGCACGGTGATCAGCTGGGCACAGAATGCCGCGATCTTCAACAACCTTGGCTTCGCCTTCCGCCTCAGCTTCCTCAACAAATGCGACGAGGCCGAGCGGATGATCGTCGCCGAATATTATCAGCGGGTGTTTGGCGAAGACCTTCCCGAAAGCGTCATCGGCAAATAGGCCGTCACTTCAGGACGGTTTCGGCATCGACCAGCCGGACATCGTGCATCATGCCCAGATAGGCTTCGAAATAGCCTTTGTGCGAGGCGCCAACGATGGCCAGCGTCCGGCTTCCCGGCTGGGCCGTCATGGCGGCGCGGATGTTTGCAACCATGCGCAGGTTCCGCGTTTCCCACCAACCGGCATAGCGGCGCCCGTAGTTTTGCGGCGTCGCATCGGATAGTGCGGCGCCAAAATCGCTGTCATAAGCAAGCCGCATCGTCGCCGGTCGGTTGTAATAACGATAGATCGCCAACAGGCCTTCGCCGTCGCGCTTTGCCTCCAGCGCCTTTTCTTCGGCCAGGCGCACCTTCACCACCGGATTGTCCCATATGCGTTGCATCGCAGCGGCATATCCCTGATCCTTGTCGAGTGCGGCGTTCGCTCCATCCGCGCTGTGGTCATCGGTCGCATATACACGCTCGAGCCCCAGTCGGGCAGCGAGGACCGAGCCGATCAGGAAATTTTCGTTACGGCGCGTTGCCAGCTTGTCGAGCGCCGCGACGAGCCCCTCGTCGAGGCTATCGCCCGCCCGACGTTCACCAACGGGGAGCCGCAGCCATTGGACCAGCGCCGATGCCGGTTCGCCGCCCGCGAGGAACAGCGCGGCAAGCCTGCGGCGATCACCGGGGGCAGGATGCGCGGGCCAGCCGCCGAGCATGCGGTCGGCCTCGATCGTCGCGGCCGCCATGTCGAGCCCGACAGCCTTTTGCGCCGCGCTTGGGTCCGGACAATAATCTGACGCCCCCGGATACAGGGGAGCGTAACGGACCAGCCGCTCGCAATCCGGCCCCGAGACGGCTTCGATGGCAATGATCGTCGGCTTCCACGCCGCGAGCCGCGCGAGCAGCGGTTCGAGGCTTTGGGGCGCAAAGTCTGCAGGCAAGCCCGACAAATGGGGAGACCCGAGCACCAGCGTCTCGTTCGGCGTTCCTGCCACATTCTCTTTTAATGCGCTGGGATCAAAAGCCGGAACATATGGCTGAGGCGCGGTTGCCGACATCGTCAACAACAAAGCAGCATAAGCCGACACGTCGATTCTCCCCGTTGCGCAACGGCCAATGCTAGCCGATGGACCAGACATAGGTGAAGTGTATTACTCGATCAACACTCTTCGCATTCGTTGATCTTTGAGCTTCCAAAGCCCGCCTGGCTCTGTCAGCGTCGCGCGACATGTCAGATTATTCGAAGATGAAGCGCACCGCGCGAACCAAACGCTTGTTGACGCTCCTAGTGATCGTGCTGTTGTCGGGATGCAGCATTGCCGCGGTCGACTATGGCCCGGTCCGCCATGCCGACTATGTCGCCGACCCGCGCTGCACCGCAGAGCCGGGTGCGGTCGTCGATGGCGAAGCATTGCCGCTGTTCTTTGCCACCAGCCGCCTGCCCGACTGTCGCACCGCCGACATCAGCATGCTCCGCCACCGCAGCGACAAGATTCGTTATGGCCGCTTTGCCGTGCCGCACGAAGCCGAGGTGGCAGGCAAGAAAAAACTGCGCACCCCGATGGCATTCCAAAATTCGGCTGACTGGTGGACAGCCTTGCAGGCCGAAACCGACCGGCGTCAGGGACGCGTCCTGCTGTACGTCCATGGCTATCGTGAGACGTTCGAAACGACATCAAAGGACGCAGCGCAGATCGCGCGGATGACCGGCTTCGACGGGCCGGTCATCGAATATAGCTGGCCGTCGCAGGGCGAGGTGCTGAGCTATGCGGTCGACGAAACCAACATGTATCATGATGTCCGCAATTTCCGCGATTTTCTGAAAACGCTCGCCGAACGGCCGTGGGTCAAGGAAGTCGTCGTGGTGTCGCACTCGCTGGGGGCGCGGCTGGTCATTCCGGCGATCGCCTATGTCGACCGCACGTCGAGCAACGCCGACAGCAGCAACATTTCCAACGTCATTCTGGCGTCACCCGACATCGACCGCGAAACATTCGAACGCGACATCGAGGAAGAGGTGCTGTCGCCGCGCCGCGTCGCCAACAACCGGCGGATCACCGTTTACGTCTCACACGCCGACAAGGCGCTTGCGGCATCGCGCGCGCTGCATGGATATCCGCGGCTCGGTTCGCCCTATTGCTTCGACCCGTTCGAAGCCGCCGACCTGAAAGCCAAGGAGCTGCCGGTGCGCTGCTATCCGAAATCGGTCGCCGGTCTGACGGTCGTCGACACCACCGATGTGTCGCGCACCACCACCGGGCACAGCAATTTCCTGCGCAGCGCAGTCGCCTGCCGCGATTTCGTCGATGTCGTCGCGGACAAGCGGGCGCGGCCCGACCGGATGGCGACGCATCTGGCGCATGTGTTCAAGTTGCTCCCGGATCCCGCGGACCCGAAACCCGACGACGAGACGATCTGCAACCGTTTGCCCGTAGTCGCCGCGCCCTAAAAGCCACACAGAATAGCGAAATTGGCGAGCCAGACCACCGGCCCCGCGCCCGTCCACAGCCACAGACCGCCGACCGCGATCAGCGCGAACAGCGCCAGCGCGATGCCGTCCTGTCGCTGCAATTTCATGCGGGTTGCAATCGCCTGACCGGCGCGTCGGCGATCGGCAGATGGACGAGACCCGCAAACAGCCCCAGCGCGATCGAAATGCCCCAGGCGATATTATAGCTGCCGGTCGCGTCGAAGATCAGCCCCGCCATCCACGCCCCGAAAAAGCTGCCGACCTGATGGCTGAGGAACACGATGCCGTAGAGCATCGAGAGATAGCGGATGCCAAAGATGCGCCCGACGATGCCGCTGGTGAGCGGCACCGTGCCGAGCCACAAAAAGCCCATCGCGCCTGCGAACACCAGCGCGCTGGCATGGCTGAGCGGGACGAACAGGAACAGCGCGATCACCGCCGAGCGCGCGGTGTAGAGCGCCGACAGGACATATTTCTGGCGCAGCACGTCGCCAGCGCGGCCGAATATGTAGGAACCAAGGATGTTGAACAGCCCGACAAGCGCGAGCACCTGCGCGCCGATCCCAATCCCCAGCCCCTTGTCGTCAAGATAGGCGGGCAGATGCGTCGCAATGAAAGCGATGTGGAAACCGCAGACGAAAAAGCCGGCGTTGAGCAGCCAGAAACCGCGATGGACTGACGCCTCGCGCAGCGCCTCGCGCGCAGTCTGTTCGGCCTCGGCCGCCACGCCCGGCCCGCCATCGGTCCGCCCGGCGACCCCGATCGCGAGCAACCCGCACAGCGCGACCAGCCCCGCCATGATCCACAAGGTCTGATGATAGCCGACATCACCGAGCAGCATCGACGCCAGCGGCACGACCAGAAACTGGCCGAGCGAGCCGCCCGCGGTGACGATGCCGAACGCGCTGCTGCGCTTTTCAGGACTGACGACGCGCCCGACGGCGCCGAGCACGACAACGAAGGTCGTCGCCGACTGCGCCATGCCGATGAAGATGCCGAAGCTGATATGCAGCCCGATCGCATCGGTCGCGAACGCCGCGCCGATCAGCCCGAGCGCGTAGAGCAGCGCCCCTACAAGAACGACGCGCCCCGCCCCATGCTTGTCAGCAAGCGCCCCGACGAAAGGCTGAACCAGCCCGAAGAGCAGATTCTGGAGCGCCATCGCCAGCCCGAAATCCGAACGGCTGATCCCGATGTCGACACTCATCTGCGGCAGGAACAGCCCGAACGACTGGCGCACCCCCATCGCCAGCGTGACGATGAACGCGGCGCAGGCGATGACGACCCACGGCTTTTTCATGGCGGACAGGGCGGGAGAGCTCATGCACGCCGGATGCTCCCACGGCCGCACTGCGTCAAGCGAGCTTAGCTATCTGGTTATCTACTCCCTCTTCGTCACCCCGGACTTGATCCGGAGCCCACGACTTCGCCGGCGGAACGGCCCCCGGATCAAGTCCGGGTGACGATCGAAAGGGCCGCCCCGTGACACTCTTCCTTCCTCCGCAAAAGCTGGTTAGAGCCGACTCGATGACCGCATCCTCGCCCCTCGATGATTTCAAGGCCGCGCTATCGAGCGTTGCGCGCGCTGTTACGCGCGACGCTGAGGTCGAGGTCGGCTTTACCGCCGACGCCCCGGCGCAGATCGGCAAGGCGATCAAGGTGCCGACGCCCTCGCGCACCCTTCCCGCCGAGCAGGTCGCCGAAGCCCGCGGGTTCGCCGATTCCTATGCCCTGCGCATGAAGCACCACAGCGAGAAACTGCACGCCGCGGCGCGCCCCGCCGAACCGCTCGCTGCCGCCGCGTTCGACGCGATGGAGCGGGCGCGGATCGAAGCATTGGGCGCGCGCCACATGGACGGCATGCGCGCCAATCTGTCGGCGAGTCTGGCAATGCGGATGCGCAGCGATCCCATCAGCCGCGCACAGGGCCGCGACGATGTCCCGATGTCGAGTGCGCTCGAACTGATGTTACGCGAGGCACTGACCGGCGACGCGGCGCCGCAGGGGACCGAAACCGGCCTGTCACTGGTCCGCGAATGGATCGTCAAGGAAGCCGGCGGGGATCTGACCGCGCTGTCAATGCTGCTCGACGATCAAGCGGCGTTTGCCGAAACCGCAAAGCTTGCGCTGCGCCGCCTCGACCTGATCCAGAGCGACGAACCGCTGGAGCAGGGCGGCGAGGACGGCGGCGAAGAGGATGAGAGCGAGGCCGACGAAAGCCAGGAAGAGCAGGACAGCGAAGACGGCGGCGCGGGTGAATCGCAGGTCGACGCGCGCGCCGAAATGGCCGGCGATCAGGCCGACGACGGCGACAGCGACCCCGACGCGCAGGAAATGGAGGCTGATGGCGAGCCCGAAATGGGCGGCGAAGGCGATGAAGGCATGCTGCCCGTGCGCCCCAACCGCCTGCCGGGCGACGTTCCCGATTTCAATTATCTGCGCTTCACCGAGAAGCATGACGAAATCATCCTCGCGACCGAGCTGTGCGATGCCGACGAACTGACCCGGCTGCGCGCCTATCTCGACCAGCAGATGCAGCATCTGCAGGGCGCCGTGACCAAGCTTGCCAATCGGCTGCAGCGCCGCCTGATGGCGCAGCAGAACCGCGCATGGGATTTCGATCAGGAGGAAGGCCAGCTCGACGCGGCACGCCTCGCGCGCGTCATCGTCTCGCCGGGCCAGTCGCTCAGCTACAAGATCGAGCGCGATACCGATTTTCGCGACACCGTGGTGACGCTGCTGATCGACAATTCAGGCTCGATGCGCGGGCGACCGATCAGCATCGCGGCGATCAGCGCCGACATCCTCGCCCGCACCCTCGAACGCTGCGGCGTGAAGACCGAGATCCTCGGCTTCACGACGCGGACGTGGAAGGGCGGGCAAAGCCGCGAGGACTGGCTTGCCGCCGGACGCCCCGCGCACCCCGGCCGCCTTAACGACCTGCGCCACATCATCTACAAGCCGGCTGACGAGCCTTACCGCCGCGCGCGCAAGTCGCTCGGGCTGATGATGCGCGAGGGGTTGCTCAAGGAAAATATCGACGGCGAGGCGCTGACATGGGCGCACAGCCGCATCATCGGCCGCCCCGAAGAACGCAAGATTTTGATGGTGATCAGCGACGGCGCGCCGGTCGACGACAGCACCCTGTCGGTCAACCACGGCGCCTATCTCGACCAGCATCTGCGCCAGGTGATCGACTGGATCGAGAATCGCTCACCCGTCGAATTGTGCGCAATCGGCATCGGCCATGACGTCACGCGTTATTACAGCCGCGCGGTGACGATCATGGACGCGGAACAGCTAGGCGGCACAATGGTCGAGCAGCTGGCCGGGTTGTTCGACATCGACTGAGCAAGAAGCGACGGAAGTGGACGCGGCGCGCCTCGGCGCCGCGTCGTCCCGATAAGCCGCTATATCCTATTGCGTCGGTTCAGCGGGCAGCGCGGCCGGCGTGACAACAGGCTCTGCTGCCACGGGTGCCGCGACCGCCGGCGCCGCAGCGTCGGCCACCCGCACCGCCAGTGCTTTGTCAAACTCGGCGTAAAAGTCATTATAGGGTTCGCCGAACACCACCGGCTTGCCGTCCGAGTAGGATGACCCCATGCGCGCCTTGGCCTCGACCGTTTGCAGCTTGACCGACATGCGGGTCAGGGTTGGTGAAATCGGTTCAACGAACACCGATGCAACCTGGGTCAGCTTCTTTTTGCCAAAGCCCCAGAAGATATTGTAAACCAGCTTTGATTTCGCATCGGTCTCCGCCGTAATCGTCCCTGCGTCCTTGCTGGCGTTGATATTGACATAGCCCATCTCCTGCAAAGCCGAGATGGAGGAACGGAACACAACGTCAGTCTGCGCAATAATTTCGCGTTTCTGGATTTTCGCCAGTTCGTCCTGACTCAGCTCTACCGGCTTGGGCTCTTTGTCCTTCGCCGATGCCGCGACGGGCAAGGCCATCATCGAGACGCCCACGATCATTTTGGTCAATTTGCGCATGCCGCTCCCCCTTTGAAGTTTCAACTTCCCTGAATCTGAGTGGATAAGGTTCGTTTTCCGCTTTGCAATGCTTTTGCAGAGCCCGGTCGGGTCACTTTTCCGGTTGGAAGGCCAAAGCGTTTATCGGCGGATGACAACCCCTTCCCCCCTCGTTACAAACTCCCCCGGTGCAACAGGGACTCGCGGCCTGAGACGGGAGCCGTTGCACTGAAATTCATGCTGTGGGTCGCCAGCATGGCTTGGGGCCGCACCGGGGTGGTGCGTGGCTGAGGGGGCGACTACGCATGAAAAAAGCATCCGACCTGTTCATTGAATGTCTGGAAGAAGAAGGCGTCGAATATATTTTCGGCGTTCCGGGCGAAGAAAATCTCGACTTTCTCGACAGCCTGTCGC
This sequence comes from Sphingopyxis sp., assembly GCA_016463225.1. GTDB lineage: Bacteria > Pseudomonadota > Alphaproteobacteria > Sphingomonadales > Sphingomonadaceae > Sphingopyxis. Next base: position 4,531 of record JAEMRT010000020.1, on the reverse strand, counting down.
GATCGACCCAGATCAAGCTGATCCTGACCCGCCACGAGCAGGGCGCGGGCTTCATGGCCGCCACTTACGGGCGGCACACCGGCAAGACCGGGGTCTGCCTGGCAACCCTCGGCCCCGGCGCGACCAACTTCGTCACTGCGGCGGCCTATGCCCAGCTGGGCGGTATGCCGATGATGATGATCACCGGGCAAAAGCCGATCAAGAAATCCAAACAGGGCCGTTTCCAGATCCTCGACGTCGTCGCGATGATGGGACCGATCACCAAATATACCCACCAGATGGCGGCCTCCGACAATATCCCGAGCCGGGTGCGCGAGGCCTTTCGTCTCGCCGAAGAAGAAAAACCCGGTGCGGTCCATATCGAGCTGCCCGAGGATATTGCCGACGAACATACCGACGCGACGCCGCTGAAGCGCAGCCATTCGCGCCGTCCGAACGCCGATGTCAAATCGATCCGCGAGGCGGTGAAGGCGCTCGAAGCCGCCAAGTCGCCCGTCCTCGTCATCGGCGCCGGTGCCAACCGTACGATGACCAGCCGCATGCTGCTCCAGTTCATCGAAAAGACAGGTATCCCGTTCCTGACGACCCAGCTCGGCAAGGGGGTGATCGACGAACGGCACCCGAAATTCCTCGGCTGCGCGGCGCTGTCGGCGGGCGATTTCGTCCACCGCGCGGTCGAGGCGTCGGACTGCATCGTCAACCTCGGCCATGATGTGATCGAAAAGCCGCCCTTTTTCATGCAGCGCGGCGGGCCGACGGTCATCCATGTGTCGTCGAAGACCGCCGAGGTCGATCCGGTCTATTTCCCGAACATCGAGGTGATTGGCGATATCGCCAATGCGGTGTGGCAGATGAAGGAAGACATCGTCCCCAACGGCAGCTGGAAATTCGACCATATGCTGAAATATCGGCAGGGCGAGGTCGAGCATACCAAGCCGCTGGCCGAGGATGCGCGCTTTCCGATTTTTCCGCCGCATCTGGTCCAGTCGATCCGCGACGCGATGCCCGACGACGGCATCATCTGCCTCGACAATGGCGTCTATAAAATCTGGTTCGCGCGCGGCTACACCGCTTATCGGCCGAACACCGTTTTGCTGGACAACGCATTGGCGACGATGGGCGCCGGGCTGCCCAGCGCGATGATGTCGGCGATGGTCTATCCCGATCGCAAGGTCATGGCGGTGTGCGGCGACGGCGGCTTCATGATGAACAGCCAGGAAATGGAGACCGCGGTCCGCCTGGGACTCAACATGACGGTGCTCATCCTCAACGACAACAGCTATGGCATGATTCGCTGGAAACAGGCGAACATGGGCTTCAAGGATTGGGGGCTGACCTATGGCAACCCCGATTTCGTCAAATATGCCGAAGCCTATGGCGCCCACGGCCACCGCGTGACCAGCGCCGCGCATCTGCAGGAACTTCTCGCTCATACCCGCGACACCCCGGGGGTACATCTGATCGACTGCCCGGTCGATTACAGCGAGAACGACCAGATTTTGAACATCGATATCAAGAAGATATCGAAAGAGATGTAGTCTTCTGCTTCCTGGACCCCGGCGAAAGCCGGGGTCCAGAACGCCCTTGCGCCACCGTTGCGCTTTCTAGCCCTGGACCCCGGCCTTCACCGGGGTACGGAGATGTGAGAATATGAAACTCAAAGACGTCTATCCGCTCTACCTCAACAACAAGGCGGTCCAGCCGAACACCGACCTCGAGGTGATCGACAAGTTCACCGGCGAAGTCGCGTTTCGCACCGCGCTGGCCACCCCCGACGTCATCGACGAAGCGATCGCCGGCGCCGTCCGCGCCGCCGAGCCGCTGGCGCGGCTGGCGAGCTATGAGAAGCGCGACGTCCTAACCCATTGCGTCGGGCGCTTTCAGGAACGCTTCGACGAACTCGCCTATGCCTTGTGCGTCGAGGCGGGCAAGCCGATCGCCGATGCCGAGGGTGAGGTCACCCGCCTGATCGACACCTTCCGCATCGCCGCCGAGGAAGCGACGCGCAACTATGGCGAGGTCCAGCCGCTCGATATTTCGGCGCGCGCCAAGGGTTATATGGGGATGTGGAAGCGGGTGCCGATCGGCCCGTGCAGCTTCATCTCGCCGTTCAACTTTCCGCTCAACCTCGCCGCGCACAAGATCGCCCCCGCAATCGCGATCGGCTGTCCGTTCGTGATGAAACCCGCGTCGATGACCCCGCTCGGCGCGATCATCATGGGCGAGGTGCTCGCCGAATGCGACGTCCTGCCCGAGGGCGCGTTCAGCATCCTGCCCGCGAGCCGCGCCGGTGCCGACCTGTTCACCACCGACGAACGGCTGAAGCTGCTCTCTTTCACCGGCTCGCCCGGCGTCGGTTGGGATTTGAAGGCCAAGGCCGGGAAAAAGAAGGTAGTGCTCGAGCTTGGCGGCAACGCCGCGGTGGTCGTCGACAAGGATGCCGACCTCGACCATGCGCTCGCGCGGATCATCTTCGGCGGCTATTACCAGTCGGGGCAAAGCTGTATCCACGTCCAGCGCGTGATCATTCACGAGGATATCTACGACCGCTTTCGCGACATGCTCGCCGCGAAGGTCAAGACGTTGAAATCGGGCGACCCCAAGCATCGCGACACCTTCATCGGGCCGATGATTTCGGTCAAGGAAGCGCAGCGCCTGAAAGGATGGATCGACGATGCGGTCGCCGCGGGCGCCAACCTGCTCGCGGGCGGCGGCTGCGACGGCAATATGCTCGAGGCGGCGCTGCTAGAAAATGTCCCGGCGGGCAGCGACGTCGTCGTCGAGGAAGCCTTCGGTCCCGTCGTCGTGCTGTCGAAATTCGCCAAATGGGACGACGCGCTGGCCGAGGTCAACGACAGCAAGTTCGGCCTGCAGGCGGGGCTGTTCACCAGCGACATCCAGAAGGTGCTCGAAGCGTGGGACCATCTCGACGTCGGTGGCATCGTCGTCAATGACGTGTCCTCCTACCGCGTTGACAACATGCCCTATGGCGGGGTGAAGGACAGCGGGTTGGGCCGCGAGGGCGTCCGCTTTGCGATCGAAGATATGAGCGAGATCCGCAATTTGGTGATCAGACGGACTTAGTTCGTCGCCCCCGCGAAGGCGGGGGCCGTTGGAGAGGTAACGTAGGGCCAATGGCGGCCCCCGCCTTCGCGGGGGCGACGAGTTTTATCGCGGCGTGTGTCACCAGCATCGTCACAAAACCGCCCCTAAACCGTCGCCAAACCGACGCCGCTTTGAATCGCACAATGTCACAAATCTCCTGTCTAGGCCGTGGGCAGCCCAAAGCTGCTTTCGGAGTGTGACATGGCCTCGATTTCGACCCTGCCCATCCCCGCGCGTTTCCCCGATCCCTTTGCCACCGATCCGCACGTCCCCGAACGGCTGATCGGCGAGCGGCGGAGCTATCGCACCGTGTGGGTCAGCGATATCCATCTCGGCACCCGCGGCTGCAACGCCGCGATGCTCATCGATTTCTTCGACCATGTCGATTGCGAAACACTCTACCTCGTCGGCGACATCATCGACGGCTGGCGATTGAAGAAGCGCCATTTCTGGCCGCCCGAGCATAATGACGTCGTCTGGCGCGTGCTCAAGCGCGCGAAGCGCGGCACGCGCGTGGTCTATGTCCCCGGCAACCATGACGAGATGTGCAAGCCGTTCGACGGCTTCGATTTCGGCGGGGTCGAAATCCGGCGCGAGGCGATCCACGAAACCGCCGACGGCCGCAAATTGCTGGTCGTCCATGGCGACGAATTCGACGCGGTGATGCTCGCGCACCGCTGGCTCGCCTTCGTCGGCGACGCCGCCTACACCGGCCTGATGAAGTGCAATGTGGTCGTGAACCGCATCCGCAGCGCCTTCGGTCTGCCCTATTGGTCGCTGTCGATGGTCGCCAAGCACAAGGTCAAGAACGCCGTCCAGTTCATCGGTCGCTACGAAGAAGTCGTCGCCCACGCCGCCCGCTCGCGCGGGGTCGATGGCGTCGTGTGCGGCCATATCCACAGCGCCGAGATGCGCGAGATCGAGGGCACCGAATATTATAACGATGGCGACTGGGTGGAGGGCTGCACCGCGCTGGTCGAGCATCATGACGGTACGATGGAGATTTTGCACTGGGCCGAAGAGGTCGCGGCACGCGCGGCGCCGACCCAGCTGCAGCTGCCCGCCCCGGCGCGCGCCGCATGAGGATATTGATCGTCAGCGACGCGTGGGAACCACAGGTAAACGGCGTCGTCCGCACGCTGCAGGCGACCGTCGCCGAACTGCGCGGCGCGGGGCATGAGGTCGGCGTCGTTTCGCCGGACCTGTTCAGCTCGCTTCCCTGTCCCACCTATCCCGAAATCCGCCTCGCCTTTGCCGGATGGCGCAAGGTCGGGCGGCATATCCGCGCCTTCGACCCCCAAGCGATCCATATTTCGACCGAAGGGCCGCTGGGCTTGGCGGCGCGGCGCTGGTGCCTGAAAAACGGCTTTCCCTTCACCACCGCCTATCACACGCGCTTTCCCGAATATGTCGCGGCGCGGCTGCC
>JAEMRT010000184.1:2806-6412 GCA_016463225.1 Sphingopyxis sp. | reverse complement strand
GCGGCGCGAGATTTCATGTTGGGAGACCCTCGTTGAGTTAAACTGATTGCTGGTGCGAGGCCGTTGCGTCAGCGCAAATTCGTGGGGGAGCGATCGCTCACTCCCCCGGTATGCCGGTCAGACCGTAACGACGACCTTGCCGATCTGGTCGTTCGATTCGAGGAAGCGGTGAGCGTCCTGGATGGCGTCGAGCGGGAAAGTGCGCGCGATCCGCGGCTTGAGCGCGCCCGATTCCAGACCCGCCACGATGAACGCCTTGGCGCGATCGAGGGCGGCATCGTCCGAGACGATCTCGCTGTAGAGATACCCCTTGAGCGTGAGGCTCTTGCCCAGCACGGAGAACAACGGGAACGGCGTCGGTTCGCCGCTGAGCGCGCCATATTCGAGCAGGATGCCGCCGCGTGCCATGCTCTCGGTCAGCGGCTCGAACGACGGGCCTCCGACCGGATCGAGCACCACGCGCGCACCCTGACCATCGGTTATCTCCATCACCCTCGCTACCAGGTCCTCTTCCCCGGTCGCGACGACATGATGCGCACCGGCATCGATCAGGGCCTGGCGCTTGGCGCCGGTACGCGTCGTCGCGATTACCGTCGCGCCGACCATCCGCGCAATCTGGAAGGCCGCAAGGCCGACGCTGCTGGAGGCAGCTGTGACGATGACGAAATCGCCCTCGCCGAGTTTCGCCTGCTCCACCAGTGCACCCCAGGCGGTGACATACTGCATCCACACGGCCGCCGCTTCCTCGAACGACAGCGCCGCCGGATGCTTGACGACGAGGCGGGCGGGCACGTTGGCGACCTCGCCATAGGTGCCCCAACGCGCGATATCGAGCGGGGGGATGACGCTGACGGCTTCGCCTTCCGCAAACCCGGTAACGTCGGCGCCGACCGTAACGACAGTGCCGGCAGCCTCATAGCCAAGGCGGCTCGGGAACTCGGCTTCCTGAAGGTAGGCATGGTTGCGGAACATCACCTCGGCGCGGTTTATGCCTATCGCCTTCACCGCGATCTGCACTTCGTCGGCCGCGGGAGCGGGGACTGCCACATCTTCAATCCTGAGGACGCTGGCGTCGCCATATTCGTGGATACGGACGATGCGGCTCATTGGAGACTCCTTGATTATTTAATGATCGTTCTGTAAGGGAGCGGACCACCCGTTTCAAGATATTATTTATCGATCGTTCCATATCGTGCATCAGAGATGACAGAGACGAAAGCCCGTCGCCGCGCAGGTCGCCCTCGTGTGTTCGACACTGACGCTGCGCTCGACAAGGCGGTGCGGCTGTTCTGGCAGCGCGGCTACGAGGCGACATCGATGGCCGATCTGGTGGCGGAGACTGGCGTCGCCGCCGCCAGTCTCTATGCAGCGTTTGACAACAAGGCGGGGCTGTTTGCGGCGGTGATCGAGCGCTACGCCGCGACGTTCAGCGTCCACCTCTATGCACCCATCAACGATCCGGCGTTGTCCACCTACGAGGCCGTCAAAGGCCTGCTGGAACGGGCGGCGTCATCATTCTCGGAACCCGGAACGCCGGCCGGCTGCTTCATGTATTCAGCAGCGGCAGCCGTTTCGCCGGCGTCCGCCGCCATCGAATGCCTGCTGCGCGACAAGCGTATCGCGGCGGAGGCCCTCCTGATCGAGCGTCTGCAACGCGGCGCCGCGCAGGGCGAGCTTGCGGCCAACTCCGATCCGGCCGTGCTAGGCAAATTCATCAATACGGTCATGGAAGGCATGTCCGTTCAGGCGCGCGACGGCGCTACGATCAACGAACTGCTCTCCATCGCCAAAATGGCACTCGATCGATGGCCGGCCGCGATATGATCGCTACATGGTGGTCATCTGCCAATCCGCCTCCCGCCACCGAACAGTCGAACTCATCTCATAGGACAAAAGCACATGAAACACGTGACATTGCCCGGCGGGGAAGTGGTTCCTTCGATGGGTCAAGGCACCTGGAAGATGGGTGAGCGTGCCGAGCGGCGATCCGATGAGATCGCCGCGCTGCGCGCCAGTGTCGAACTGGGTATGACGCTCGTCGATACAGCGGAAATGTACGGCGACGGTGCGGCGGAAGTGCTGATCTGCGAAGCGCTCGGCGACCGTCGCGACGAGTTGTTCCTCGTCAGCAAGGCGTATCCACAGAACGCATCGCGCTCCCGCCTTACCGGTGCGTGCGAGGCGAGCCTGAAGCGGCTCGGCACCGATCGGCTCGACCTCTACCTGCTCCACTGGCGGGGATCGGTGCCGCTCGCTGAGACCGTGGAGGCAATGAAGGCGCTGAAATCGGCAGGGAAGATTCGGCATTGGGGTGTCAGCAACCTCGATACCGACGATATGGACGAGCTTGTCGCTGCCGGCGGAGATGGCTGCGTGACCGATCAGATCCTCTACAATCTCGTCCGTCGAGGCCCCGAATTGGACCTGCTGCCGTGGCTCGCCGAGCATAACATACCGGTTATGGCGTATAGTCCAGTCGAGCAGGGACGACTTTCAAGCCATCCCGCCCTCGAAAAGATCGCAGCCGAGGTCGGTGCAACCCCTGCCCAAGTGGCACTCTCCTGGACGTTGCGGCACGATGGCGTCATCGCCATCCCGAAAGCGAGTTCGATCGCACACGTGCGGGAGAACCGCGCGGCCGCGGATATCGTGCTCTCCGACGCCGACCTTGCGACGCTCGATGCGGCATTCCCCCGGCCAGCGGGCCGTCGCCCGCTCGAAATGCTGTAGCGTCAGATGGTGACATCCTCTCTCAAAGCAACCGAACGCAAATCGGATCGCCTCGAGGCGTTCATGGACGCGGTGCTTGCGATCGCGATCACCCTTCCTGCGGTGGAGCTGCATGCACCGAAGCCTGAAGAGGGCGATCTCGCAGCGGCGTATCTGAAGCTGGCGCCGGAGTACGGCACCTACGTCCTCAGCGTGATCCTCATCAGCCTCTACTGGGCGCACAGCCATTTCAGCGGCAAGCTGCTGGAGAAGACCGATCACGGCTACAACCTGCTGAGCATCGGCTTTCTGGCTGCCGTCAGCATCACTCCATTTCCCGCCCGCCCGTTGGTCGAACACCTCGGCGGAGATGCGGAGAGCGCCACCGCCACTTTATGGTATCTGGGCGTAGCAGCGACACCGGCGACCTGGTGGTTTCTACGGTGGGTGTACGCCACCGCCAGAGGTCTTCCCGATCGAAGGCTGACCGACGCTTATCTTCGCCGTCTTACCATCAAATATGGCCTAACCGCCGCTGCCTATTGGGCGGCATTCGGCTTGGCATTCTGGGATTGGCGTGTTGGACTGATCGCCGCGGGGATCCTGACCTTGACCTACATCGTTCCGCCAGCAAAGCCCAGCTACAAGCCAGGCCAAGAACCGGAGAATGGTTGAGACCGGCTATAGACCCGGCACGGCGGATGCTCACATCGGCTAATCAGTCCAGAATCTTGTCGATCGTGATCGGCAGGGACCGCACCCGCTTACCGGTCGCGTGATAGATCGCGTTAGCAATCGCGGCAGCGGTGCCGACGATGCCGATCTCGCCAAGGCCTTTGACCCCGAGCGGGGTCACTTCGGGATCGGGTTCATCGACGAAGATCACCTGGATATCGT
>JAEMRT010000184.1:0-2706 GCA_016463225.1 Sphingopyxis sp. | reverse complement strand
CCGAGCGGGGTCACTTCGGGATCGGGTTCATCGACGAAGATCACCTGGATATCGTGGATGTCGGCGTGCACGGGCACATGGTATTCGCCGAAGTTGTGGTTCATCCAGCGTCCCAGCCTGTGGTCGGGGAAGGTCTCTTCGTGGAGCGCCATGCCCACGCCCATCACCACGCCGCCGAGGATCTGGCTGCGCGCGGTTTTCGGGTTGATGATGCGGCCAGCGGCGACCGCATCGACGATGCGGGTGACGCGCACCACACCCAGTTCCTCGTCCACCTTCACCTCTGCGAAGATCGCGCTGTGGGTGTTCTTTGACTTGTGCAGACCCTTCCACATGTCGCCGAAGCCGGGCGCCGCGGTCTCCTCTTCCTCGATCTCCGTCAGGTCCGCGGCGTGCATCGCGTCGCCGAACGGCACCCTCACGGTCGGCGTGTCCTTCAGCACGATGCAGCCGTCCTCAAACAGCACGTCATCCATCTTAGCGTCGCCCAGCGGTGCACCGGCGATCTTGCCGGCCGCCTTCAGGAGCTTCTTGCCGACCGCCTGGCATGCGAGCTGTACCGCCGCACCGGTCGATGCCGCCCCCCACGATCCACCTTCGACCGGGGCGGTCGGCAGGTCTGAGTCGCCCAGCTTGGCGGTGATCTGCTCGGGCGGCAGGCCGAGCGTCTCTGCGGCGACCAGGGTCATGACCGTGTAGCTGCCGGTGCCGATGTCCGACGTCGCGCACGCTACTTCCAGATGTCCGTTGGCCGTGAGCTTCGCGCTTGCAGACGTCTTGGAAAATTGCGCGTCCCACATGCCGGTCGCGCAGCCCCAGCCGACCAGCTCCTTGCCATCGCGCATCGAGCGCGGCTCGGCCGAGCGCTCGCTCCATCCGAACGCCTCGGCCCCTTCGCGAAACGCCTCTCGCAACGCCTTGCTGGTGTAGGGCGTGCCATTCATCGCATCGATGGGCGAGTAGTTGACGAGCCGGAACTCGAGCGGATCGACCTTGGCCTCATAGGCCATCTCGTCGATCGCCATCTCGAACAGCGTCATGCCGGTCGCCGCCCCCGGCGCGCGCATGTCCGCCGAGGTCGCGGTATCGACCTGCGCGACGGTATATTCTGCGTCGGCATTCGGGCAGTCGTAGTTCATCAACCCCCAAGTGACGACGTTCTCCATATTGTCCTCGTAGCGCGAGGTGGAGGTGGTCGCCGCGTTGCGGATCGCGGTGAGCTTGCCGGTCGTCTCCGCGCCCAGCGCGATGCTCTGGATCGCCTGCGGGCGGTAGGCGTGGCTGAACATCTGATTGCGGATCATCGTGACCCGCACCGAGCGCTCCAGCTTCTTGGCCGCAAGGACCGCCAGGAACACCTGATGCTGCGGCCGGAGGCCTGAGCCGAAGGCGCCGCCGACATAGGGGTTGAGCACGCGTACCTTCTTTTTCGAAAAGCCGAAGACGCTGGCAAGGTAGGCATGCACCCCCTGCGAACCTTGGGTCTTATCCCACACGGTGATGCTGCCGTCGCCGTGCCATTCGACGGTGGAGCCGAACATCTCCATGGGATTGTGGTGTTCCGGCGCGAGCCGGTAGTCGCCGGCCGCCTTGAGCGGGGCGTCCGCAAACGCCTGCGCCGCGTCTCCGCGGTTTTTCGGCGCCATGTAGCCGCTGCGCTTTTTCTTCGGCACGTACTTATCGCCGACCGCAACCTCGAAGTCGGTATTGTGCGCCTCTGCCGCGTAGGCGACCTCGACCACGCTGGCGGCGTAGCGCGCTGCCTCGAACGTCTCGGCCATCACCAGCGCGATGGGCTGCTGGCTGAACTGGATGCGATCATCGTAAAGCGGACGGAACGGCGAGCCGGGAATCTTCAGCTCGTCCTGGTAGCTGTGGTCGGTCCAGGCGACGTGCGGCCGGTTCAGGTGCGTGATGACCTCGATTACGCCGGGGACAGCGCGCGCCGCCTCCTCGTCGATACTGACGATCCGCCCTTTGGCGATCGCTGCCTCGACGATGTAGCCGTACAGCAGGTTCTCCACGGGATGCTCAGCGGCGTAGCGCGCCGTCCCGGTGACCTTCTCCACGCCATCGACACGGTTGATCGCGCTGCCGATCCCGATCTTCGCTGCGGTAGCCATGATGTCTGCTCCTTACGCGACGCGCTTGTCGGTCTGCGATTGCGGGGTGGCCTCGGCGGCCTGCTTCAGCGCACGGATGATCCCCTTGCGCGCGAGCAGGATCTTGAAGTCGTTCTCGCCCTGACCGACCGCCCCGGCGAGCAGGGCGTCCGCGAAGGCGCCGAACGCCTGCGGCGACGGCTGCTGGCCCTTCAGCAGCTTCTCAGCTTCCGTGCTGCGCCATGGCTTGTGCGCAACGCCGCCGAGCGCCACCCGCGCTTCAGCGATCGTGCCGTCTTCGACCCGCATCACGACGGCTATCGACACCAGCGCGAAGGCATAGGACAGACGATCGCGCAGCTTCAGGTAGGTGTAGTTCTGGGTGAAATCCTCGGCCGGCAGGTCGATGCCCGTTACCAATTCGCCTGGCTTCAGCGTGTTGTCGCGCCACGGCTCGTCGCCGGGTAGCCGATGATAATCGGCAATCGGGATCGCGCGGTCGCCTTCCGGACCGGTCACCTGGACGGTTGCGTCGAGCACCGCCAGCGCGACGCACATGTCCGACGGGTGCGTGGCGATGCACTGGTCGCTCGCGCCCAGGATG
>JAEMRT010000068.1 GCA_016463225.1 Sphingopyxis sp. | reverse complement strand
TCCAGCCGTCGAACATCGAATTCACCGATATCGAGGTCGGCAATGGCGCGACCAACGTGATCCCCGCGTCGGCGCGGGCGCGACTGTCGATCCGCTTCAACGATCAGCATCGCGGCGCCGATCTGGTGGCGATGATCGAACGCATTGCGCATGGCGTGGAGCCCGCCGCGAAGGTGCTGGGCAAGATTTCGGGCGAAGCCTTTCTGACCCCGCCGGGCGATCTGTCGGGGCTGGTCGCCGAGGCGATCCATGCCGAGACCGACGTCGTCGCCGAAATGTCGACGACCGGCGGCACGTCGGACGCGCGTTTCCTCCACGCGCTGTGCCCGGTGGTCGAGTTCGGGCTGACCAACGCGACGATGCACAAGCTGGATGAAGCGGTGGCGGTGGCGGATTTGCACAAGCTGACCGCGATTTACCGCGGGATCCTGATGCGCGCCTTTCTCTAGTCCTCGCGGCTACGCCTGAGGATCACATAGACCGCGCCCGCCCCGCCGTGGCTGATATGCGCGGGGCGTAGCGCGACGATCTGGTCAGCATAAGGCGAATAAGCGAGCCAGTCGGGGAGCGAGGCGCGGATGGCCCCGCGCGGGCGCGGGTCGCCGTGCATTTGCGGCAGGCGGTCGGCGCCGGGGCGGAGGCGGCCGGCGACTACGAGCAGCACGCGCGCGCCGCGGATCAACGCGCGTCCGATCGCATCGTCGAGCAGCGTCTGCGCCGAGGCGAGCGTGTGGCCGTGGAGGTCGATGCTGAGGTCGGGGCGGACCAGCCCCTTGCGCAGCCGCCGGTCCCAATGGCCGTCGAGCGTCGCGGCGCTGTGGGTGCGGCGTGGCGGTGGTAGCGGCGCAGCGGGACGCGATGGCGCGGCGGCGCGCGGCGCGGTGCTGCGCGGGGTCGGCTGCGGCGGGCGGATCGTCGGCGGCGCGGCGGGGGCGAGCGGCGCTTTCGCCTTGGCCAGCGGCTTGACGGTCGCCGCGACCTTTTTCCACAGCGCGTTTTCGTCGGGATCGAGCCGCCGCGCCATCGCGGCGTCAGCGCGCCGGGATCAGCCGCGCGATGCTGGCGCGCGGGAGCAACAGCAGCGCCGATCCGCGCGCCGCCATGCCGCCGGCGATCGCGCGCGCGTCTTCGCCCGCGCCCCAGAAGCTGTCGATACGGTTGGCGCCCTTGATCGCGCCGCCGGTGTCCTGCGCGATCCACAGTCCATTGGGTTCGGCGCGGTCGAGCGAGAGGAAGACGGGGGCGCCGAGCGGCACATATTTGGGATCGGCGGCGACGCTGGCGCGCCCGGTCACCGGCAGTCCCATGGCGCCAAGCGGGCCGGGGCCGGTGATTTCGCGGAAGAACACCCAGCTGGGGTTCTCGTTCATCACCGCAGCGCCGCGTTTCGGATCGGCGCGCAGATAATCGAGGATGCCCTGCATCGATGCCTGCCCGCGCTGAAGCTCGCCGCGGTCGAGCAGCAGCTTGCCGATGCCGACATAGCCGCGGCCGTTCTGCGTATCATAACCGATGCGCATGATGCCGCCGTCGGGCAGGCGCAGGCGGCCCGAGCCCTGCACTTGCAGGAAGAAGAATTCGGCGGCGTCGGCGGCATAAGCGATTTCGAGCCCGCGGCCGTCGAGCGCGCCGCTTTCGATCGCAGCGCGGTCGTAATATTGCACCAGATTGCTGCCATCGACGCGGCCGCGAATTTTCTTGCCCTTCAGCTCGTCGGAGAACTGCCCGAGATCGACATCGACCAGATCGGCGGGGCGGCGATAGATGGGGATGTCATAACCGGCGCGCTTCGTGCGCGACCCGGCGATTTCGGGTTCGTAATAGCCGGTGACGAACGCAGCACCCGCGCCGATCTGCACCGTGCCGAAATAGCGCGCGAAGAAGGCCGCGGCGTCGCTGTCGGACCAGTTTTTCGCGGCGTTGCAGCTTTCGGCCCAGTCGGTGCCCTGCGTCAGGCCGCTGACGTCGGCGCGGCGCTGGACCGAGGGGCAGCTGATACGGAATGCCGCGAGCGCGGTCGTCGCCTGTTCGGCGGTCACGCCGAGGCTGGCGAAATCGGGGCCGGCGATGACGCCGCTGGTCGCGGCGGTTGTCGCATCGGCCGGTACGGCGGTGGCGGGCAGCGCGGGCCGCGGCGTCGCCGGGATCGGGCGGGCCGCAACGCCGCCGCTTTCCGAAGGACGGGGCTGATAGGGGCGTGGCGCAGCGCCGGGCCGCGCCGGAGCCGGTGCAGGCGCTGTTGTCACCGGGCGACTACCCGTGTCGGGGATCACCGACGCGCAGCCCGCCAGCAGCGGCAGGACGGTGAGAAGGCTGATTCCGAAAGCGCGCGTCCGGCGCGTCCCGGACGACATGATCGCCAGCACTGCGGTCAGGCTGCTTCGATTTCGTCGAGCAGCCAGTTGGGATCGTTGCTGCCGATGGTGCGGCGGAAGGTCCACAGATCGTCGGTCTGCGACGCGTCGCTCATCGATCCGGCGATCATCTTGCCGTCGGCATCGCGGGTGATCGCACTGATATCCGCCTGATAGCGCACGGTGACGCGCGCTTCGTTGCGGTTCATATCGACCGCGGTGATCTTGGCCGAATCGATCCCGACCACGCGGTTTTCCAGCTTTTCGCCGCGCGCGTCGCGCGCTTCGATCGCTTCGACAAAGGCTTCGTAGCTGTCGTCGTCGCACAGATCACGCAGCGTGTCGCGATCGCCCGACCAGAAGGCTTCGAGGATCATCCGGTACGCCGCTTCGGCGCCCTCCATGAACCGGCCCGCATCGAAGCTGCGGTCGGTTGCCAGCAGCTGACGCAGGCCGATTTCGGCGGCGGGTTCGTAAACGAGGCCCGAGGTATCCGCGGTCGATGCGGTCGGCGAAGACGGCGTTTCGCCTTCGTCCAGACGGACCGGGGACGGCCCTGCCCGCTCGTCACGGCGCGGCAGGACGGGTTCCTGCTCATGCCCGGTGCGCTTGCCGAGTACCGAGTACAGCCGCATGCCGAGGAAGGCGGCAATCATGGCGAGCAAGACGATTGAAAAAGCAGTCACGGGCAAAAGTCCAATGCGGGCAATGGAAACATAAGGGTCAATACATAGGCGATGCACGGCCAAGTTTCAAACGCCATGGCCGTACCCGCACGGCAGGTCAACGATTCGCCCCGACCAAACCGCCACCGCGCGCCATTGTGCTGGCTGGCGCGCGCTGCTAAGCGCCGCCGCAACCGTCTGCCGCAGTCCCGAAACGGTCTGTGGCGCGGAACCTGTTTCATCTTTTTCGAGCGAAAGCATTGCACCATGGCTGACGAGACCAGCGCCGACATCAACAACCCCGCCCTGCAGCCCAATGGCGAAGACACGAGCCCGGCGATCGGCCTGATCTCGCAATATGTCAAAGACCTGTCGTTCGAAAACCCGAACGCGCCCGCAGTGTATCAGTGGCAGGAAGCGCCGCAAATCGACGTTCAGTTCAACATCGCCGCCGACAGCGTCGGCGACAGCCTGTTCGAAGTGTCGCTGAAGATCGACGTCACCTCGAAAGTCGACGCGGGCACGATGTTCGTGATCGAGCTGAAATATGCCGGCCTGTTCGGCGTCCGCAACGTCCCCGAGGACCAGCTGCAGCCGTTTTTCCTGGCCGAAGCCCCGCGCATCCTGTTCCCCTTTGCCCGCCGTGTCGTCGCCGATGCGGTGCGCGACGGCGGCTTCGCGCCGCTGCTGCTCGAACCGATCGATTTCCACGGCCTGTTCATGCAGCAGGTCCAGCAGGTCGAAGCCGAGCAGCTCGGCGACGTCGCGCCGGTTGGTCAGGCGTAACCACCATCGACAGGGCAGGCTGACCGGGTGAGCAGCCTGATAAAAAGCGTCGGGACGATCGGCGGGCTGACGATGGTCAGCCGGGTTTTCGGTTTCGCACGCGACATGCTGCTCAGCCGCATTCTCGGCGCGGGCGGAGTCGCCGACGCCTGGCAGCTGGCGTTCCAGCTGCCCAATATCTTTCGCCGCCTGTTCGCCGAGGGCGCCTTTGCCGCCGCCTTTGTCCCGCTGTTCAACCAGCGGATGACGAAGGAGGGCGACCATAGCGAGGCGCGCGCCTTTGCCGACGCGGTGCTGGCGGTGCTGATCCCGATCCTGATCGTCTTTTCGGCCCTGCTGCTGGTCGTCATGCCGTGGATCATGCATCTGTTCGCCAGCGAGGCACTGCGCGCCGATGGCGAAAAATTCGACCTGACCGTCACGATGGCACGTATCGCCTTTCCCTATTTGGCGTTCATGAGCGTCGCGACCTTGTTCGCGGCGATCCTCAACAGCCTGTCGCGCTTTGCCGCGGCGGCGGCGGCGCCGATCCTGCTCAACATCTGTCTGGTTGCGGCGCTGCTGATCGGCATGTTCACCGGCGATGGCGGTGAGGCCGCGAAGGCCACTACCGGCCTGTATCTTGCGATCTCGGTGTCGATTTCGGGTCTGTTCCAGCTGATCTGGCTGCTGTTCTGGGTGCGGCGTTCGGGTTTCCGACCAGCGTTGCGGCGGCCGCGGCTGACCCCCGGCGTGCGCGAAATGGGGGTGCTGATCCTGCCCGCGGTGTTCGGCGCCGGGGTCTATCAGATCAGCCGCTTCGTTGACCTGTTCTTTATCGCGATGCTGCCCGACAAGAGTATCACCTATCTGGCGATGGCCGACCGGCTGAACCAGCTGCCGCTGGGCATCATCGGCATCGCGCTCGGCACCGCAATCCTGCCCGCGCTGTCGCGCTTCGTGGCGCTGGACGATCGGGAAGGCGCCGCGCGCCTGCAAAGCAATGCGGTCGAACTCGCGATGCTGCTCACCGTCCCCGCCGCCGTCGCGCTGTTCGTCGCCGGTCCCGCCATCACCAGCGCCTTTTACGTCGGCGGCCAATACAGCCTGGCTGACGGGCTGGCGACCGGCGCGGTCGTCGGCGGGCTTGTCGTCGGGCTGCCCGCCTATGTGCTGGTCAAGGTGCTGGTCCCCAATTTCTTTGCGCGCAAGGACACGCGCACCCCGGTGTGGACCGCGGCGATTTCGCTACTGATCAACATCGGCCTCAACCTTGCGCTGATCCCCTCGCTCGGCATCGTCGGGCTGGCGCTGGCAGGCTCGATAGCGGCTTGGTGCAACGTCATCATGCTCTATGCGATCCTGCACCGCAGCGGGCTGTTCCGGCTGACCGGACGCGTCGCAGGGCGGATCGTGCGCATCGTCCTTGCCGCCGCGGCGATGGCAGCGGCGCTCACCTTCGCGATCCCGCTGGCGGGCGATGCCTTTGTCGGCGGGGTGTTCGAGCGGATCGTCGCGCTGGGTGCGATCGTCGGGCTGGGCGGCCTCATATTCTTTGGTTGCGCCTTCCTGTTTGGCGTGGTCAATCGCGACACCATCGGCCAGCTGCGCCGACGTAAACTCTAACGGGATTGATATGATGCGGACGCTATCGGGCATTCAGCCCACCGGAAATTTGCACCTGGGCAATTATCTGGGCGCGATCCGCAACTGGGTGCGGATGCAGGACGAGATGCCGGGCGAAAAGCTCTATTTCCTCGCCGACCTGCACGCGATCACCGTCCATAACGACCCCGCCGAGCTGACCGCGAACACGCGCGAGATGGCGGCGGCGCTGATGGCCGCGGGGATCGACCCCGCCAAAGCGATATTGTTCAATCAGGCGCGCGTTCCCGCGCATGCCGAGCTCGGCTGGCTGCTGTTCTGCACCGCACGCATCGGCTGGCTGAACCGGATGACACAGTTCAAGGAAAAGTCGGGCAAGAACCGCGAGGGCGCGAGCGTCGGACTTTATGCCTATCCTGTGCTGCAGGCGGCCGACGTGCTGCTCTATCAGACAACGCACGTGCCCGTCGGCGACGACCAGAAACAGCATCTCGAGCTGGCGCGCGACATCGCGGCGAAGTTCAACCTCGACACCGGCACCGAAACCTTCACCCTGCCCGAACCGACCATTCCTCCCACGGCGGCGCGGATCATGAGCCTGCGCGATGGCAACGCCAAAATGTCGAAATCGGACCCGAGCGATGCGAGCCGCATCAACCTGATCGACGATGCCGACACGATCATGACCAAGATCCGCAAGGCGAAGACCGACGCCGAGCCGCTGCCGTCCGAAGCCGCGGGGCTGGAGGGGCGAGCGGAGGCGAAGAACCTCGTCGCCATCTATGCCGCGATGGCCGACGAGAGCGTCGACGACGTGCTGGCGCGCTTTGCCGGACAGGGGTTTGGCGCGTTCAAGCCGGCGCTCAGCGAACTGCTCGTCGAAACCCTGCGCCCGATCGCGACACGGCTGGGCGAGCTCAAGGCCGATCCGGCGGCGATCGATGCGGCGCTGGAGAATGGCGCCGCCCGCGCCACCGCGCTGGCGCGGCCGACGATCGACGCCGCCTATGCAGCGCTGGGGCTCTGCCGCTAATCTCCTGACCGGGCTTGTTTATTGGCGGGGCCGCCCGATATCGGATATGGAACCAAGCTGCGACGAGCCGGGTTCAACCAAGGTTAAGTCGCGTTGGCGCAGTCATGGTATAAAGCGCCACGAATGTGCGCCCCCGAATCACGGAGCCAAGACGATGAGCAAGATCACCCTTCGCCACCTCGGCCTCGCCGCCATGACCGGCGCGGCGCTGGCGCTCGCCGGTTGCGCGACGCCGTTCAAGGCCGATGTCGCGCGTTTCCAGACCCAGCTGCCCGCGCCGCAGGGCCAGAGCTTTGTCGTCGAGGCCAATAATCCGGCGCTCGCGGGCGGGATCGAATTCAGCCAATATGCCAATCTCGTCGCCGGCGAACTGACCCGCTATGGCTATCGCCCCGCAGCGAGCGGCGAACGCGCCGATCTGGTCGTCCGCATGGACTATGGCGTCGACAAGGGCCGCGAGCGCGTCGTGTCGAGCCCCGGCTTTGGCGATCCCTGGTACGGCGGCTATGGCGGCTATGGCCGCGGCTTCTATCGTCCGGTGATCGTCAGCGGTCGCGGCGGTCGCCGCTACGTCTATGGTTATCGCGACCCGTTCCTGTGGGGCGGTTTCGGGCCCGGCTGGGGCGGCACCGACATCAGCAGCTACACCGTCTATACCAGCGGCCTCAATCTGCAGATCAACCGCGCCGGCGACGGATCGCGGCTGTTCGAAGGCCATGCCGAGGCGCAGTCGCGCGACAATAATCTGCAAACGATCGTCCCCAATCTGGTCGAGGCAATGTTCACCGGCTTCCCGGGCAATTCGGGCGAGCGGGTACGAATTACGGTGGCACCGCCCGAAAAGGGGTGAGGGCCGCAAAGATCAACAAAAGGCCCGCCTTTCGTATGGAAGGCGGGCCTTTTGGTTTGCGGCGCGGCCCAATGTGGGCTTTCGACCAATTTCAGCCGATCAGCCGACAACGTTCTGTACGCTAGTCCTGACCGTCCGCCATCGAATGCTAACCGCGCCTGATCTAATGGGGTAAACTATGACGGATCGGTCGGCGGAAAGCGCAATGTGGCGGCGATCTGTGCTTCAGCCGTGGTTGCTTCAGCAATGAGAAGGCGCAATGCCTTTGCGGTGTCCTCCAGAAGTCCGGCACCAAGAGGCCGCTCGCCATTGATAAAACGGCGGATGGCCCGCTCGTCTATGCCAAGGCGACGCGAGAACGCAGTGGTGCCGCCAAACAGCTGGACGCAATAGGCAAAGTGCTCCCGTTGCTCGTCCACTGAAAATGACGCGGTCATTGTTACCCCTTTTCGTTCGCTGTTGGTGGTCATAGGCTATCCTGCGGATAAGGCGCAATCGACCAGAATGCCGTTCCCCACCCCAAAGCGAACCATCAGGGTCTGCGGCCTTGGACGCTGTGGATATACCCGGGGATAGCCCGGCATAACCCTGTGGATCAGCTGTTGAGGCTGCGCCGGATCGCGGCGATCTCTGCATCCAGTTCGCTGTCGGCGACGCGCAGCGCCTCGACCGTGCGGACCGCGTGGATGACCGTACTATGGTCGCGCCCGCCAAAGCGGCGCCCGATTTCGGGGTAGGAGCGCGGGGTCAGTTCCTTGGCCAGATACATCGCGACCTGACGCGGGCGCGCGATCGCGCGGACGCGGCGCTTCGACGCCATTTCGGACTTGTCGAGCCGGTAGTGGGCGCACACCGCGCGCTGGATTTCGTCGATCGTGATCCGTGGCCGCGCGGTGCGGACATTTTCGGCAAGCCTGTCTTCGGCCAGCCTGAGGTCCACCGTCGTGCCGGTGAGCGCGGCATAGGCGAGCAGCTTGTTGAGCGCGCCTTCGAGTTCGCGGATGTTGCGGGTGAAATGCTTGACCAGATAGGCGACGACATCATCGGGCACGTCGAGCATCGGCATCAGCGCCAGCCGCTGGCGAATAATCTGTTCGCGCAGATCGTCCTCGGGCGCCTCGATGTCGGCAACCAGTCCGCCCGAGAGGCGCGACAGCAGCCGCGTCTCGACCCCGTCGAGCATCGACGGCGGGCGATCGGCGGTAACCACCAGGCGCTTGCCCGCGGTCATCAGGTCGTCGATCGTATGGAGCAATTCTTCCTGCGTCGAATTTTTGCCGATGACGAATTGCAGATCGTCGAGCAGCAGCAGGTCGGCGGCGCGCAGCCGCGCCTTGAACGCCATCATGTCGCCGCCGCGCATTGCGCCGACGAATTCGAGCATGAACTTTTCGGCCGACATCAGGATGATAGTCGCGGTCGGATGCGCCGCGGCGTAGTCCTGTGCGATCGCCTGCAGCAGGTGGGTCTTGCCCTGACCGGTGCCCGAGGCGAGGTAGAGCGGATTGAACTGCGGCGCCTCGACCATCGCCATGCGGCGCGCGGCATTGGCGGCGAGGATGTTGCTGCGCGCGACGACGAAGCGGTCAAACGACAGGCGTGGATCGAAAGGCGACGGAACGGCGATCGCCGCCGGAACGGGTGTGTCGAAGGTCGGCAGCGGCGGGCTCGCCAGAATAGCCGCGCGGTCGCTCGCCCCGGCGCCGCCGCGGACGGTCACGCCGCGCACTGCCGGCAAGTGCTGGCGCCAGGCCAGTTCGAGCCGGTCGCCAAAGCGTTCGTTGATCCAGTTGGCTGAAAAGCGGCTGACGGTTTCGAGCGTCACCACCCCCGACAGCGTGCAATAATCGCCAAAGCGCACGGGCTTGAGCCAATGATCGAAGGTGCGCACGCCGAGGTCACGGCGCAGCCCTTCGGCAACGCGGGGCCAAAGCGCCGCGGCGTCGCCGCTCATCGCTCCATCCCTTGCACCGTCACCATCAAGATTTCCGCTCTTTATCACGCCGCGCCGCCCCCGCTGATCCCCCTGTCGTCAAAACCTCCGCGGAGCCGCTCCACACGCCGATTCGTCGCCTGCGCCCGGGCGCAAGCATCCTGCCCGGGACCAAAGGCCCGAAGAAGTGCGAATCATGTCGATGTGGCGGCCACCGGCGAAGGCCGACGACGCACCTGTCTAGTCAGGGCGACGCGAGTCGAGCAAGGGGCGGTCGTGTAAAAATACTGAAATAAAAATCTTGACTCGGCAGGGGTGCCGGAATCGCGCGAAAACCGTGTTTTCTCTAATATTTTCAGCTACTTATATATGACAATCCGGTTGCAGATCAACGAATCGCTGTAAATCCGTCACTTACCGCGCTGCAACACATTTGCCATCGTCCGGTCACAATCGGAGGCACAAAAAAAGACCCGCGGGCGAAGCGCCGGCGGGTCCGTTTTGTTCCCTTTCGGGACAGCGTCGATCAGGCGATCGTGTTCACGCTCTTGGTCAGGCGCGAGAATTTGCGCGCCACGGTGTTCTTGTGCAGCACGCCCTTGGCAACGCCGCGCGCCATTTCGGGCTGCGCCGCCTTCAGCGCGGTCGCCGCGGCATCCTTGTCGCCAGCGATGATCGCGTTTTCGACCTTCTTCACCAGCGTGCGGATGCGCGAGACGCGATTCTTGTTCACGACGGTGCGCGCGGTGTTGCGGCGGATGCGCTTTTTTGCCTGCGGCGTATTGGCCATAAATTCCTCGGTTTCCAAACGGTCTAAGTCAGTCGGAGCGCAGCGTCACCGGAGCAGCCGAATCGCGCAAAGTGGCGAATCAATGTCCGGATACGGCCGGTTCCGGTACAACCGGACCCTGCTCGAAGGGTGCGCCCATAGCCAGACAGCCCCCACTGGTCAATCGTTTTTGCGGCAAACATGCCGCATCACCGCTGGCATTTGGGGCAATAAAAGGTCGAGCGACCGCTCTGGACAATCCGCGCAATCGTCCCGCCGCAATCGCAACCCTCGCCCTCGCGCCCATAGACGCGCCAGTCCTTGGCGAAATAGCCGAGTTCGCCGTCGGGTTGCTTGTAGTCGCGCAGGGTCGATCCGCCCGCCGCGATCGACGCTTCGAGCACCGCCTTGATCGCGGAGACCAGCGCCGCGAGCCTGGCCCGCGACACATCGCCGGCGGCGCGGGTCGGTGCGATTCGCGCCATGTTGAGCGCTTCGCACACATAGATATTGCCGAGCCCGGCGACGATCGTCTGGTCGAGCAGCATCGCCTTGATCGGCGCGCGGCGTCCCGCGAGGACGCGCACCAGATGGGCTGGATCGAAGGCGTCGGACAAGGGTTCGGGGCCGAGCGTCACAAAAGCCGGAAAGCCGGTCAGCGGATCGCCCGCGACCAGATCGACCGACCCGAACCGGCGCGGATCGTGGAGCATCAGCCGCTGGCCCGCGGCGGTGTCGATGAGCAGATGGTCGTGCTTGCCGGGTTCGCCGTTGCCGATCCGCCAGCTGCCCGACATGCCGAGGTGAAAGATCATATGGTCGTCGCGGTCGGTGGCGATGATGCCATATTTCGCGCGCCGCGACAGGCCGGTGACGATCGATCCGGTCAGCCGCTGCGCGAGGTCGACGGGGAACGGGCGGCGCAGGTCAGGGCGCAGCGTCGAGACGCGCACCAGCCGCTGGCCGGTCAGGTGCGGCGTCAGGCCGCGGACGGTGGTTTCGACTTCGGGCAGCTCGGGCATATCGCGCATCGGGCTACGCGCCATTTGCTTGCGCTTCAACCCTTGGCTAAAGGCCGGTCAGACTTCGCTTCTCCCCGCAAAGGCCTGCAACCATGAGCACCCCCGAAACCGCCAGCTTCGGATATGAAACGGTCGCCGCGACCGAAAAGACCGCGATGGTCGGCGAGGTGTTCAGCCGGGTCGCACGCAAATACGACATCATGAACGATGCGATGTCGGGCGGCATGCACCGCCTTTGGAAGGACCGCTTTGTGCGCCGGGTCAAACCGCGCGCCGGCGAGGCGATTCTCGACATGGCGGGCGGCACCGGCGACATCGCGTTTCGCATGGAGCCCTCGGGCGCCAGCATCACCGTCGCCGACATCAACCCCGACATGCTGGGCGTTGGCGTGGAGCGCGCCGCCGGGCGCGGCGTGGATTCGCTGGTGTGGAGCGAGCAGAATGCCGAGACCTTGTCGTTTCCCGACCAGTTTTTCGACGCCTATACGATCGCGTTCGGCATTCGCAACGTCACCGACATTCCGGCCGCGCTGAAGGAAGCGCACCGCGTGCTGCGCTATGGCGGGCGCTTTTTCTGCCTGGAATTTTCGACCAACGAATGGCCGGGGTTCGCGCAAGCCTATGATGCTTATTCGCATCATCTGGTGCCCAAGCTCGGCAAGCTGATCGCGCAGGACGAGGACAGCTATCGCTATCTGATCGAATCGATCCGCCGTTTCCCGCCGATGCCCGAATTTGCCAAAATGATCGGCGCGGCGGGCTTCACCGCGGTGAAGGTCGAGCCGATCATGGGCGGACTGGTCGCCATTCACAGCGGGTGGAAGGCTTGACCCGACCCGTCACCCATATCGTCCGCCTGCTGAAGTGGGGCCGCATCCTCGCGCGCCACGGCGCGCTGCGCGGGATCGAAAGCGCACCGACCACCCCAGCGGGAGTCAAACGATTGTGCCGGATCGCGCGATTCGGGACGATCCAGCCGAAGATCCCGGACTATGCCGCCGCCTTTCAGGCGATCGGCCCCGCCGCAGTCAAGCTGGGCCAGACGCTGGCGACGCGCCCCGACATCGTCGGCGAAGAAGTCGCGCGCAACCTGCTGACCTTGCAGGACGCGCTCGCGCCCGTTGCGTTCGAGCGGATTCGCCACGAGATCGAACAGGCGTTCGAAGCGCCGCTGGCCAGCCTCTACGCCGAATTCGACCCCGAACCCGTCGGATCGGCGTCAATCGCGCAGGTCCACCGCGCGGTGACCACCGAAGGCCGCCCCGTTGCGGTCAAGGTCCGCCGCCCGGGCATCGACAAGCAGTTCGCGCGCGACATCGACACCTATGAATGGGCCGCTGCGCATCTCGAAGCGCTGGGCGGCGAAGCGACGCGGCTGCGTCCGCGCGAGGTGATTGCCAATTTCCGCCGCTGGACCTTGCGCGAGCTCGACCTGCGGCGCGAGGCGGCTTCAGCGTCCGAGCTCAAAGATGCGATGGTCGGGGTGCCGACCTATGAAGTCCCGGCGATCGACTGGGACCGCACGACGAGCAAGGTGATGACGCTCGACTGGATCGACGGCATCAAGATTTCGCACCGCGACGCGCTGGTCGCCGCGGGGCACGACATGGAAAAGCTGGCGGGCAACCTCGTCCACGCCTTTCTGCGTCAGGCGATCGCCGAGGGATTTTTCCACGCCGACATGCATCAGGGCAATTTGTTCGTGAAGGCCGACGGCACGATCGCCGCGGTCGATTTTGGCATCATGGGGCGGATCAACCGGCAGGCGCGCTACTGGCTCGCCGAAATCCTCTATGGGCTGACCACGGGCAATTATCGCCGCGTCGCCGAAATCCATTTCGAGGCGCAATATGTGCCCGATTATCACAATGTCGAGGAGTTCGCGACGGCACTGCGCGCGGTCGGCGAGCCGATGCGCGGCAAGCCGGTCAGCGAACTCAGCGTCGGCCAGATGCTCGACGGGCTGTTCGCGATCACCCGCGATTTCGACATGCAGACCCAGCCACACCTGCTGCTGCTGCAAAAAACGATGGTCATGGTCGAGGGGGTCGCGACGATGCTGAACCCCAGGATCAATATGTGGGACGTGTCGGGGCCGTTCGTGAAGGAATGGATCCGCGACGAACTTGGCCCCGAAGCCGCGCTTGCCGATGGGATTCGCGAACAGGGCAAGACGCTGGCGCTGATCCCCGACATCATCCGCCGCCTCGACGCGCAATTGCCGAAAAAGGGGGCCGCCCCGCCCGCCCCACCGTTGCCCGAGATCCCGTTGATGTGGGAGAAGGGTGAGAAGCGTCGCTGGTGGCGCTATGCGCTGACCGCGCTGGTTGGTGCGGCGGCTGGTGCGGCGGCGCTCAACTGGCTGGGTTGAATCGGCCCGCCTATGCGCATATCTTATGCGCAAGGAGAATGGCGATGAACCGTCCCGCGCGATTCGAAGGCCCCAAGAAGGCGACCAATGTGTCGCTGAGCGCCGACCTGGTCGATGAGGCCAGGCAGCTCGGCATCAACGTCAGCGAGGCCTGCCAGACGGGGCTTGCCGCCGAGGTCAAAAAGGCCCGCGAGGCAGCGTGGAAAGAAGAAAATCGCGCCGCCATCGAAAGCTGGAACGACTATATCCGCAAGAACGGCCTTCCGCTTGCCAAGTACCGGCAATTCTGATGGCGCAATTCGACGTGCATGAAAGTCGGCTGGGCGACGAACTGCTGCTCGATTGCCAGAGCGACCTGCTCGACCATTTTGGTACGCGGTTTGTTGTTCCCCTGTTGTCGGCGCAAACCGCCAGAACGCTTCCACGCCTGCACCCGATGTTCACGATCGACGGCGAGCAGCATATTCTTGCGACGCAACTCGCATCGGCAGTCGACGTCGAAGATCTGGGCCGCAAGGTCGGCTCGCTTGCGGACCAGCGCTACGACATATTGAACGCACTCGACGTGCTGCTGACGGGGGTGTGACGATGACCAAGCCTCGCATCCTGATGATCATCGGCGGCGGTATCGCCGCGTACAAGAGCATCGAACTTGTCCGCCTGCTCCGCAAGGCGGGCTATGTCGTGCGCTGCGTCATCACCCGCGCCGGCGAGCAGTTCGTGACGCCGCTGACGCTCGCGGCACTGAGTGAAAACAAGGTCTATACCAATCTTTTCGACCTGAAGGACGAGGTCGAGATGGGGCATATCCAGCTGAGCCGCGAGGCCGATCTCGTCGTCGTCGCGCCCGCCACCGCCGACCTGATGGCGAAGATGGCGGGGGGGATCGCCGACGATCTGGCGACGACCTTGCTGCTGGCGACCGACAAGCCGGTGCTTGCCGCGCCCGCGATGAATGTGCGGATGTGGTTGCACGCCGCGACGCAGCGCAATGTCGCGACCTTGCGCGGTGACGGGGTGACGGTGATGGAGCCCGACGAGGGCGAGATGGCGTGCGGCGAGTTTGGGCCGGGGCGGCTGCCCGAACCGGCGGCGATTTTCGCGGCGATTAAAGCGGCTCTTTCTTCTCCCCCCCCGCTGGCGGGAGGGGTCGGGGGAGGGACTGTTCCATCCTCAGTCTTACCATTGTCGTCAGACATGCCCTCCCCTAGCCCCTCCCGCCAGCGGGAGGGGGACTTAAGCGGCCAGCCCGACTTTGCCGATGAAGATCATCGCCCGCTCTATGGCCGGCGTATCCTGATCACCGCGGGACCGACACACGAGCCGATCGACCCGGTGCGCTACATCGCCAACCGGTCGAGCGGCAAACAGGGCTTTGCGATCGCCGCCGCCGCCGCCGAAGCGGGGGCCGAGGTGCTGCTGATTGCCGGCCCCGTCGAGCTGCCGACCCCACCCGGCGTGATCCGCGTCGATGTCGAAACCGCGGTCGAAATGGCCGCCGAGGTCGAACAGGGCCTGCCGGTCGATGCGGCGATCATGGTCGCCGCGGTCGCCGACTGGCGCGCCGCCGACCCCGCGGGGCAAAAGATCAAGAAGGACGGCAGCGGGCAGGTCGCCCCGCTCGCGCTGGCCGAGAATCCCGACATCCTCGCGGGTCTCGCCAAAAGCCCGCATCGCCCGACCTTGCTGATTGGCTTTGCCGCCGAGACCAACGACGTCGTCGCGCATGCCGAGGCGAAGCTGGCGCGCAAGGGGTGCGACTGGATCGTCGCCAACGACGTCGCCGCCGACCCGATGGGCGGCGAGAGCAACCGGGTGCATATCGTTAGCAAAACCGGGATAGACAGCTGGGACCGGCTGCCCAAACACGCCGTCGCCCGCAAATTGATGGAAAAGATCGCCGATGAGCTCGATGCGCGTATCCCCCGCCAGCCCGATTGAGATCAGGGTCCAGCGCCTGCCCAACGGCGGCGGGCTGCCGCTCCCCGCCTATGCCAGCGATGGCGCCGCGGGAATGGACGTCGTCGCAGCCGAAACGCTGACGATCCGTCCCGGCACGCGCCATGCGGTGGCGACCGGGTTCGCGATGGCGATCCCGGCGGGGTATGAGGTGCAGGTGCGCCCGCGCTCGGGGCTGGCGCTCAAACACGGCATCACCTGCCTCAACACACCGGGGACGATCGACAGCGATTATCGCGGTGAAGTGAAGGTAATCCTGGCCAATCTGGGCGAGGATAATTTCGACATCAAGCGCGGCGACCGCATCGCCCAGCTGGTCCCGGCCCCCGTCCAGCGGGCGACCTTTGCCGAGGTAACGACGCTCGACGAGACCGAACGCGGTGCGGGCGGGTTTGGATCGACCGGGGTCGAAAGCGAACCCGTCGACGAAACCGCCGATGCCGAGGGGCTTGCGTCGCTGTCGGGCATCAAGACCCGGCGATCGAGCGAGTAGCTTGCTGACCGACGCCGAACTTGACCGTTACGCGCGCCAGATCATCCTGCCTGCCTTCGGCGGCGCAGGACAGGCCAAGCTGAAAAACGCGCATGTCGCGGTGATCGGGGCGGGCGGCATCGGATGTCCGGCGATCACCTATCTGGCGGCAGCGGGGGTCGGCAGGCTGACGATCATCGACGATGATGTCGTCGAATTGTCGAACCTGCAGCGCCAGCCGCTGTTCACCGATGCCGACATCGGCGCGCGCAAGGCCATCGTGGCGGCCGATGCGGCGCGGCGGATCAACCCGCATGTCGAGGCGGTCGCGGTGGCCGAACGATTGGACGACGGCAACGCTGCAGCACTGCTGACGGGCGCCAGCTTGATCCTCGATGGCTGCGACAATTTCGTCACCCGGCTGGCGGTCAACCGTGCTGCGGTTGCCCTGCAGATCCCACTGCTCAGCGCCGCGATCGGGGCGTTCGAAGGTCAGGTCGCGCTGTACGAAGGCTGGCGCGCGGACAGCCCCTGCTACGCCTGCCTTGTCGGCAGCGACCCGGCGCTGGACGGCGTCAACTGCGCCGAAACCGGGGTGATGGGCGCGCTTGCCGGGATGATCGGGACAATGGCGGCGCTCGAGGCGGTGCGCGCGCTGACCGGCTGGGGTTCGGCTTTGACCGGGCGGCTGGCGATCGTCGACATGCTCGACCGGCGCTGGCGCGAGGTCGCTGTCGCCAAGGATCCGCGATGTCCGATCTGCCAGTCTTGAACATCATCGTTGCGCTCCCCGAGGGCGGGCGGCTCTACGCCGCCCTCGAGGCCGCGATGGCGGCGTCGGCGCTAGGACGCCCGGCGCGCATCTTCCTGCAGGGCGAGGCGGCGGCGCTGCTGCGCGCGCCCGTCTGCTTTGCCGGCGACGCGGCGCGGCGCGCGGCGGGGCAACCCGACCTGGCGTCGATGATCGACGAGGCGATCGCGATGGAGATCGGCCTGCTGGTCTGCCAGTCGGGACTGGCACTGGCGGGGATGGCGGCGACGGAATTGGTACCACAGGTCCGCGCGGCGGGGCTGGTCAGCTTTCTGGCGGAGATTGGCGACGGCGACCGGCTCGTCGTCTATTAGGGATTGTCGCAGACGCTGATCTTGTCAGGGTCGGGCCGTTTGCCCGTCGGCACAAAGCGCGCGAGATAGCCCCCGGCGTGCTGTTTGTCGTCATAGGACACCAGCTTGTACCCCACCGCCTCGAACTCGCAGACGAGCAGGCGGAATGGCGTGCCATGGTCGGCGATCGCGCGGTCGCCATCGACGACGATCACCTGCCCGCCCGCGCGCAGCGCCGGGCGCAGCCGCCACAGAAAGGCGTAGGGCTCGCCGATCTCGTGATACATATGGACCATGAAGACGCGGTCGAAGCTGGCCGCGGGCAGGCGCGGGTCGTCGACCGCGCCCAATTTCAGCGAGACATTGTCGAGCCGTTCGCGCGCGACGCGATCGGCCAGCCGCTCGATCACTTCGGGCATGATATCCTGCGCCAGCACGCGCCCGCCCGCGCCGACCCGCTGCGCGAGGCGCACGGTGTAATAGCCGTCGCCCGCGCCAATATCGGCGACGGTCATCGCCGGGCGGACATCGGCCGAATCCATCACGTCGTCGGCTTCGTTCACACGGTCGCGCGCTTCCTCGGTCGACCATTTGGTCGAGACGGTCGGCGCCACCGACCGGTCGGCGGGCGGAAATTCGCGCGCGGTCATGGTGCGGTCGCTATCGTCGCTCCACGGCGCGTCGCAGCTGGCGAGCAGCGGCAGCAACGCGAGCAGGGCGGCGGCGGATCGCTTCATCAATCGATGTCCTCGACCTCGACCTTTTCGCCCGTCACCTTCTGCGACAGCGCCGCGGCCATGAACGGGTCGAGCGCGCCGTCGAGCACGTCGCCGGGTGCGGTCGAAGTCACCCCGGTGCGCAGGTCCTTCACCAGCTGGTAGGGCTGAAGGACGTAGGAGCGGATCTGGTGGCCCCAGCCGATCTCGGTCTTGGCCTGATATTCGCCCGACGCCGCAGCCTCGCGTTTCTGCAGCTCGGCCTCGTACATCCGGGCTTTCAGCATCCCCATCGCGGTCGCGCGGTTCTTGTGCTGCGAACGGTCGTTCTGGCTGGCAACGACGATGCCGGTCGGGATATGCGTGATGCGTACCGCCGAATCGGTGGTGTTGACGTGCTGGCCGCCCGCGCCCGAGGCGCGGTAGGTGTCGATCTTGAGGTCACCTTCGTTGATGTCGATTTCGATATTGTCGTCGATCACCGGATAGACCCAGACGCTGGAAAAGCTGGTGTGGCGGCGCGCCGAGCTGTCGTAAGGCGAGATGCGGACCAGCCGATGCACGCCGCTTTCGGTCTTTGAATAGCCATAGGCGTTCTCGCCCTTGACCAGCATCGTCGCCGATTTGATGCCCGCCTGTTCGCCCGCCTGATATTCGACCAGCTCGACCTTGAACCCGCGCTTTTCGGCCCAGCGGCTGTACATGCGCTGGAGCATTTCGGCCCAGTCCTGGCTTTCGGTGCCGCCGGCGCCAGCGTGGACTTCGATATAGGCGTCGTTGGCGTCGGCTTCACCCGCGAGCAGCGCCCGGATCTTGTCTTCCTCGGCGCGCGCGGCGAGCGTCGCCAGCGAGGCAACCGCCTCATCGACCATCGCCTCGTCGCCTTCCATTTCGGCGAGTTCGATCAGTTCGGCGGTGTCGGCGCATTCGGTTTCGATCGCGCGCGTCGCGGCGATCGCCGCATCGAGCCGCTGCCGCTCACGCATCACTTCCTGCGCCGCCTTGGGACTGTCCCACAGCGTCGGGTCCTCGACCTTGGCATTGAGCTCGTCGAGCCGCCGTACCGCACGGTCCCAGTCGAGAAACCGCCGCAGCAGCGCCAGTGCGGCGCCGATCTTGTCGATATGATCCTGCGCTTCGGCGCGCATGTCCTTGCTCCTGAAACTAGTGGAGACCGGCCATAGAGGCTCAGCCGTCAGAGACAAGCGGTCAGATGATGCCGCCGCGGTCGTCGAGGAAGTCGTTGTCGCTGCGCCCCGCCGGGCCTTGCCGCACCGGCGCATCCTGCCGCTTGGGGGTCTTCACCGGCTTGATCTCTTCTTCGCGGATCGTCCGGCGCGGTTCGCTTTCGGGCTTGAACGCTTCCCAGATGATCGACGCCTTGGGATCGCTTCCCGGCCAGCTGCCATAGACGCGGCGGCCCGACTGGCGGTCGATGCGGACCATCCGCACACCCTTGGGCGCCGCGAAGGGAATCGGTTGCCGGTCGGCAAGCGCCGCGAGCGCGAAATCCTTGAAGATCGGCGCCGCATAGCTGCCGCCCTGCGCATAGCCGCCCATGCTGCGCGGCTGATCGAAGCCGATATACATGCCGGCGATCACGTCGGGGGTACCGCCGACGAACCACACATCGTTCGGACCCGAGGTCGTCCCGGTCTTGCCGAACAATGGCACATTGAGGTCGCGCAGCCGCACCGCGGTGCCGCGCTGGACGACGCCTTCGAGCATATGGACGACCTGATAGGCGGTCATCGGGTCCATCAGCTGCTTGCCCGATTTGGCAAAGCGCGGCATCGGGCGGCCGTCCCAATCCTTTTTGTTGCAGCCGTCGCACGGTTTCCACTTTGCCGGGAAAATCACCTTGCCGCGGCGATCCTGCGCATAGTCGATCACCCGCGGCTTCAGCTCGCGGCCATGGTTGGCGAGCATCGCATAGGCGTTGGTGATCTTTTCGACCGTCGTCGATCCGGCGCCGAGCGCGGTCGAGAGATAGGGTTCGTGCTTGCCGATCCCCATCGTCTGGATCGTTTCGACGATCGGCTCCATGCCGATCTGGCTCGCGGTCTTGACCGTCATCAGGTTGCGCGACTGCTCGAGCCCCCAGCGCATCGTGTGCTCACCCGATCCGCCCGCGCCGCCAAAGTTGCGGAAGCATTTGTTGCCGAAGCGCGCGCCCTGATAGACACAGAACGGCCCGTCGACGATCATCGTCGCGGGGGTCATGCCATTGTCGAGCGCCGCGGCGTAAACGAACGGCTTGATCGTCGAGCCCGGCTGGCGCTGCGCCTGCGTTGCGCGGTTGAAGGGCGACAGGCGGACGTCGAAGCCGCCCTGCATCGCATAGATGCGGCCCGAATGCGGGCTTTCGACGACCATGCCGCCCGACACTTCGGGAATGTTGCGCAAGGCATAGCTGCTGCCGCCAGCCGATTTGACGACGATCAGGTCGCCCGGGCGCAGCGCCGAAAAGGCATTGCCGCCGGTCTTGCGATAACCAAGCGTTGCAGCGCTGGCGGGCAGCGTGCCGGTATCGCCGTTGGCAAAGCCGATCTGCGCCGCGCCGGCCGATTTCGACAGCACCGCGGCGACGCGCCAATTGTCGTAATCGATGCCGATAAAGCTCGACGCGAGACGGCTCTGCCACTGGTCATCGGCCTCGATCGTCGCGATCGGTCCCGACCAGCCCTTGCCCGCGTCGTAACGCTGAAGCCCCTTGCGCAGCGCCATCGTCGCGCCGGTCTGCATCTTGCCGTCATAGGGCGTGCGGACCCACAATCCGCCGGCATAGACGCTGAGCGGCCCGTCATCGGCGGTTTCACCGAACTGCGTGATCAGCTGGCGCCGGACCTCTTCCATATAATAGCCGCCGACCTGCGCGATCGCGGTGTTGCCGCTGTTGGTGAGGCCAAGCGGCATGGCGCGCGCGGCGTCGCGCTGCGCCGCGGTGATCCAGCCATTGTCTTCCATCGACCCGAGCACGAAATTGCGCCGCGCCAGCGCCTCCGCCTCGTTGCGCGTCCGGCCATATTTTTCGGGCGCCTTGGGCAGGATCGCAAGGAATGCCATTTCGTGAAGCTGGAGCTGGTCGACATCCTTGTCGAAATAGGCACGGCTCGCCGCCTGCACGCCGAACGCGCGGCGACCGAGCGGGATCTCGTTGAGATAGAGTTCGAGGATCTGTTCCTTGGTCAGCGCATCCTCGATGCGCATCGCCAGGATCGCCTCGCGCACCTTGCGGCGATAGCTGAGCTCGTTGGTCAGCAGCAGGTTCTTCGCGACCTGCTGGGTGATCGTCGAGGCGCCGACGGGGCGGCCGCTGTTGGTGAGGTTGGTGACGATCGCCGAGGCGATGCCCGGATAGTCGATGCCGCCGTGGCTGAAGAACGTCTTGTCTTCGGCGGCAAGGAACGAGCGCACGAGGAGCTGGGGATACTCGCTATATTCCAGCTGGACGCGGCGTTCGCGGGCATAGCTGTGAACCGGCTTGCCCTCGCCGTCGCGGACCATCGTCGGCAGCGGGGGTTCGTAATCGCGCAGCTGGTCGACCGACGGCAGGTCGCGCGCAAAGATCGCCCAGATCAGGATCAGCGCCAGCACCCCCGACAGGGCAAGATAGCCGAGCCAGCGAAACCAGCGCCGCGTCCACATATCGCGCAGCCACGCGATGACGGCATTGCTGTCGCGGCGCAGGCGCAGGCGGAAATCGGGCGGGCTGTCGGCGGCCATATTCCCCCGCCTCTAAAGCGTGGATCGCCGAAAGGGAAGCATGGTTGCGGCGAGGTGCTGTTCTACTCGCCTCCTGCTTGCGGGAGGGGGACTGGTCAGGTCGCAATCGAGATATTGCTTGTCCATGAAGACATCGCTGCCCGCCTGCAATTCGGTGAAAACGCCGGGGTCGAGGCGATGCGGCGGGTGTCGCTACCCGACCAGTCGCTCCAGCTCATGGCCTTCTGCGCCAGCGAGGTCGTGCTGGCTGGAGAGAAAAAGTTAGTCAAGACTAACTTATCAACGCGCGGCGATCTGCCGGGCGAAATGAATCTGCACCGCGTCGCGCACCCCGCGCGCGACTTTTTTCTGGCCCGCCGCCGACGCGAGGAACTCAGCGTCGTCCTTGTTCGAGATAAAGCCGGTTTCGAACAGGATCGACGGCGTGTCGGGCGCCTTCAGCACCACGAACGACGCGAAGCGGTGGGCATTGGTACGGAACTTGACCGCTTCGCCCGCCTCGCGCTGGAGCAGCCGCGCAAAATCCGACGCGACATTCATTGTTTCGCGCTGGGTCAGGTCGAGCAGGATCGACGACACGTCGCCGCTGTGTGCGCCCAGATCGACGCCGTTGATGACATTCGCCTTGTTCTCGCGCGCCGCGAGCCGCGCTGCTTCGCGGTCGGAGGCGACTTCGGACAATGTGTAGATCGACGCGCCATTGGCCGTCTGGTTTTCGGCAGCATCGGCGTGGACCGAGATGAACAGGTCGGCCTTCAGCCGCCGCGCGATGCCGAAGCGTTCCTCGAGCACCAGATAGCGGTCGTCCCCGCGGGTCAGCGCGACGCGGACGCGGCCCGAGGCGAGCAGGTCGGCGCGGATCGCACGCGCGAGCGCGAGGGTGATGTCCTTTTCGCGTTTGCCGCTGTGCGGGCTGATCGCGCCTGGATCATGCCCGCCATGCCCCGCGTCGATCACGACCAGCGGCAGGCGGCTATTGCTCGGCCCTTCGATCCGCGGCAGCGCCACCGAAGGCTTCGGTTTGCCGATCGGGACGCTGACGCTGTAGCGTTTTTCGGGCGGCTTGGCGCGAAATCCTGAGGGCGGCGCCAATTCGGTGCGCGGGCCGCGCGACACCCGCGCGAACTCGTCGGCCGAGACCGGGCGCAGGCGAAAGGTCAGGCTGCGGCCATCGGCGGCAAAGCGCGCGCCGGTCACGACTGCGGGCTGCGCGAGGTCGAGGACGATGCGCGCGGTATCCGGATCCTTCTGCCCCTGGCGAACCGCCCGCACCAGGCCGGCGCCTTGCCGCGAGCGGCCGGGCTGCGCGCCGGCAATGTCGAGCGCGATCCGGTCGGGGCCGACAAGGAGGAAGGTCGAGGCGCCGACGATGAGGTCGTCAAAGCGCAGCGTGATGTCCGAATCGCCGATTTCGACCGCGCCGATCTGCCCCGCCAGCGCCGCTGCCGGGTTCATTATCATCGCGATCAGGACGAGCAGCAGGCCCATGGCACTTCTATGCCGCCGCACGCGCGCGCTGGTCCAGTGCTTATTCGAAATCATGTGGCCCCCAGCGGCAGAATGTCGTGAACCCGGCATTAGCCATTGGCGGTCAAACCCCTGTCAATCGGCAAGGTTAACCGGCAATTCAGCATATTTGGCGGCGATACGGGACTTGCCGACGCGCGGCGGCGTCCCATCTTTCTGCCTTGGCGCTGTTGCCGTCGGCCCGTGCCGATGCTAGCACACCACCACTGACGGTGTCGTTCCCGGTGCCGTCCGGCCTTTTGAGGGGAAGGCCTGCTCCGCAAAAACTGCGGAACATGGCCGCCTTGGCGCCGGATATGCGGGGATCGGCAACCTGCCGCCAGTCCACCCGGTTGACCGGACAGTCGGGGCGATCGCCAGACGCCCGCCCTGCCCGCCCGCTCACCCCATGTAACAGGTTGATGCCGCATGAGGCTTGCCATGCCCTCTTTTCATCCCGACGCGGGCGCTTTCGCCGCTGCCGTCGCCGGATGCAAAGACCGCATGCGCGTCCAGCATCGGACGCAGGCTCCCCGCGGCAATAACGTCTTTTTTCGTTTCATCCTTACCCGCCGCGATCTTTCGTCAAGGAAGATCGCGGGATTTTTTGATGGCGCGCTACGGCGCGCTTGGAGTGTAACTAATGACCACGCGCATGTTGATCGACGCGCGGCACCGGGAAGAAACCCGGGTCGCCGTCACCCAGGGAAACCGCATCGAGGAGTTTGATTTCGAGTCCGCCGAGCACAAGCAGCTCAAGGGCAATATCTATCTGGCCAAAGTAACCCGCGTTGAACCGTCGCTGCAAGCGGCGTTCATCGAATATGGCGGCAATCGCCACGGGTTCCTGGCATTCAGCGAAATCCACCCCGATTATTACCAGATTCCAAAGGAAGACCGCGAAGCCCTGCTGCGCGAAGAGGCCGAGCATGCCGCCGCCGCCGCGCAGCGCGCCGAGGAAGATCTCGACGAGCTGGAGGGCGATGTCGCCGACGTCGAATATCATGACGAAGACGACAATGGCGACAGCCGCCACGACCGCGACGACGACGATCGTGACGAGCGCAACGATGGCGACGACGATGACCGCGACGACCGCGACGATCAGGGCGACGGCGAAGAGGGCGGCGAAGGATCCGAAGAAGCTCGTGAAGGCCGGGGCGATCGCGGCGACCGCAAGGGTCGTGGCCGCGGGCGCGGCAATGGCCGCAAGGGCGGTGGTCGCGGACGCAGCAGCCGCCGCGACGAGGAGGACAGCGAAAACCGCATGTCGCTGCGCCGCCGCTACAAGATCCAGGACGTCATCCGTCGCCGCCAGGTGATGCTGGTCCAGGTCGTCAAGGAAGAACGCGGCAACAAGGGCG
>JAEMRT010000183.1 GCA_016463225.1 Sphingopyxis sp. | reverse complement strand
GGGCATGTCGGATTTCTTTGACGCCCGCGATCTGAAGGTCACCATCTCCGGCAATCCGAGCCCGCACCTGATCTATCACTTCGCGCTGGTCTATTCCGGGTGGGAGCATGCCGAGGTCGTGCTGGGAGGAGAAAGCTTCACGGCGCTGGCCTGCGGCCTTCAGAATGCGCTGTGGCAGCTTGGCGGCGTGCCGCACGAGCATCGCACCGATAGCCTCTCCGCGGCGTTCGCCAACCTGGAGCAAGATGCCCAGGAAGATCTGCGGACCCGCTATGCCGCCCTGTGCGCCGATTACCAGATGGAGCCCACCCGCAACAATCGCGGGGTCGCCCATGAGAATGGGTCCATAGAAAGCCGTCATGGTCACCTTAAGGATCGGCTCGATCAGGCACTCCAGTTGCGCGGGACACGTGACTTCGCCTCCATCGAGGACTGGCGCACGTTCCTCGCCCAGATCGTGGGCCGCCACAATGCCCGGCGGCGCGATGCCTTGCGCATCGAAGCTGAGCACCTGCGCCCGTTACCTTCACGCCGCAGCTGCGATTATGATGAAGCTACGGTGCTCGTCACCTCATCGGGCGGCTTCGTGCTGCGCAAGGTCTTCTACACCGTGCCTTCCCGGCTCATCGGCCATAGCCTGCGAGCCAGGATCTTCGATGACCGGATCGACCTTTATCTGGCCGGGCAGCCCATCGAGACCCTGCCACGCGGGAGGGCGCCCGATCGCGGACGGGGCGGTCATGACCACGTAGTCAATTATCGGCACGTGATCCACAGCCTGCGTACCAAGCCCCACGCGCTGGCAAACCTTGTCTATCGCGACAAGCTCTTCCCTCGCAGCGAATATCGCCGCTGCTGGGATGCTCTGGAGGGTGCGCTTCCCAAAGCCGCCGCATGCCGCAGCATGGTGGGGCTGCTGTGGCTTGCGCATGACCAGGCCTGCGAGGCTGAGCTCGCCGCGACCCTGACCGGCATACTCGATGGCCAGGGTTTACCCGATCTGAGGGATCTGCAGGAGCGCTTCCAACGCCCCGGCAAAGAGCCGGCCGATGTGGTCGTCGATATTCCCCAGCCTGACACATACGACGATCTGCTCACCGCCAGGGAGATGGCCGCATGAGCATCACTGTCGACACCGCCCAGCTGCCCATGTTGCTTGGCACGCTGCGTCTGCCCACCATTGCCCGTCTCTGGCCGGACTTCTGTTCACGAGCGGACAAGGAGGGGTGGCCGGCTTCGCGCCTGCTGGCAGCCTTGGCCGAACTGGAACTCGCCGAACGCGAACAACGCCGGATCCAGCGCCATCTTACAGAAGCACGGCTGCCTCCCGGCAAGACCCTGGATGCCTTCGACTTCAGCCTCGTTCCCACCTTGAGCAAGGCCCAGGTCATGGCTCTGACCCAAGGAGATGCCTGGCTCAAGGCGGGCCACAATCTTCTGGCATTTGGTCCGCCCGGTGCCGGCAAGAGCCACGCCGCAGCCGCCATCGGCAACGAGCTCGTCGCGCGCGGATACCGGGTCTTCTTCACCCGAACCACCGATCTCGTCCAGCGTTTGCAGGCCGCACGTCAGTCCCTGACCTTGACCCAGGAGATCGCCAGGCTCGACCGCTTCGACCTGCTCATCCTCGATGACCTGTCCTACGTCCGCAAGGACCAGGCAGAGACCAGCGTCCTGTTCGAACTCATCTCTGCCAGATACGAAAGGCGCTCCATCATGATCACCGCCAACCAACCATTCAGCGGTTGGGATTCCATTTTTTTGGATAAGGCAATGACTGTCGCTGCCATCGACAGGCTCGTTCACCACGCCACTATCCTGGAAATGAACGTCGAGAGCTATCGCAGGCGATCCGCCCTGGCCTCAGCGACATCGCTCCGCGACAGTGCTCCTGATCCAGCGACATCGCCCAGCGACATCGAAACCATGCCAGCGACATCGCTGCGCGACAACGCCTCTTGATCCAGGCCAACCTCGTGTGACACTATCCCCAACGTCACCGCTGACACATCACCATCAATGTCGCTGACCAGTCACCGACGATGTCGCGCTACACGCATCCACGCTTTCGCCATGGCGGATTGCCAGATCGCGCCAGAACGCCGTTTCAGCGAACATTTCCTCGCGCAGCGCCTCTTCGATAGCGGTCTGACCGCTGGCGACGGCCTCGTTCTCCAGTTCCTGCAAAAGTGCCATCACCATACGGCCGGTGCTCAACTGATCTTCCCCCGGAAAAGTGGACGGGGTTAAGCCGCTCTGCGTTCGGCCTCGGCGGGGCTGATATAGCCCAGAGCCGAGTGCAGGCGACGTGAATTATAGAAGCCCTCGATATAGCCGAACAGGTCGCGCCGGGCCTCGGCGCGGGTGGCGTAGATCCGGTGGTGGACCCGCTCGGTCTTGAGGGTGTGGAAGAAGCTCTCCATGGGCGCGTTGTCCCAGCAGTCGCCCTTTCGGCTCATGGACGGGGTGATCCCTGACTGGGCCAGGGCCGAACGATAGGCCTCGGCGGCATATTGGATGCCGCGATCCGAATGATGGATGAGGCCGGGCGCGGGCTTTTGTCGCGCGATGGCCATGGTCAGGGCTTCCAGGGCGATCTGGGTGTGCAGGGTGTCGCGCATCGACCAGCCGACGAGTTTGCGGGTGTGCATGTCGAGGACGCCGGCCAGGTAGAGCCAGCCTTCGCCAGTCGGGATGTAGGTGAGATCGGCCAGCCAGACCTGGCCTGGAGCCGCCGCCTGGAAGTTGCGGGCGAGCCTGTTGGGCGCGATCGGATAGCCATGGCGGCTGTCGGTGGTGCGGGTACGGCGAGGCAACGCGGCCAGGCCGCGCAAGCCCGCCCGGCGCATCAACCGCTCGACCCGCGAGCGCCCAACGCGGCGCCCATGACCGCGCAGGACGGCGTGGACGCGCGGCGAACCATAGGTCCCACAGCTCTCGGCATGGATCAGGCGGATGTCCTCGGTCAGCGCGCGATTGGCCGCCGCCCGCCGGCTCTCGGGCCTGACGCGCCAGGCATAGTAGCCGCTGGCCGACAGACCCAGGACCCGACACATCACCCGAACCGGCCAGGCGCCGCGGTGCTCATCGACGAACCCGAACTTCATCGGGAGGCCGCTCCGAAGATGAGCGCGGCTTTTTTTAGGATGTCGCGCTCCATCCGCAGATGGTCGTTCTCGCGACGCAGGCGGGCGTTCTCGGCGGCCAGATCAGACGGCGACGGGGCCGGCGCTTGCGTGTGGGCGCGCCGCGCCGGCCCCATCACCTGCGTCCCGTACTGCATCATCCATCGTCGCAGGACCGTCTCGTGCAGGCCCAACTCCCGGGCCACCATGCCGGCCGACAGGCCGCTGCTGGCGACACGGTCAACCGCTTCTCGTTTGAAGGTCTCCGGAAAGACCCGACGCTTCACGCTCATCAGACACTCCTCTCCAGCTCCGAAAAGCTAGCATGGGTGTCCACTCAAGCGAGGGAGGATCAGTGCAGAAATTGGGTCGCCGCCGGAAACCGGACATCAGGGCAGGGGGCTTAACCCACCCCGAACATATGTCCGGTCTGATCGCGGCGCCTGGGACCTTTACGGGTGCGTGCCCCGGGCGGCCCGGCCTCCTGGCTCTGTTTGATCAAGGCGAGCAGGCCGCCCAGGCGCTTGTTCTCGATCACGGCCGTCTCGGTGACGCGCCGAACCTTGTCGAAGGTCCGGTAGGGCATGCTTCGACCCTTGTGGCGGATCTCCAGGCGCCCATCGGGGAAGTCAACGACCTCGACGCGCTGGCCGATCGCGCCTTGCGCGAACTCGGACGGCTCGATCATGAAAAGGATGTTGTCGTACTGGAGCGTCAGCGCCTGCGAGAGCGTCCGCTCGGCGCGCCAGGTGAACGCCTCGTCCAATCGGTCCCGCGGTGACATGGGCCGGTGCAGGTCCTTGTCGTTGAACGGCGCCTTGGCGAAGCGCGCGTTGTAGTCGGCGATGAAGCTCGGCAGAAAGGCGTTGCCGTCGTCCATCGAGCTGACGCCGGCGAGCCGAAGCTCCTTCACCAGCCGGTCCTGGAGGGTCTTGTTGGCTCGCTCGACACGGCCCTTGGCCTGGCTGGAGTTGGCGCAGATGATCTCGATGCTCAGGGCTTTGAGAGCGCGGCCGAACTGGGTCATGCCGTCACCATGAAGACCGCCGGCCTTGTTCACGCGGAAGACCGCATGCTTGTCGGTGTAGAAGGCGATCGGCTTGCCGTGGGCCTCAAGGTAGCGCTGGGTGGCGTTGAAGTAGGCGAAGGTCGACTCCGACTGAACGAACTGCAGGTGCATGAGCCGGCTGGTGGCGTCGTCGATGAAGACCAGCAGCGTGCAGCTGTCGGCGCGGTCCTCGAACCAGAAGTGATCGGACCCGTCGACCTGGATGAGCTCACCGACGCATTCTCGCCGATAGCGCGGTTGGTAGACCCGGCCACGCCGCTTCTGGCGATCGGCCCAGAGCCCGGCTTCCAGCATCCAAATCCGCAGGGTCTCACGCCCGATATAGACACCGTGGAGCTCACGCAGCTTCTCGGCCGCCAGCGTCGGACCAAATCCCGAGTACCGCTCGCGGATCAGCTCCAGCGCCTGCGTCTTGACGGTCGACGGCGTGCGCCGGTTGCTCGGCTGACCACGCTTCTTGGAGATCAGCGCCGTGGCGCCTTGCTCCTGATAGGCCTTGGCCAATCGCTGGACCTGGCGTCGCTCCAGACCCAGCAGCTGCGCCGCCGCCGGCGTCGTGAGCCGGCCGCTAGCGAGATCACGAAGGATCTCCAGCCGCGAAAGCTCCTTGTCGCTCATGAAATGCAACGCCATCCTGGAGACCTCCATCGCGGTTGCGGCGGAGGGTGACATGTCTAAATGGCACGGTGCGACATTACTAAATGGCGGTGCGGGTTCTAGCTGAAGTGCGACGGAGAGCCTGGGCAGGATGACGGGGAGGGGGCCTCCTGTCACGTCAGGGTTCTCAGGGCATTGGCAGTCGGGCGACGGGCGGGCGCGGAGCCATCACACCGCGCAGAGCCCGTTCGTCGCCCGTGTCCCAGCCGTCACCGCGATCTGCTCTGCAAGCACGTCCTCCGGCGTGCGGTATCCGAGGCACTTGCGCGGGATCCGATTGAGCCGCGTGGACAGCTCCAGCAGCTTCTCCGGCGGGACCAGCGCGATGTCCGTGTCGCTGGGCAAGAAGCGCCGCAGACGGCCATTGGTGTTCTCGACCGTGCCCTTTTGCCAAGGCGCCTGTGGCTTGCAGAAGTAGCTGTCAATCTCGAGCGAGCGCTTCAGGGTCGCAAAGAAGGCGAACTCCGTGCCGCGATCAAAGGTAATGGATTGCCGCATCGGCGGAGGAAACGGCTCCAGGCGCTCGGCTAGGCCGGCCATGATGCCCGTCGAGCTGCGGCTCGGGTTCTTGATCATGATCAGATACCGGCTTCGCCGCTCGACCAGCGTCGTGATGTTGTGACGCCCGTATTCCTTGCGGAAAGCGATCAGATCGCACTCCCAATGGCCGTAGCTCTGGCGCTCGCCGATGTGGGCCGGCCGCTGGGCGATGGTGTTGTGCGGCGGGATATGAAGGCCGCGCGGTCGTCGGGCATAGCGCGCGCGCCGGCGCCGACGCATCCTGGGCAGCAGCTTGTAGAGCTCCGCAGCTCGGCCATCTGGGCCGTAGACGTAGCGATAGATGGTCTCGTGGCAGGCATAAGCTTGGAGCTGCCGGGTCGACTTGAGATGACCGGCGATCTGTTCTGGCGACCAGGTCTCTTGCAAGCGCTCGGTGACAAAGCGGGCCAGTTCTGGATCGCGATGCAGCTTGCCGACCCGTCTGCGACGCGTGGAGGCGCGCTCGTTGGCGGCGACAGCAAAATAGCCGCGCAGCCATGGGCCATCGTCGAACCAGTTGCGCCGAATCTCGCGGTGGATCGTCGATGGATGACGTCCAAGGCGCTCGGAGATGACCCGAACGGAGACCTTGGCGTCACGCCAGCGGGCGATCTGATGGCGTTCCTGAAGCGTGATATGGTCGTAACGCGATCCCATGTGAAAATCTCCGTGGACCTAAGTCCATAAAAACCCTCACAAATCGCACTTCAAAATAGAATCCGCCCCGG
Source organism: Sphingopyxis sp. (assembly GCA_016463225.1). Taxonomy (GTDB): domain Bacteria; phylum Pseudomonadota; class Alphaproteobacteria; order Sphingomonadales; family Sphingomonadaceae; genus Sphingopyxis. Next base: position 329 of record JAEMRT010000183.1, on the reverse strand, counting down.
CTACATATCAATATCGTCTAAGATATATTATCGGAAATATTAGATGGCGGTCCCAAGCGCAGATCGCGACTTTTGGCCCCCGTTCAGGCCGCGACGCGGGAGTCCAGTGCAGCGAGCTTGGCCAGCACGCGATCCAGCGTCGAACGTTTCACGGGCCTGCCGTCCCTGAGTTTGGTCCAGGTCGTTTCGCTGATGGCGTAGCAATTGAACAGATGCTCCCGCGTGACCGCTGGGAGACGCGCCCGCAGGCGCTGGAAGACTTCGCGCGAGATGGTGACGGTTTCGGCCATGGTCGTTGGCGAGCTGGACCCAGATAACGGACTTTACCG
>JAEMRT010000182.1 GCA_016463225.1 Sphingopyxis sp. | reverse complement strand
CAACTAGGGAATTTTCAAAGCCCACTTTTGCGGAGAATTGCACGACCGATGACACGTGGCCGGGGCGATGATGTTCTTGACCTCGGAGAAGTCCTTGATGTTGTCGCGCAGCTGCTTGTCGAGCAAGCGCCTATCGGTGACGACGATCACGGAATCGAACAGCGGCTGGTCCAGCCCTTTAGCGCCGGGGGTGGAGGCAGAGGCGGGATAGGCCTCGATCAGCTGATAGGCTGCCCAGGTGATCGAATTGGATTTTCCGGAACCGGCGGAATGCTGGATCAGGTATGTCTGCCCCACGCCATTCTTGGCGCAATGATCGATCAGCTCCCGCACCACGTCGAGCTGGTGATAGCGCGGGAAGTAGAGCGTCCTCTTGTTCAGCTGATCCTTGGCTGATCCGTCCAGCCGTACGAAATGTTGAATGATGTTCGCAATGCTTCCCTTGGTGAACACCTCTTCCCAAAGGTAGGCGGTCTTGTGGCCATTCTTGTTGGGCGGGTTGCCTTGGCCATGGTTGTGCCCCTTGTTGAAGGGCAGGAAGAATGTTGCCGGGCCTGCCAGCTTGGTGGTCATGAACACTTCGTCGGTATCGACTGCCATGTGCACAAGGCAGCGCCCGAACTGGAGCAACGGCTGGGTGGTGTCGCGGTCTTCCCGGTATTGCTTCTGGCCGTGATAGCGGGCGGTCTGTCCCGTCCAGGGGTTTTTCAGCTTTCCAGAAAGCGCCAGAACCGGCGCGTGTCGAGCGCATACTGGGCATTGAAGTCAGATGGCAGGCCCATGTCATAGCCGAGATTGCCCGGATCAAGCGGAACGATGCTGCTGATCAGCTGGTCGCCCAGCGCGGTCCACTCGACCTGTTCCTTGATCGCCTCGCGTGTGGTGCCCGTGAGCTTTTTTTCGATCGCGGCTTCCAGCGCCTGTTCGTTCGTCTGACTGACCATGCCGTTCTCTATGCCACCTTGATTTTGCCGGTCACGGCGCTGTTGATCAGCGTCGCCCTGTATTCCTTATGTGCAGATATTTGCTTCTGCTTTAAGGCGATACCGTCCTCAAATTTAGACTTCACTGTATCCACGTAGGCGACGATTGCCGATTGCTCCGTTTGCGGCGGGAGAACTACGAATCTTGCCGCCAAGTTGTTAAACCTAATCCGGACAGCCCGCTGGCGCACGGCATTGCATATGACCTCTATATAATCGGCTAGCGCCATCTCTCTCAGCAACAAGGCGAAATAATACTGGTTCACTCTGGGGCTTATGGGGTCGCAAATAACGTACTCTGGGGTACATTTCCCGTCAGAATCCGACACACCAATGGCACCTTCGAAAGCATCCATTGAATTCAGGACCAGTTGCCCAACCCTGATCCCTTGGTACCCACCTTCAAGAATGGCTTCGGTGTAACCTTCGAGGCGGCGGTTGGACCGCAGGGTAACTTGACCATCTCTAAATGCTGTTACCACTCCGTCACCGGGGCGAACTGGAATTCTACTTTGAGAAAAAAGATACTTGTATCTGACAATATCCCAATGTTCTGGGATTTCGCCAATCCAATCGACGCCACTTTCCTTCATGGGGGCATTGGGATTCAAGCCCTTGGTGACAGCGTTCTGGATTACGATCTGCTTGCGCTCTTTCAGCAAGGCAATCTGTCGCTCCTCAAGCGCAATCGCAGCGTCAATTTTTGCCGTTTTCTCGTCGAGGAAACGGACAATCCTGTCCTGAACCTCGCAATCGAGGAGCGGAATGGGAAGATCGAGTAGGTCGCTTTGACCAAGGGTGGAGCGAACGCCAGAGCCGATCTTGTTGAAGACCTCAGCCTGATACATGTGGAAATAGTAATAATATAAAAAGCGCGCATTCCATCCCTTTGGCGGCACAATCCGGATATAGGCGGAGCTCATAATGCCCTGCTCATGCACAAGCCCAACTCGACTGGTCCGAACGTTTTCAAGATCTATTAACTTGAATACGAGGTCATCATGCTCAAATATCTGATATGTTCGGTAATCTTTTGGGACTAAACCTTCGGGGTTGTCTGGGTCGTTGTTGACTACGCCCCGCAAGGTCAATGACAGCACGTTGTCGATTTTAGCATCGCTGTTGATCTGCTTGCGATGAGATAGGAACCACTTCGCTTTCTCAAACCTCCAATTGGCTGGGGCGTCACCCAGCCACGGCGCGATGTCGTCTCTGTACTTGTCGTAGACAGGATAGCGCGCAACGGTCATCACGCCACCTCCGGCAGGGCGGCGGGCTTGAGCCCCAAAATATCCGCAATCAGCCCATCAGCCTGCCGCTCCAACGCCAGAATATCAGCGGCAACGTCCTCCAACGCCCGCAGCGGTTTATGGCGATAGAAGTATTTATTGAAGCTGATCTCGTAGCCGATCTTCACGCTGTCCATGGCGATCCAGGCTTCGGGCACATGGGGTTTCACCTCGGCCTGATAGTAGCTGTGAATGGAATCCTTCAGCGGCACGCTTTCAGTGTCACGCAGATCGGTGCTGGATTCGTAGGTGAGGTATTCGCCCTTGCCGGTCTTGTAGTAACCGAAATCAGCCAGATCGGCCGCTTCGCAGCCAAGATGGTCCAGCAGCCTGGACAGCTTTTCGCCCGACAGCTTCACGGTCTTCTTGATGACGATCTCGGCGGTTTCGTCATACCAGCTGACGGCATTGAGGATTGCGGTCCGCTCGGCCGCTGTCAGCTTGATCTTGCCCGCCTTGATCGCGGCATCCACCTTGTCTTGGAACAGATTGAAGTCGCGGTATTCGTCGGTGCCGATAGCGGCCATCAGCTTGTGCCCAGCCGCATGGACGTCGTGCAACTGGAGCCAGTGCTTGGATTCAAGCAGCTTGGCCCGGTTCTTGGCGTTCAGCGTGATCTCGTTTTCCTCGCACCATTCCACAATGGCCTTGGCTTCGGCCTTGAGCGTGGCGGGTTCGTAGATTGAGTCGCCGTGCGCTTCATACAGGTGCTGCATCGGGGCAATCAGGCCCTTGTCAAAGCGCAGCGCGGCCAACCTCTCGGCACTGAATTGCGCCTTGCGTCGGTCAGGGCGCTCGATCGTGACCTTGTAGTAGCCGAAATCGGTGCCATCGAAGATTTGCGAGGCGAGGCCCACAGGATCGTTGTTGGCATCCACTTGTCGCTCGATCGGCTGGAAGGCGAGATAGGCGTTCGTGATTTCGTCGATGTTTTCGGGCGTGAATTCGCAGTTCTTGTCGCCAAGGTTCTTGCGCAGCTTGCGGAACAGTAGGCTGGCATCGATCAATTGGACTTTGCCCTGTCGCTCCGCCGGTTTGGCGTTGCTCAGCAGCCAGATGTAGGTGGTGATGCCGGTGTTGTAGAACAGGTTGTTCGGCAGCTGGATGATCGCATCGAGGAGGTCGTTCTCGATGATGTAGCGGCGGATGTTGCTCTCGCCGCCTCCCGCATCGCCAGTGAACAGGCTGGAACCATTGTGAACCGACGCGATGCGCGAGCCGATGGGGCTGGCATCGGTCGATTTCATCTTGGTGATCATTTCCATCAGGAACAGCAGCTGCCCGTCGCTTGAACGCGGGGTCGCATCCACGATACTCTTGGCGCCCCAATAGTCGGCCAGTTCGACCTTGAAGCGGCCGTCGATGACGTCTTTGCCATCCTTTATGTACTTGAGATCGGTCGCCCAGCTTTTGCCATAGGGCGGATTCGACAGCATGAAATCGAAACGCTGCCCGGCAAACTCGTCGGTAGCGAGCGTCGAGTTGGGCTTGATGTTCTCGGGGTTGTTGCCCTTGATCATCATGTCGGACTTGCAGATGGCGTAGGTTTCGTCGTTGATCTCCTTGCCATAGAGATAGACGTCGCCCGTGGCCCGGATCAGTCCTTCCGGGTCCTTGATGAAGTTCTGCGATTCCGTGAGCATGCCGCCGCTGCCACATGCCGGGTCATAGATGGTCATGACCGGCGGCAGCCGATCTTTGATCGGATCGAACACAAGGTGGGTCATCAGCTGGATGACCTCGCGCGGGGTGAAGTGCTCCCCGGCTTCCTCGTTGTTCTCTTCGTTGAACTTACGGATCAGCTCTTCGAACACATAGCCCATGCCCAGATTGGTCAGCGGGGGCAGCTTCTTGCCGTCCGGGTCCTCGGCGGGGTGGGGCGACAGGTTGATATTCGGGGAGACGAACTTTTCCAGCACGTCCAGCAGCACGTCCTTGGCCGCCATGTGCTTGATCTGATCTTTCAGCTTGAAGCGCTCGATGATCTCTTGGACGTTCGCGCTGTAGCCGTTGAGGTAGTCCTCCACATTGGCCAGCAGGATTTGCCGGTTGTTCGTGGCCGTGCTGAACAGCTGCTTCAGCGTCCACTTGCTGGTGTTGAAGAAGACATAGCCAGATGCCGCCTTCAAGGGCTCGTCGTCGAGCTCGGTCGCCCCCATTTCGGACTTCTGGAATTCGACCTCTTCGAGGACCGCCGCCTTTGTAGGTTCCAGCAGCGTATCCAGCCGCCGCAACACCACCATAGGTAGGATCACATCGCGGTACTTGCCGCGAACATAGACGTCGCGTAGGCAGTCATCGGCGATCGACCAGATGAATGAAATCAGGCGATTGTGGCTGGTATGGTCCATAGTAGCTTTCGTTCTTGCGCATATGCGAGAGTGATGGGCAAAGCCCACGTTGAATTGGCAAGCGTTATGGTCGCCCAGTGCACGCGCGCAAGTGAGCATCTTATACGAGGGAAGCATTCTGTCCTTGGCTGCCTGAGCGTGCTGCTACCCATAGCACCTGCTGCTCGCAACAGAGCGCGTTCGGGGCTAAAGCGCGAAGAGGTTGGAGGACATATGGTCAAAAAGTCACGAGCCGAACTGATGGCCGAGGAAATTAACGGAAGATTGGTCCAAGACTGGGACGCTGATTGGCGACAGGTCCCGGCAGGCTTTGCAGGTCCGCATCCAGACTTGAAGCGATATGTTGGTCTGGCGCGGGCGGTGCGCGAAGGCGAGACCATGTATATCCTGCGTGCGATTGAGCATGACGGCGGAGGGCTTGCAAAAGGTTTGCGGCGAATCAGTGGGCCTAATCAAACAGGCAACGCCGGATATGGCGCTCAAAAAATCAGGGAGCATATGTCTGAGTTAACTTTGGAAGTTCTTTGTGTGGGCACGACTGCAGTGGCCGCCCGCCATGCCGAGAGATTAAAGACACTGATGATCAAGCTTCATGATCCCGAGTGGAATAGGCCGGCTACTGCGCGCCTGAAGAAATTGCGATCAGGCTGCTGACGTTATCCTCAAATCGCAAAGCCGCAACTGCTGTGATCCAGTAGCGCAGACGCGCATCGATCGCGGCGGCTTACCTGTTTTCAAGCAATGATTGCGGGGCAACACCCAACGCGTCGGCCAACCTTCCGAGCGCCCGCACGGACGGATTCCGGGTGCCGCGCTCCAAGTCGCTGACATAGCTGCGCTCCATTCCCGCCTCCAACGCTAGTTGCTCCTGCGACATGCCTTTCAGCTTGCGATGGTGACGGACGTTCGCGCCGAGAAGCATAACCACATCCATTGACCGGACTTGGCCGCAAGCGCGTCCGTTCGTCTGTATACCAATCGTGTCAAATTTACTGGCCTTGGCAGCATGTTCCGATAAATCAGTTCGGGATGTGGGTGCCTCAACGCGCCGTCACCTTGGCGGTCATCCCAGGAAAGGGGAGAGAGCAATGAAGAAGATAATACCCTTACTGTGTCTGGCGCTCCTGACGCCGGGCATCGCGCACGCCGACGACATCGGCAGTGTCAGGAAGAAAGTGCCGGAGTTCACGGCATCCACCAAGCAGCGCCTGTTCGATCTGGAGCGCTGCATCATCGACACCGACAACATCGGCAAGCCTTGGGTCTATCGCCAGCCGGATATGCCCGAACGGGTCATGCTGGTCTGGGAAAGCTCGGACTTCGGCGACGCCACGGTGCTGGAGATAAACGGCCTGGATAACGCCCAGCTCAGGTTCTGGGGGCGCAACAAGGCTTGGCGCAAGATTCAGACCTGCCTCGATCAGTAAGGAGAGAACCCATGCACAAGCAATTTCTGTTCACGACGCTGCTGCTTCTTTCCGCCTGCGGACAAGTGCCAACATCCCAATCCACCAAAGGCGAGACCAAGAAGCCCAGCCCGTCAGACCTGTTGGCGACGATCAACCAAGCATATAGCGAGAATGCTATTCAGGCTCAGCGAGAATGGGGTGGCAAGCGCGTTGTCGTCGGCGGCGCGTTCGATCTGGCTGGCAAGCTGCCAGAAGGCGGGATTTCCATTCTGCTCAACCCAGGCTCCGGTATCAGTCTCGGCGAACTTCGGTTTGCCGACACCTATGCGGATATGATCGCCAAGCTGAGGAAGGGCGACGGCGTCACGGCCGAATGCACGGTTGATCCCAAATACGAGGGCTTCTCAGGTGTTGATGGCGGAGTAAAATGCCCCGGAACGGACATTTGAAAATTCCCCACTT
>JAEMRT010000181.1 GCA_016463225.1 Sphingopyxis sp. | reverse complement strand
GTTGTTATCTTATCCTGACGGGATAGCTGCAGGCCGAATAATAGACCTGGCAATCTTCGGTCAGTTTGCTGCACCTTTCCATTGCAAGGGCAGCTGCCTCTGAAATCGTCGCAGCGCTCCAAGCGCTATACGCGGCAGCACCCCAGGCAACGACGGCACATTGATCCTGATAGGAGAAGATTTCCGATCGACAGGTTTCACCGCCTTTGGCGTCGAGGCACTGTTGCAGAGCGGCTTTCACTGCCGCGTTCTTGCTTTTCTGGTTTGTCGAAAAACCCGTCCCGTTGCCAGTCGCTGTGCTGCCGATGGCTATGGCACCCCAGCGACTTGCCCAAACCGGTTCGGCCGGCGCGGGTGCATCCGACGATGATTCATCCCAATAACCCGGGATTGCCACACAATCGCTGCTTGACTCAACAGGTATTCTCGCTGGCGCATAGCCAATCGGGCACCCATTTTCGGCAAGGACGCGACTGTGCAGTGCCAGAAGCATGATCGGCAAAGCGATCAGCGAAATCAACAGACGGGTGATGGTTCGAAACCGCATCCTGGTCCTTTCGTACCCGCTCCGACGGCAGGCGGCACCTGTTTCGCGCAACTTCGGCAGTTTAGTTAGACCTGCGTTCGCGTCGACGGGACTCGGCGTACCAGTATCTTTTTTCCGATCCCTCAGGTTGCCCAACAGAGGGTGAATCCCTCACCCAGCTTCGCCTAGGCGGCAAGCCGCCAAGGCTTCGCAACCCTCTCCCGCAAGGGGAGAGGGGAGTTTGCAGGAGATTTTTTATGAACTGGTTTGGCCGGAAGGCTGCGCAGCATCCTGCGCGGCCCGCTTTGTCGCGGGTGTATGGAAGCTGGAGTGCGCCCGCGCCCTTGTCGTATGAGGCGCAGTTGCGCGAGGGGTATCTGGGCAATGCGATTGTTCAGCGCAGCGTGAAATTGGTCGCCGAGGCGGCGGGGATGGCGCCGGTGGTGGCGAGCGATCCGGCGCTCGCGGCGCTGGTTGCCGGGACGTCGGGCGGCCAGGGGCTGGTCGAGACGCTGGCGTCGCAGCTGCTGCTGCATGGCAATGGTTATGTGCAGATTTTGGCCGATGGCGCTGGGGCGCCGGCGGAGCTGTTTGCGCTGCGCCCCGAACGGGTGACGGTCGAGGCCGACGCGCGGGGGTGGCCGGTGGCCTATCGCTACAAGGCGGGCGGGTCGGCGGTGGTGCTGCCCGCCGAGGATGGCGCGGGGCGGACGGCTGTGGTGCATGTGAAGGCGCTGCATCCGCTGGACGATCATTATGGTGCGGGGTGTTTGGGCGCGGCGTCGGGCGCGATTGCGGCGCACAATGCGGCGGCGGCGTGGAACGCGGCCTTGCTGGACAATGCGGCGCGGCCGTCGGGGGCGCTGGTGCATGATCCGGGCGACAAGGGGATGCCGCTATCGGCGGATCAGGTCGATCGGCTGCGCGAGGAACTGGCCGAGGGGTTTGCAGGCGGGGCGAATGCGGGGCGGCCGTTGCTGCTCGAGGGGGGGCTGAAGTGGCAGGCGCTGTCGCTGTCGCCCGCCGAGATGGATTTCCTGGCGTTGAAGGAGTCGAGCGCGCGCGAAATTGCGATGGCGTTCGGGGTGCCGCCGATGCTGCTCGGACTGCCGGGCGATGCGACCTATGCCAATTATCGCGAGGCGAACCGCGCGCTGTGGCGGCTGACGGTGCTGCCGCTGGTCGGCAAGATTTTGGGCGGCATCGCGCAGGGACTGAGCGGGTGGTTTGAGGGCGCGGAATTGCGCGTCGATCTGGATAAGGTGCCAGCGCTGGCCGAGGACCGGATGGCGTTGTGGCACGAGGTGTCGGCCGCGGACTGGCTGAGCGCGGACGAGAAGAAGGCGTTGTTGGGGGTGGGGTAGCGTTCGCGGAGAGCGGGCCACCCCCACCCAGCTTCGCCTAGGCAGCAAGCTGCCAAGGCTTTGCAACCCTCCCCCATCCAAGGGGGAGGGGTTTTAGTGAGGAAATCGACATGGACGAGGAAGAGGCGCTGGCGCGGTTGATCGCGCTGGCGGGGACGAACGCGCCCGACGCAGCCTTGCTGCGCGCGGTGGTCGAGGAGGCGAGCGAGTTGGGGGCGCGGCGGGCGCTGGCGCGGCTGGGGCTCGCCGATGCGGCGGCGCGCGATGACATGGTCGACCTGCGCCAGCTGCTCGGCGCGTGGCGCGATGCCAAAACGAGCGCGTGGAAGGCAGCGGTCGACTGGGCGGTGCGCGGGGCGCTGGCGCTGCTGGTGGTGGGGCTGGCGGTGAAGCTGGGGTTGCCGGGGCTGCTGCGGTGAGGGGCAGTGCAAGGCCGTTGGACCCCACCCCTAGCCTCTCCCCTAAAGGCGAGGGGGACATACGGTTTGCGGGCTATGCGGCGGTGTTCGACCGTGTCGACCGTGGCGGCGATGTGGTGCGCAGCGGTGCGTTTGCGAAGAGCCTGGCCGAACGGCGCGCGGTGCCCTTGCTGTGGCAGCATCGGCCGGGCGCGGTGATCGGCACGATCGAGACATTGGCCGAGGATGCGCGCGGGCTGCGCGTTGTGGCGCGGGTGACGCATCCGACGGCGGCGGCGCTGGTCGCGCGCGGGGCGCTGACGGGATTGTCGTTCGGATATCGGGTGAGGGAGGCGCGCGGGAGCCATCCGCGCGAGCTGCTGGGGCTCGACCTCGCCGAGGTGAGTTTGGTGGCGATGCCGATGCAGCCGCTGGCGCGGGTGATTGCGCTTGATGTGTGAGCGGCACCGAACGGTGCCGCGGTGGATTTTCAGAAGGAGTGACGGGCATGCAATTGGATATGGAAGTGAAGGCCGATGCATTGGACGGGGCGTTCGATGCGGTGCTGGCGGCGGAGGCGGTCGATGAGCTGAAGGCGTCGGTCGCGGCATTGAAGGCGCAGGTGGACAGCCAGACGGTCGCGGCGTCGCGCCTGCCACTCGACGGTGCGAAGGCGGCCGATCCGGCGCGTGACGCCTTTGTTGAGCGCTACCTGCGGCGCGGGATCGATGCGGGCGTCGAGATGAAGAGCCTGTCGGGGGCGTCGGGCGGCGAGGGCGGCTTTGCGGTGCCGCGCGAGATCGACGGCAGCATTGCCGCGACGCTGAAATCACTGTCGCCGATCCGGTCGATCGCGACGGTCGTGCAGACGGGGACGAGCGGGTACCGCAAGCTGGTCGCGACGGGGGCGATGGGTGCGGGCTGGGTCGGCGAGACCGCGGCGCGCCCAGAAACCGCGACGCGCAGTTTCGCCGAGATCGTGCCGACGTCGGGCGAGCTTTACGCCAATCCGGCGGCGAGCCAGGCGATGCTGGACGATGCGATGTTCAACGTCGAGGACTGGCTGGCCGACCAGCTGGGGCGCGAATTTGCGGTCGCCGAGGGCAGCGCTTTCGTGAACGGCAATGGGACGAACCGGCCGAAGGGGTTCCTGACTTATGCCACCACCAACGAGATCGACAGCGTGCGGGCGTTCGGGACGGTGCAGCATCTGGCGACGGGAACCGCGGGGGCTTTTCCGGCGGCGAACCCGCAGGACAAGCTGGTCGAATTGATTCATGCGCTGCGCGCACCCTATCGGCAGGGTGCGGTGTGGGTGATGAATTCGGACACGCTGGCGCGCATTCGCAAGTTCAAGACGACCGACGGCGCGTTCATCTGGCAGCCGGGGCTGGTCGAGGGGCAGGCGGCGACGTTGCTCGGGTATCCGGTGGTCGAGGCCGAGGATATGCCCGATGTCGCGGCGAACAGCCTGTCGATCGCGTTTGGTAATTTCCGTGCCGGATATCTGGTCGCCGACCGCGGCGAGACGCGCATCTTGCGCGATCCGTTCAGCAACAAGCCCTTCGTGCATTTCTATGCAACCAAAAGGGTCGGCGGCGCGATCATCGATTCTCAGGCCATCAAGCTGATGAAATTCGCGGCCAGCTGATTTCACGCTGGTGCGATGGGCGCCCGGTCCATGCTCCCTACCCCCTTTCGGGGCGGACCGGGCGCTGAATTTTCTTGATGGAGAAATGGCGATGACGACAAGTCTGGTGCCGGGGGAATCCCCGGTGAGCCTGAGCGAGGCGCGCGGGTGGTTGCGGATGGGCGCGGCGGTCGATGATGCGGCGGTCGGGCAGTTGCTGCGCGCCGCAACGAGCGTTTGCGAAGCGTTTATCGGCCGGTGGCTGGTGCGGCGGTCGGGAACCGAAACCCTGCCGCTGAACGACGGCGCGGTGCGGTTGACGGTGCGGCCGGTCGTGGTGGTCGAAACGGTGACCGTGCTGGCGGCGGATGGCGGCGAGACCGTCGTGGAGAGCGGCGACTATCGCCTGTCGGTTGCGCCGGATGGCAGCGGTCGGTTGACGATCAATGCCCCCGCCGCCGCCGAGCGGGTGCGCGTGAGCTACCGGGCGGGGATCGCTGAGAATGGCGTGGGTGTACCCGAAGCGATCCGCCAGGGGATCGTGCGGATGACGCAGCACTTATACGATGCGCGCGATGGCGCCGACCCGGCGCCGCCGGCGGTGATCGCGGCGCTGTGGCAGCCATGGCGGGTGCTGAGCCTGGGCGGCGGGCGATGAGCGGCGCGGAGCAGGCCGTGCGCGTGAAAGCGCTGGCGCTGCTGGCGGGCGACGCCGAACTGGCCGGGCTGGTGCATGGGGTGTTCGACGGGACGCCGCCGCGGGTGAGCGCGCCCTATGTTTCGGTGGGCGGTGCCGAGGGAGTCGATTGGGGAACCAAGGATCGGGCGGGGCGCGAGGTGCGGCTGACGCTGGTTTTGGTTGGGGTTGGCGCAGCGGTCGATAATGTTGCGGCGGGACGTATTGATGCTGTGGTGGCGGAGCTGCGCGGGACGACCGACGGCTGGTCGGTGGTTGGCGCGCGCGTCATGCGGACGCGGTTCAGCTTTGCTCGCGAGGGCGGCTGGCGGCACGAGGTGGTCGTGCGATGCCGGTGTTTGGAGGACTAAGTCCGCCCCGTCGCCTTCGCGGGAGCGACGTTGATACCTAGATGGTGGGGGTTACTCGCCCGGGAGCGAGTTGTTCGCTTTGTAATCCTTGAACTTGTCGGTGAAGTTGGCGTGGTAATCCTCGATCTGCATGTCGGCGTCTTCCGACGCGACTTTTTCCGAATCGCCGCCTGAACGGCCGAGCGCGATCACCGCTTTGCGGAACGCGTCGCGTTCGGTCGAACAATTCGCCTTGAGCGCCATTTCATATTCGACCTCTTCAACCTTGGCCTCGAGCGACTTCTTCATGTCGTCGCGCAGACATTTGGTGAAGGCGGCGCGCGTCGTGTCGACCGCGCCGGTCGGTGCCGGCGCCATGGCGGCCAAAAGCAATGTCGTAATCAGCATCCTGCGACTCCCCGTTCCGCATGTTTTTCTGATGAGGAGATTAGACGATGGCAATTGAAAATGGGAGCGCTTTTCTGCTGAAGGTCGGCAACGGCGCAGCGCCGCCGACTTATCAGACGGTCGCCGGACTGCGGACGACGCAGCTGTCGGTGAACGGCGAGGCGGTGAACGTCACGACCAAGGATTCGGGCGGCTGGCGCGCGCTGCTGTCGGGGGCCGGGGTGCGATCGGTGTCGGTCAGCGCGGCGGGGATTTTTACCGGATCGGCGGCCGAGGTGCGCGTGCGCGGCCACGCGCTGGCGGGCACGATCGACGATTATGAGCTGAGTTTCGAAAGCGGCGAGCGGATGCGCGGGCGCTTTCTGGTGACGCGGCTCGACTATGCCGGCGATTATAATGGTGAGCGCAATTACACGCTGAGCCTGGAATCGAGCGGCGCGGTGGCGAGCCTGTGAGCGCGGCGGCAAATGCCCGGCGCGGTGAAGCCGAATTGCGGGTCGGCGAGCAGGTGTTGGTGCTGCGCCCGAGCTTTGCGGCGCTGGTCGCGGCGGAGGGCGAGCTGGGGCCGTTGTTCGCGCTGGTCGAGCGCGCCGCTGACGGTCGGCTGGGGCTGGGCGAGCTGGCATGTCTGTTCTGGCATTGTGTGCGGGATCGGCCCGACGAGCTGACGCGCGACGCGGTTGGCGAGGCGGTGGTTACGCGAGGGCTGGCGGCGGTGACCCCGGCGCTGCGCGTGCTGCTGGGACAGATTTTGTCGGGGCGGTGAGCGGTGGTTGAGCGCGCGGATGCCCACCCCGCTGCGACTGGCGAACAAGTTCGCAAGTCTCGCTGCTCTTCCCCTGAAGGGGAGGGGCTTTTTAGTGCCGCTGCGTTTTCACTGATCGGCGTGATGGCGCGTGTCGCGGGGTGGCGGCCCGACGATTTCTGGGCGGCGACGCCGGCTGATGCGCGTGCGGTGCTGGCGGGGTGGATCGAGGCGGACGGTGCGGCGGCGTTCGACGGTGCGGCGCTGGCGGCGATGATGGAGCAATTTCCCGATGGATGAGATCGATGAGATGGTGGTGGCGGTGCGCGCCGACACCGGGGCGTTCCGGCGCGACATCGCCGCGCTGCGCGCCGAGCTGGGTGGGCCGCTGGTGTCCGAGGC
>JAEMRT010000239.1 GCA_016463225.1 Sphingopyxis sp. | reverse complement strand
TTACCGAGGTTGTCGATATCGTCGATTTCGCCCTTGCCGTCCTTCAGGTTCACCAGTTCCTTGACGACGGCGAGGATGTCGTCGCTGCGCAGCGTGGTGACCGTGTCCTCGACGTCGAGGCCAAGGCGCATGTTGAGCTTGACGCGGCCCACGGCCGACAGGTCGTAACGCTCGGCGTCGAAGAACAGGCCGCCGAACAAAGCTTCCGCGGTTTCACGCGTCGGCGGTTCGCCGGGGCGCATCACGCGATAAATGTCCGACAGCGCCTGATCGCGGTCCTCGGCCTTGTCGGCCTTCAGCGTGTTGCGGATCCACGGCCCGGTGTTGTTGTGGTCGATGTCGAGCAGGACAAGCTTGTCGATGCCCGCCGCGTCGATCTTTTCCAGATTTTCGGCCGACACTTCGTCACCGGCTTCGATATAGATCTCGCCGGTCGACTCGTTGACCAAATCATAGGCCGAATAGCGGCCAAAGATTTCCTCGGTCGGGATCAGCAGCGTGTCGAGCCCGTCCTTCGCCGCCTTGTTGGCAAGGCGCGGGCTGATCTTGTGACCCGCCGCGAACACGACTTCGCCGGTCTTGGCGTCGACGACGTCGAACGCCGGCTTCGACCCGCGCCAGTTTTCGACCATGAACGGCACGCGCCAGCCATTTGCATCACGCTCGAAGATCAGGCGGTCATAGAAATGGTTGAGGATTTCCTCGCCCGACATGCCCAACGCGTACAGCAGGCTGGTGACCGGCAGCTTGCGCTTGCGGTCGATACGGACATTGACGATGTCCTTGGCGTCGAATTCGAAATCGAGCCACGAACCGCGGTACGGAATGACGCGGGCAGCGAACAGGAACTTGCCCGACGAGTGGGTCTTGCCGCGATCATGGTCGAACAGGACACCCGGCGAACGGTGCATCTGCGACACGATAACGCGCTCGGTGCCGTTGACGAAGAAGGTGCCGTTGCCCGTCATCAGGGGCATGTCGCCCATGTAAACGTCCTGCTCCTTGATATCGAGGACCGAGCGGGTGTCGGTTTCGCTGTCGACTTCAAAGACGATCAGGCGCAGCGTGACCTTCATCGGCGCCGCATAGGTGATGCCGCGCTGGCGGCACTCGTCGACGTCGTACTTCGGCGCTTCGAGTTCGTAATGGACGAAGTCGAGCTCGGCGGTGCCGGCGAAATCGCGGATCGGGAACACGCTGCGCAGCGTCTTTTCCAGCCCCGAAACATAACCGACCGACGGGTCGGACCGCAAAAACTGCTCATAGGATTCGCGCTGCACCTCGATCAGGTTGGGCATCTCCACCGCTTCGTGGATGTTGCCGAACAGCTTGCGGATTCGCTTGCTCGCGGTTGCTTCGAGGGTCTTGCCCACCGACTTCGCCTTGGTCGCCATAAGTGATTGTCTCGCCTGTCAAAAATCCAAATCGCGGGCGCTCCGACGCGAAAAAAGCCGCAGGCAACCGTTGCCGGTTTACCGCAGCTTTCCAACGCCTGTCGAAATCCCCGCCGACCTATCCGTACAATCCGCTGCGCAGGGCGGACTCTATCTCGAACGATGAGGTGTGACGGCGATATAGGTTTGGGAGGGCCCGGTGTCAACGGGCGGATCGGGGGCTGCGCGATTACCACCGGCTGATTTGGGGTCAGCTAAAGACATTCCCCTCCCTTTTAGGGAGGGGTTAGGAGTGGGTGCGCGAGCGATAGCGAGCCAAGCGAAGAAACGCCGCCTTCGGCGGCTACCCACCCCCAGCCCCTCCCTAAAAG
>JAEMRT010000180.1 GCA_016463225.1 Sphingopyxis sp. | reverse complement strand
CCACGCACATGTCCGACGGGTGCGTGGCGATGCACTGGTCGCTCGCGCCCAGGATGGCGTGGATGCGATTGACCCCGCCGATCGCGCCGCAGCCCGAGCCCGGTTCGCGCTTGTTGCAAGGCGTGGCGACGTCGTAGAAATAATAGCAGCGCGTGCGCTGGTTGAGGTTGCCGCCGTTGGTCGCGGCATTGCGCAGCTGGGGGCTGGCGCCGGCGAGGATCGCCGAGGACAGCAAGGGATACCGCTGCTCGACGCGCGCGTCCCACGCAGTGTTGGAGTTCGGCACGAGCGCGCCCAGCCGCAGTCCACCGCCGTCCAGCTCCTCGATCGCGTCCAGCGGCAGGCGGTTGATGTCGATCACCGTCATCGGCCGATCGACGTTCTCCTTCATCAGGTCGATCAGGTTGGTACCGCCCGCCAGATAGCGGACCTGCTCTCCGGCACCTGCCTGCACCGCTTCGGCGACGCTGGCAGGGCGGGCATAGTCGAAGCGGTTCATGCCTGCTCTCCGATCACGTCGAGCACCGCATCGATGATGTTCGAATAGGCGCCGCACCGGCACAGATTGCCGCTCATCAGCTCGCGGACTTCCTCGCGGGTTTTAGCCTTGCCTTCATTGATGAGGCCCTGCGCCGAGCAAATCTGGCCAGGCGTGCAATAACCGCACTGGAACGCGTCGTGGTCGCAGAAGGCGGATTGCAGCGGATGGAGGTCGCCCGGTTGGCCCAGCCCCTCGATCGTAGTGATCTCCGCCCCGTCCAGCGTCACCGCCAGCTTGAGGCACGAATTGATGCGGCGCCCGTCGACCAACACGGTGCACGCGCCGCACTGACCGTGGTCGCAGCCCTTCTTGGTGCCGATCAGGTCTTCGCCTTCCCGCAGCAGGTCGAGCAACGTCGTCCAAGGCTCGATCGCGCGGGTGCGCGTCTCACCGTTGATCGTTAGCGTGGTTGGCACCGTGCCGATCGGCACGGCGGCGTATGTGGCGGAGTTGACGGCTGTCGGCATGATCTGCGCCTTCTTGCTTCGGGTCAGGCCGGGATGGCAGTGATGTCGGCGGTGTTTTCCTCGGCAACCCCGTTCTCGCGGTGGCGAAAGGCGGACAGCGCACGATACACCTGCAGCCGCGCCCTCATCACCGATCCGAGCGGCCGATGCGCGGCCAGGCTATGCGCGGGACGAAAGGTCATCACCTCGTCGAAGTAGCGCACGCGCGCCGGGCTGTACGCCTCCTGCGCAGGGATGCGGACCGTGGCGACGGTGCGGTACTGGCTGTCCTGTGACGGCCACTCGACCGAGGCGTCCTCGATCGGCTGCGTCTCCGCGTTCGCCCAGAGCTGCACCTTCAGCTCAAACACCGCCTCATGGTCGCGGAAGTAATCGGTCGCGGCATGGCGGAAGCCGTCCTCGTCTTCATACGGATCGAGCTGCCACTCGCCGAGCGCGTCCTGCGCCTGCGACGCTGGCACGGCACCGAGCTTCGCGACATAGTCGCCGTAGCGCAGCGGGGCCTGGCTGAAATAGTCGTCGCCGATCGGGTGGCTGAACGGATGGCCGAAGAAATCCGCCTTGGCATAGGCGGTGTTGAACAGGCCCAGCACCTTGTTGAAGTTGCGCGCCGTCGAAGACACCGCGCTCTTGACGCCCTCGGGCATGGGCGTGGCGGCGCCGATCGTCTTCGCATCGCTCAGGAAGCCGCTCGCCGTGCCCGACGGAAAGGTGCGCCCCGTGGCAAGCACGAAATCCTGGGTTGGTGCATCGTGCCCGGGCAGCTTCTCGCCCTCGACCCCGAACACCTTGATCGCCATGCCGCGGTGTGTCGACACGCGATCGCCCAGCGACTCGCCTGGGCCCTGCGCGAAGCGGATCGCGACGTCGTAGCTGCCCGGCTCGGCGAACAGCCCCTGCGCTAATTCGGGGGGCAGGTCGTCGGCAATCGTCAGCGTGCCGACAACGCAGGCCGTGCTCTTGGCATGGCTGGCGCGCACGGCATGCTGCTCACGCTTCTCGACCACCTCGCTCTGCTGGGTCATCCCCTGGATGATGCCGTCGATCGTCGCCTGCTCGTCTGGTTCGAGCGTCTCGATGTCGTCGCGGTACCGCAAGTAGGCCATGACGATCCTCAGCGGATCGGAGCGAAGGAGAACAACTCGGTACGGATGGACGGCGGCGCGCCCGGCTTGAACCATGGCGTGTCCTGGATGTGGCTCGCGGTGACGTAGATCGTCCCGTCAGGCCCTTCGGCGAACGTATCGGGCCAGCGCAGCCGTTTGTCGGTTAGGACAATCTTGGTGGACGTCCCGGCGAGCCGCCGGATCGAATAGTCGGTCGGCGAGGTGATGTAGAGGGTGCCCGCCTTGCTCATCCACAGGCCGTCGGCGACGGCAGTGGTAGCGACTGTCTTCACCGCGGCGGCGCGGTCGCGCTCGCTGACGTCGGAGCGCAGCTTGTCGGTGGCGATCGAATAGAGCGTCTTCCCGGTCAGCGCCTGCCAGTAGAGCGTCTTCCCGTCATTCGAGATCGCGATGCCGTCGGACGCGAACGTAGGCTGCCGCCCATCGGGGCGAACAAGCGGCTTTCCCTCGATGGCGACGGTGACGCTCTTGTCGATCTGGGTCGACGGATGGCCATCAAGCGCTCGGAAGCTCTTTCCGTCGTCCAAGTCGACGACGATGATTGCGCCGCGCGTGCCGCTGTCGGTGATGTAGCCGGTCCGGCCATCGGGCGAGAACCGGATATCGTTGAGGTAGGTGCCCTGCAACGCAACGTCGCCAGGCACCGCGATGACCTTGGTCACCTTGTTCGTCTTCAGGTCGATGCGGACGAGCTTCGGCGCGCCCTCCAGGATCTTCTCGTTGCCGGGCGCGCCGGGATCGAGCACCCAGAGATTGCCTTGGCCATCGGGAACGATCGACTGGACGCAGACAAAGTAGTCGCCAACCGGCATTTCGTTTGCCCTGGCGTTGCGCCAGCTGTTCCACTTGGCGTCGGGATAGGGCCGGAGCGACCCATTCGGCATCACCTCCGCAACCGAGATCGGCGCGTCGTCGGTCCAGCGCGGGAAGTTGACGAAGCGGCGCCCGTCAGCCGAGACGGCGACGCCGGTAACCTGGTGGTCGAAGCGTGCCACCTGCGTTAGCGCGGCGCTGCGTCCCGTCTGGGCATAAGCTGCTCCCGCCAGCGCTATCGTGAAGGCTCCTAGCCCGATCAGAACACCGCTTTTCCGCATCTGTCCGCTCCTGTTCACCGGACGCAACGCGCGACGGTTCACTCGTCAACGACCGTGGCCCATGCTTAGATCCAGGAAAACCACGAATAAAACAGGTTAGACAGCGTCTCCACGACCGGGAGCTCAGAAGCCCCGTGCCGCAGCTGAAGTCACAACCGAACGGTTTTGACCTTCAACAAACCACCGTGGCTGTTGAAAAAGTCCTACTGAAGGCTGCCGATCGTCTGTCGAAATCGCCTTTTTAGATTATGCGAGAGGTTTGCTTATCCGGTTCCACCTGAGACATCAGGAGCCACCTTGGGGTCGGGATCCTGTGCCTTGCCGGTTGCGGGTGCCGCTTTCTGGCTCGGCATAGCGGTGAGATAAGCAACGATCGCGTCAACGTCCTTCTCGGCCACCGGCGCCTTGTACACCTCACGCATCTTGGTGACGGTCGCCTTCCACTGGTCCGCCGATAGCGCAGGCTGAGTTAGCGCCATGCTGGCCGAGTGGCACGAAGTGCAGTTGGCGTTGATGACGTCGGCGTGCGGACCATCGGGGTAGGTAGCGTCATCGACCGGCAGGTCGACGCTGGTCGAGGCGAGCGAAAAGCCGCGGGCTGAGACGCTGGTGGGCGGTGCCGGCTCGGATGTCTCGGAGATCGGGGCAGGCGCCTTGCGGCTGCTCGGCGCCCCGATCGAGACGAGGATAATGCCGGTCAGGCCGATCAGGCCAGCGGCCATGATGCCGGGAGACGGGGTCTTCATGCTACTCGCTCCTCAGGCCGCGATGATGGTGGTGGTCTCGATATTGCCGCGCATGAACCCGCCCGGGTTCCAGATCGGCTTCATCGGCTGGGCGACACCGTTGGTGTTCCAGCAGCGCACCATGATCGGGTTGGCACCGCGTCGCAGCGGCACGCGACCATCCCACCGACGGAAGCTGTACCTGCCCTCGTCCGCTCCGAGCGTCGTCCTGTACCAGGTGCGGCCTCCGTCCGACGATACATCGACCTTGGCGACGCCGCAGTCGCCGCCCATCGCGATGCCGCCGACCGGGATCGATGCCTCATAGGCTATCGTCTGGCCATCGGGCAGGCTGGTCATCCAGCTGCGCGGGATCATGCGGTTGATGGGGACAGTCGGGAAGTCTCTGGCGCCGGGCGCGACATTCGCGCCCGGCGTCGCGGGGATCTTGTAGGCCTTGGCCATCCAATACTGGTCGTCGGGGCCGGGCAGTACCTCGATCGAGTTCAGCATCTTGACCCAATAGGTCGAGTACCAGCCCGGCACGATCAGCCGGCAGGGAAAGCCATTGAGGAGCGGCAGCTGCTCGCCGTTCATGCCGAAGGCGATCATCACTTCGCCGTCGCGGGCATGGTCGATGTCGAGCGCCTTCTCAAAGTCAGGGGCGCCCGCCACGACCGGTTGATCGAGCGCACCGAAGCGCACCTGCACCGCGCCTGTCTTGACCCCGGCGAGGTCGAGCACGTCGCGCAGGCGCACACCGAGCCATTTGGCATTGCCCATCGCGCCGTTGCCCCATTGCGCGCCGGCAACACGTGGCTGGAACAGCCCACGGCTGTTTCCCGAGCATTGGTTGACCGCCGCCATCTCGACCCGCGGCAGGCGCAGCAGCTGGGCGAGGCTGATCGACAGCGGTCGGTTGACGTGGCCGAAGACGTTGAGGCGGAAAGTCTCGACATCGATCGAGGTCGGGATGTCGGCCCAGTGCCAGCGGACGAAGAACTGGTCGTTGGGCGTGAACACCGACTTGTCGAACACGTCCATCGGCGTTTCCAGCAAGGGCGGATGGACACGCTGGAGGATCATGCTGCCCTTGCCGGGAAAGGCGCTGGTCATCGGCCGTTCGGCATTGCCGCCAGGCAGCTTCAGGTCGACGAGCTGCTGCGCCAGTGCCGGCGCGGCGGCAAGGCCGGCGGTACCGAGCGCGGCATGCCTGAGAAAGCGGCGACGGCTGGTCTCACTCGCCAGTTCGGCGTCGAAATTGTCCATGACAAGGCTCTCCTGTGGCCAGCCACGCTGGCGGATCGAAGGGGCGTTTCGCAAGTGATCGGACCGACTGATCCGATCATCATGGCGGATCAGTTCGGGGTGGCGATGCAGGGTGAGACGAACAGGTTGCCGCGCCATGCGCCGGCCAGCGTCTTGGCGCCGACGAGCAGCCACATCGCCGCAAGCGCGACTGTCAGCACCGTGCCGACGAAACCGAAGAAACCGAGGTTCAGCGTCGTGCCTAGGCGTAAGGTGGCGACGGTGTAGACGCCGAGCGGAAAGGTATAGCCCCACCAGCCCAGGTTGAACGGGACGCCGGCGCGCCAGTAGCGGATGGTGATGAGCGTCGCGAGCGCCAGCCACCACAGGCCGAAGCCCCACAGGCAGAGTCCGGCCACAACGCCGATCCCTTGCGCGACGGCACCGACACCGGCCAGCCCGTGCGCCGCGAGGATAGCCGGCGCGTCCGCCCCGAGCACCAGCATGCCCAGAGCACCCGTGCCGATCGGTCCCAGCGCCAGCCAGGAGGACGCCGCCATGCTCTCCTGCGGCAGTTTGTGGAGCGCCATGCGCAGGATGAGGATGGCGAGGATGCCGAACGCGACCGGCACCGAATAGGCCCACAGCACATAGGAGGTCGCAAGCGTGACGAGCTGCGCGTGAGGATCGGCCAGATGCGGCGCGAGCAGCCCGCCGCTGGCGCCCGCCACTTCGGCAGCGACGACCGGCAGCAACCATACCGCGGTCATGCCGTCCAGGCTGTGCTCGTGACGGGTGAACATCATGTACGGGATCAGCACGCCACAGGCGAGCGACATGGCGGCGTCGATCCACCACAGGACGTGTGCGACCGGTACGATGCCATTCCCGAACCGTGCGATGCCGAAGGCGAGGCAGCCGTTGATGATCGTCGCGAGGCCCATCGGGATGGTGCCGATGAACATCGACACGGTGTTATGCCCGAAGATGCGCCGCGCCTCGTGCCCGAACATCACCCAGCGCGCGCCATAAAGGCCGGCGAACAGCGCGAAGAGTGCGATATTGAAGAACCACAACACCTCGCCGACGGGTTTAAGCGAAGGCCCGATGCCGGGCACCTGCGGCAGCGCGAGCGCGAGGATACCGGTGCCCATCGTCGCGGCGAACCAGTTGGGCGTGAACTGACGAATCATCTCGCGGGGATGATCGAGCCGGCTGAGCGGCTTGAGGCCGCTGAGAACGGAGTGCGTGTCGGCAGTCATGCGACCTGCTCCTTGATGAGGTCCGTCAGCGCGTCGGCCGCGCGGGTGCGATAGCGTTCCTTGTGG
>JAEMRT010000019.1:31421-66505 GCA_016463225.1 Sphingopyxis sp. | reverse complement strand
GTCGAGCCGTTCGGCGTCCTTGCCCGCAAGGCCGACCAGATGGTTTGCAACCGCGGCCATCGTCGCCTCGTCGGGACCGGTCAGCAGCGTGAAACGAAGCGCGGGGTCGAGGCGCGACTGGCGTTCGAGGTCAGCGGGCTTGACCGTCTTCATCGCCGGTTACGGGGTCGGCGCGGGCGCCGCCGTCCGGCCGCCGCCGCGATCGGCAAACACCGCGAGCCGCGCGACGATCTGGTCCGAAATCCCCGAGGCGAGCCGTTCGAGCGCCGACGATTCGGCGGCGATCGTCGCATATTCGCTGCCGACGACGTCGATCCCGGCATCCTGCGCCGCGGTGGCATCGAGCAACACTTCGCCGCTCGCGGCATCGACGAGTTGATAGCGCGCGCGCAGGGTGCGGCGTTCGCGCGTTACCGCATCATCGGCGCGGACCCCGAAACCGGTGATCGAATCCTCGAGCTGGACGTCGAGCCGCAGGCGTTTGCCCGCACCGCGCCCCGCTTGCGTCGCCTGGAACCGGTCGCGCAGCGCGTTGCGCACGAGCCAACCCGAATGCCCCTCGATCGGCGCGACATCGACATCGGCGAGCACCGTCGCGACCGCGCCGCGGCTACCGTTCGCGTAAAGCGGACGCAGACCGCACCCGCCGACAAGCAGCGAGGCGGCGACGAGCGAGGAGGTGAGCAGGCTGCGCATCAGGGAACGATATTCACCAAACGGTCGGGGACCACAATCACCTTCTTCGGCGCAGCACCGCCCAGCAGTTCGGCGATGCGCGGACGCGCGAGTGCCGCCGCTTCGATCGCGCCCTTGTCGAGCCCCTTGGCGAGCGTCATCGTATCGCGCAGCTTGCCCGCCATCTGGATCGCGATGGTCACCTCGTCATCGACGAGCAGTGCGGGATTGGCGGTGGGCCATGCGGTGTCGGCGACGAGCGTGGTCGCGCGCTGCGGTGCGGGCAGCGCCGCCCACGCCTCTTCGGCCAGATGCGGCATCATCGGCGCGATGAGGCGGATCAGCGTCAGACACGCCTCGGCGCGGGTCGCCGACGGTTTCGCCTTTTCGATGTCGTTGGCGAGCGCATGGATTTTGGCGACCGCCTTGTTGAAGCCGAGCGCTTCGATATCGGTCCCGACCCCGGCGATCGCCTGATGCAGCTTGCGCGCGAGCGCTTTATCTTCGCCGCCGTCGCCGATATTTTCGGTGTCGCCGAACAGGCGCCACAGGCGCTGGACAAAGCGCCAGGCGCCCTCGATCCCCGCCTCGCTCCACGGCAGGTCACGCTCGGGCGGACTGTCGGAGAGCATGAACCAGCGCGCCGCGTCGGCGCCATATTGATCGAGGATCGCGTCGGGATCGACGACATTCTTCTTCGACTTCGACATCTTGATGACGCGGCCGACCTGCACCGGAGCCGCATCGGCGGTCAGCGTCGCACCGTCAGCGCTGCGCTCGATCTCGTCGGGGGTAAAATAGAGCGGTGGCAAGCCTTCGCCCTGCTCGCGGCTATAGGTCTCGTGCGTCACCATGCCCTGCGTGAACAGGCTGGCGAAGGGCTCGACGATGTCGATCATCCCCATCTTGTGGAGCGCGCGGGTCCAGAAGCGCGCGTAGAGCAGGTGGAGGATCGCATGTTCGACGCCGCCGATATACTGGTCGACGGGCAGCCAGCGGCGGATCACCTCGGGATCGAACGGCCGGTCGCTCGGCGAACTCGCGAAACGCAGGAAATACCACGAGGAATCGACAAAGGTGTCGAGCGTGTCGGTCTCGCGCGCCGCATCGCCGCCGCACGACGGGCAGCGGACATGTTTCCACGTCGGATGGCGGTCGAGCGGATTGCCGGGGATCGAGAAATCGACATCCTCGGGCAATACGACGGGGAGCTGCGCCTTGGGCACCGGGATGGTGCCGCACGCGTGGCAATGGATGAAAGGAATCGGCGTCCCCCAGTAACGCTGGCGCGAGACGCCCCAGTCGCGCAGACGCCACACGGTGGTGCCCTTGCCCCATCCCTCATGCTCGGCGCGCGACACGATCGCGGCCTTGGCCTCGTCGATCGTCATTCCGTCGAGGAAGTGGCTGTTTACCAGCTTGCCGGGGCCGGTATAGGCTTCATCGCTGGTGAAATGCTGCGCGGTCTCGTCGCCGTCGGCGATCACGCGGTGGACGGGCAGTTCATATTTGCGCGCGAAATCGAGATCGCGCTGGTCGTGCGCCGGACAGCCGAAGATCGCTCCGGTGCCATAGTCCATCAGCACATAATTCACGACCCAGACGGGCAGGTGCAACGCCGGGTCAAGCGGATGCTCGACCGTCAGGCCGGTGTCGAAGCCGAGCTTCTCGCCGGTCTCGAGCTGTTCGGCCGAGGTGCCCTGACGACGGCACTCGGCGATAAATTCGGCGAGTTCGGGCGCGTCCTGCGCCATCCGTTCGGCCATCGGGTGATCGGGTGAGATCGCGGCAAAGCTTGCACCGAACAAGGTGTCGGGGCGCGTCGTAAAGACGTCGAAACCGGGGGCGCCGCCGGCGAGCCGGAAGTTGAATTCCAGCCCCTGCGATTTGCCGATCCAGTTTTCCTGCATCAGCCGGACCTTGTCGGGCCAGCTGTCGAGCCCGCCCAAACCTTCGAGCAGCTCGTCGGCGAAGTCGGTGATCTTGAGGAACCACTGCGACAGTTTTTTCTTTTGGACCAGCGCGCCCGAGCGCCAGCCGCGGCCGTCGATCACCTGTTCGTTAGCGAGCACAGTCATGTCGACCGGATCCCAGTTAACGTAGCTTTCCTTGCGCGTGACCAGCCCCGCGGCGAACAGGTCGAGGAACAGCGCCTGCTCCTGCCCATAATAATCGGGGTCGCACGTCGCGAGTTCGCGGCTCCAGTCGATCGCAAGGCCGAGGCGCTTCAACTGACCGCGCATCGAAGCGATATTGTCGCGCGTCCAGCCGCCGGGGTGGACGCCCTTTTCCATCGCGGCATTTTCGGCCGGCATGCCGAACGCGTCCCAGCCCATCGGGTGGAGGACGTCGTGGCCGGTCATTTTCTTGAAGCGCGCCAGCACGTCGCCCATCGCATAGTTGCGGACATGCCCCATATGGATGCGTCCCGACGGATAGGGGAACATTTCGAGGATATAGGCCTTGGGCTTGTCGCTACTGTCGGTGGTGGCAAAGCTGTTCGCCGCCTCCCACGCCGCTTGCCAGCGGGCGTCGGCGGCGAGGGCGCCAAAGCGCGGTTCGCGGGTCATTCGTCGGTTACCCCGTTTGTCTGTGTGTCGGCGCGGACCCGCGCCGCCGGATTAGCCCTCGATGGCGGAGCGGCGCAAATCGC
This sequence comes from Sphingopyxis sp., assembly GCA_016463225.1. Classification (GTDB taxonomy): domain Bacteria; phylum Pseudomonadota; class Alphaproteobacteria; order Sphingomonadales; family Sphingomonadaceae; genus Sphingopyxis. The sequence continues at coordinate 63,177 of JAEMRT010000019.1, read as the reverse complement.
GAGCGCGGGTGAGGATGATTTCCTCGAGCTTCTGGACCGTCGCCGCCTGCACCGGCGCATCGACCCACGCGCCGCCCTGCGCGACCTGACGCGAGGCGGCGACGCGCAGCGCATCGGCGCGCAGATCGCGGTCGAGGATCGACACCGTCACCTTCATCCGCTCGCCGGGGTTGCCCGGGTTCGCATACCAGTCGGTGATGATCACGCCGCCCGACGAATCGGCCTGGAGCAGCGGCATGAACGACAGCGCATCGAGCGAGGCGCGCCACAAATAGCTGTTCACGCCGATCGTCGTCACCTGGCTGGCGGCGAGGTCGGCGCGCGGGCGGTCCTTGCTGGCGCAAGCCGAAAGCCCGAGCGCTGTGAGCCCGAGCAGCGTGAGCAGGGCCGGACGGCGACCGCGCGAAGCAAGGACGGAAAGCTGGGACATGCCGATAACACCTTATCTTTTTGGGCGCTGCCGGATCACAAGATCCGCGCCGCGCAGAACGATATTGCCAGCGTCTCTATCGCCCTTGCGGCCGCCCCGCAAGCGCGGCAATTGCGGCCTTGTCGCGGTTCAGATTCTGGTCAGATTCGGGGCCGACTGTGGTGATCGCGCAACAATTTCAGCGAAAAGTGGTTTCGTCATAATAATTTGCCGGGATTCACTGGCAAAATCATCGCAGGGGGCCTATCTCCTGAATCACTTGGGGTTGGAGTCGCAGGGTCATGGCGCGGAAATCGCGACATTTTTGGAAGGGCAGTCTCACCGCTTTGGCGGTGGTTTCGCTTGCCTTGCCGCCAGCGCTCGCCGCGATGTCGCGCTCTGAGCGCATCCGCGATACCGCTTTGTCCGAAACGCTCCTGGGTCAATTCACCCCGGCATCGGGCGATCCGCGGCTGATCGCGCGCTACGCCAAAATGTCGGCCGAACAGCGCCGCAGCTTCAGCTTCACCCCCGCGCTTACCGATGACAGCCGCAAGAACCGCGCCATCACCGTGGTGATTCGCGCCCGCGACGATGCATCGAGCGCCACGCGCACTTCCGCCATTGCCGCGGGCCGCACCGCACCGATCGCGATCACGCCGGTTGCCTATAATCTGGGCGCGTCGGTCGGGTTCGAAAAATTCGTCACGCCGTCGCTGCCGCGCGGCACCGACCTGCGCAACCTGCCGGTCGCCAAGGCGCCCGAACAGGCCGAAAAGAAGTCGCGCTTTGCGACGCGGATGATCAATCGCCCGGCCGATCCGAGCGGCGCGACCGACCGCATCACAGCTCCGGGTGACGCTGCTGCCGTGGATGTCGTCAGCAGCTATCGCCTGACCAAGAATATCGATGTCACCGCCGGCGTCCGCTATCGCAGCGACGACCGCGTCGAGCCGCTGACCGATACACGCCGCGACAGTCAGGCGGTCTATGTCGGAACCGCCTTCCGCTTCTGACGCGTCCGGCGTTTCGCCGCCGCTTTTTCCCACGCATCGATCGCTGCCCAACCGGGCTTGATTCCGCTTGCTCGGCGGTTGAGGTCGCGCGACCGCGTGGGTGTCATCCCGCCCAGCGCGACCGCCTGTCCCCCTGCGAGCCGCGCCAGACGCTGCCATTTCGTGGGTCCGAGCGCTGCAGCGCCGGGGTGCGAGCGCGTCGGATGCAGTGGCGAAATGAACGCGCCATCGGTCTTGGCACGGCGCGCGCGGCGCGCCTCGCGCGCGTCATGGACCGGCATCGTCAGCAACAGGCCCAGCCGGTGCGCCTGCGCCGCGCGGCGCGCGTCGTGCTGGCGGAGGTGAACGCCGTCGGCGCCCCAGCGGCGCGCCGTGGTCGGCGTCCCGGCTAGCAGGACCGTCAGCGCGCGCGCGCGCGCCATTCGCATCAGCCGTCGCAACAGGCGCCAGCGCAGAGCGGGTGCGAGGTTGTCGTGGCGCAGGACGACGCCCGCGCCGGGGGGAAGCGCCGCGGCCAGCTCGACGATGTTGAAGACCGACCGTTCGTCGCTGAACAGCCAGACGCCGGGCAATAACGGGGGCAAGGGGTGGCGTCGAACCATTGGCCTTCCTATAGGCGCGTGCCGACAGGGTGCAACGCGTGGGATCGGAACGAGAGATGAGCGAAGCAGCAGAGCGACTGGCCGAGGTACAGGCGAATATCGCGGACGCGGCGACGCGCGCGCAGCGGCGCGTCGACGACATCTGCCTGATTGCGGTGTCGAAAACGCACGACGCCGCGGCGATCCGCCCGCTGATCGCCGCGGGCCAGCGCCATTTCGGCGAGAACCGGGTGCAGGAGGCCGCGGCCAAATGGCCCGAACTGCGCGCCGAAACCCCCGATGTCATGCTTCACCTGATCGGCCAGCTGCAATCGAACAAGGCCGACGAAGCGGTGGCGCTGTTCGACGCGATCCATTCGGTCGATCGCTCGTCGCTTGTTCAGGCACTCGCAAAAGCCTGCGAAAAGGCGGGCAAGCAGCCGCAGCTGTTCGTGCAGGTCAATATTGGCGACGAGGAGCAGAAGGGGGGCTGTAAGGTCGCCGACCTGTCCACGTTGTTGGCGGAAGCGAAAGCGGCTGGTCTGAAGATCGAAGGCCTGATGGCGATCCCCCCCGCCGACATCGAACCCGCGCCCTTTTTCGCGCTGCTCGACGAACTGGCGGAGCGGCATGGCCTGCCGGGACGCTCGATGGGGATGAGCGGCGATTATGACACCGCAGTGATGCTGGGTGCGACGCATGTGCGCGTCGGGACGGCGTTGTTTGGGGTGCGGGATTAGGCCAGCGGACTCCGACGGCTAACGACTAATTGCGGACATCGGGTTTTTCGCTAATCTGGATCGATGAGTTACTCTGACAGCCCAAGCCCAAGATGGGACCGGATCGCAGGCTTTGTCGTGTGGCTTGTTCTAGGCTTACTATGCATAGAACTGCTAAACTATTTGTTCATTGCCGATTGCCTGTCAGTGTCCTGCACGCCCTCGCTCGAATTGCGAATATTGGGTTTGGTGATCTCGTCCTTCTCGGTGGCCACTTTGCCTGCATTCGCATCCGCTGCCCTCATGCGGCGGTTACTTTTCGGCTCTTCACGGTAGGTCGGGTTTCCGCCCCAATGCCGCCGCCTTCCTACTGATACTCCACCGTCACCGGAATCCGTCCGCGATAGTCGCCGTCGTCGGCTCCCGCGATCTGCAACCGCCCGCCAAAGCGAAACTGCAACCGCCCGTCGGGGCCGAGCCGCGGCGCGGCGGACAGGTCGGTGATCAGGTCGGTGACGCGCGCGGTGCGGCCGTGGCCGCCCTCCAGATTAACGCTAGTCGGCAGGATGACGCGCACTTCGGCGCCCGGCGCGCCGCGCACGGTGACGGTGCCGGTAAGCGCAAAGCCGCCCAGATCGACGACGTCGCCGGTGAGGCGCCGCGCGCCCGAGACCGGATCGACCGCGACCTCGCCGCCTATCGCGCCGACCGCGATGCGGCCCATGTCGAGCCGCGTTTCGACCTCGACGCGCAACGGCACCTCGGCCTCGCGCGCTGCCGCGCTGGTCGGCTTGTCGGGCGCGCAGAGCAGGCACTGCGCCAGTGCGGCAGGCGCACCGGCAAACGTCAGGGCCAAGGCGAGGAAAAGACGCAATTTCACAGCTGTATGCTTAGCCGCACCATGGTTAACCCCGCGTAAAGCGCCCCAGCCGCTAATCGCTGGCTAGTTTGGCGCTTTTCGGCCACATGTGCGCGATGACCACACCCCTGCCGTCCCCCCGGCTGAACGCGCTCGCCACTGCGGTGCCGGGCCACGACATCCATCAGGCCTTTATCGATTGGGCGACCCCGCGGCTCGCCGATGAGCGCGTCCGTGCCGTCTTTTCGCGGATGACCGCGCGGTCGGGGATCGATCATCGCTGGTCGGTGCTGCCTCCCACATCGAATGGCGGATCGCCGGTCGCGGCGGGCGGATTTTACGATGTTCCCGGCCTGCCGCCGACGTCGACGCGAATGCGCGCTTATGCCGACCATGCGCCAGAGCTGGCGATGCAGGCAATTGCCGGGCTCGGCGAGGCGTTCGATGCGGCGCGAATCACCCATATCGTCGTCGCGAGCTGCACCGGCTTTGTCGCGCCTGGGATCGACCAGACCCTTGCGCGGCGGCTGGGCCTCTCGCCGACGGTTGAGCGTGTGCTGATCGGTTTCATGGGCTGTTACGCCGGGGTCACCGCGCTGCGCACCGCACGGCATATCGTGCGGTCGGAGCCGCAATCGGTCGTGCTGGTGGTCAGCGTCGAATTGTCGACACTGCACCTGCAACTCGAAGACGCCCCCGAACCTTTGCTCGCCATGCTCCAGTTCAGCGACGGCGCGGCGGCGGCAATTGTGTCGGCCGATCCGGTCGGGTTCGAATTGGGCGAGGGCGCGAGTCTGGCGCTGGAGGACAGCGCCGACCTGATCCGCTGGGACATCGGCGACACCGGCTTTGCGATGCAGCTGTCGGGCGAAGTGCCGGGGCGGCTGCGCGACGCTTTGTCGGCACCCGCGGTACGAAACCAGTTGTTCGGCGCCGGTGATCCGCCGCCGCTGCTCGCGGTTCACGCGGGCGGGCGCTCGGTACTCGACGCTGTCGAGGCGGCGCTTGGCGTCCCGGCGGCAGCGCTGTCCGACAGCCGCGCCGTGCTCGCGCGCTTTGGCAATATGTCGTCGGCGACGATCCTGTTCGTGCTCGCCGACATGATGGCGCGCGATGCGAAGGGCGACGGGCTGGCGATCGCTTTCGGCCCCGGGCTCGCCGCCGAAGCGATCCGCTTCACGGCATGAACCCCATCACCAGCCTTCGCGCGCCGATCGACGCGGAGGAGGAGATGGACGCGGCCGAGCTGGCGCCCGCGCGCTATACCAAAGTGCTCGCCGACCTGTCGCGGATCAACGCGCTGACGCTGGCGGCGCGCCCGACGCTCGGTTTTCTGGGCCGCGTTGCCGCGCGCGGGGTTGGGGACCGGCCATGGCGTATCCTGGATGTCGGTTTCGGCAGCGGCGACATGCTGGCGCGGATCCATCGCTGGGGGACCAAGCGCGGCGTCTTGCTCGACCTGGTCGGGATCGATCTCAACCCGAAAAGCACCTCGGTGGCCGAAGCCAGACTTGGTGGGCGGGCGCAGCTGATCACCGGCGACTATCGCGATCTGGCCGGGCAGGGGTGGGACATCATCCTCTCCAGCCTCGTCACCCATCATATGACACCCGCCCAGCGCAGCGAGTTCCTGCGCTTCATGGATGCCGAGAGCGGGCGCGGCTGGCTGGTCAACGACCTCCACCGCCAGCGCCTGCCTTTTGCCGGCTATCCGCTGCTTGCGGCGCTCGCGCTGGTCGATCCGATCGTCCGCCGCGACGGCCAGCTATCGGTCGGGCGCAGCTTCCGCCGCGCCGAATGGCAGGCGATGCTGGCCGAAGCTTTGCCCGAAACCGCCACCCACGCGCGGATCTTCCGCAGCTTTCCCTATCGACTGTGCGTCGAGCGCATCCGGTGACCGACGCAATCGTCATCGGCGCCGGACCCGCCGGGACCGCCGCGGCGATCGGGCTGGCGCGAACGGGGGCAAAGACACTGCTGCTCGAACGGACGCGCGAAACGGGCGATGCGCTGTGCGGCGGATTTTTGAGCTGGCAGTCGCTGGCGCGGCTCGATGCGCTCGGCATCGATCGCGCCGCGCTGGGCGGGCAGAAAGTCGGGCGGGTGCGGCTGTTTGCCGGGTCGCGCCGCAGCGAGACCAGCCTGCCGCAAGCGGCGATGGGGGTGTCGCGACGCCGCCTCGACACGGTCTTGCAGGCGGCGGCAGTCGCTGCCGGGGCCGATTTGCAGCGCGGCGTGCATGCGACGACAATCGATGGCGCCGCGGTCCAGACCCGCGATGGCGCAACGCTCACCGCGCCCGCGCTCTTCCTCGCCGCGGGCAAGCACGGCTTTCGCGGACAGCCGCGCGAAGCTGCGTCTTGGCAACAGAACGACCCGGTGATGGGAATGCGGCTGCGGCTGCCGCCCCATACCGCGCTCGACCGGCTGATCGGCGATGCGGTCGAGCTGCACCTGTTCGATCGCGGCTATGCCGGGTTGGTGCGGCAGGAGGACGGCAGCGCAAACCTCTGCCTCGCCACCCACAAGTCACGGCTCGACGAAGCGAGGGGCGACCCGGCGGCTTTGCTCCGCGCGCTCGGCGCCGCGCATCCGATGCTCGGCGAGCGACTGGCGTTTGCCGACTGGTCGCGTCCCATCGATGCGATCGGGCATGTCCCCTATGGCTGGCGCACCGCCGATACCGAACCGGGCCTGTTCCGCCTCGGCGATCAGGCAGGGGTCATCCCCAGCCTTGCAGGCGAAGGTATGGGACTGGCGCTCGCCAGCGGCGACGCGGCGGCGGCGGCGTGGCGTCACGGCGGTGGCGATGCCGCACCCGCGTTTCAGCGCGCCCTCGCGGCGCGCATGGCACGGCCTTTTGCCATCGCGAACACGGTCTGGCGCGCGGGGGAGAATCCCCACACGGCGGGCGTATTGACCTCCCTCGCGTCCGCCTTCCCGTCGCTCGTCCGCTGGATGTCACAAGCAACGCGGATCACGGCCGGTTGAGCGCGGCCCCCTTGCAGCGGCGCGGTTTCGATCCGATATTGGCGGCAACACAGGTGCCGCCGCACATCGGCCTGCACTTCAGGAGAAATCCATCATGACCGACCCGAAACCCGACGCCGCGCTCGACCCGATGGCGCATCATGTGCTGCGCGAGGGCGGCACCGAACGCGCCTTCACCGGCAAATATACCGATCACAAGGGCGACGGCCTGTATCGCTGCGCGGGTTGCGGCGAGCCGCTGTTCGACAGCCGCACCAAATATGATAGCGGCTCGGGCTGGCCGAGCTATACCGCGCCCGCCGAGGGTGGGGCCGTCAAGGAATTGACCGACACCAGCCACGGCATGGTCCGCACCGAAGTGCGCTGCGCCAAATGCGAAGGTCATCTGGGCCATGTCTTCCCCGACGGCCCCGGACCGACCGGGCTGCGCTATTGCATCAACAGCGCGGCGCTTGACTTCGCGGGGCGCGGGCAGGATGACGCCAACACCGACGACGACTGAACCAGCCGTCGTCGGGGGGCTGACGTCAAACGGGCTGTCGCGACAGGGCGCAGCGAGGGAAGGAATACATCGCTTTGCGCCGCGACCGACAGCCGCCATCGTCAGGAAAATCATCATCTTCGGGCAAAGGCCCGCGCGCGTCCGACACCGGCGCGCCGTCGCGGTTTCGGATCTGGGTGCGGCGGCTCTTCCGCTGGGGCCTCGGCCTCGCGGTCGTCGGCCTTGTCGCGCTGGCGGTCGCGGTCGGCATCGCCGTACAGCGGATGCCAAGCTTTGAAGAGCTCAAGAAATCGCCCGCAGGGCAGACGATCCGCGTCCGCGCCGCCGACGGCACGGTCTTCCTGTCGATCGGCCCCAACTACGGCCGCTGGCTCAGCTTGCGCGAAACGCCGCAGGTGATGCAGGATGCGATGGTCGCGGTCGAGGATCGGCGCTTTCGCTATCACCCGGGACTCGACCCCGTCGGCATGGCGCGCGCCGCCGCGGTCGCGGTGCAGAACCGCGGCAGCGGGCGGCGCCTGCAGGGCGCCTCGACGATCACCCAGCAGCTGGCGCGCAACGTCTTTCTGTCGAACAGCTATGATTTCCGCCGCAAGGCGCGCGAAATGATCCTCGCGATGGCGCTCGAATGGAAATTCTCGAAGGACGAGATCCTCGAACTTTATCTGAACAAAGTTTATTTCGGCGGCGGCAGTTACGGCATCGATGCCGCCTCGCGCCGCTTTTTCGGGCATAGCGCGACCGAAATGTCGTTGTCCGAGGCCGCAGTGGTCGCCGGGCTGGTGAAGGCGCCGTCGCGCTATTCGCCGACCGCCGACGCTTCCGCCGCGCTCGGCCGCGCCGGGGTCGTTCTCGGCGTGATGGTCGATGCCGGGGTGATCACCCAGAGCCAGGCCGACAGCGCGAAACCCGCCGATGTCCAGCTGGCGCAGGAAACCGGGCAGAACAGCGCCCGCTATTTCAGTGACTGGGCGCTGCCGCAGCTCGACATGCTGATCGACGAGGGCAGCGAGGCGCTCGACGTTTACACCACGATCGACCTCAATATGCAGCGCGCGGCGACCGCATCGATCCAGGCGAACACCCCGCGCGGGGTGCAGGGCGCGCTGGTTTCGCTCGACCGCGACGGCGCGGTGCGCGCGATGGTCGGCGGCACCGATTATGTCACGTCGAACTACAATCGCGCGACGCAGGCGCTGCGTCAGCCGGGGTCGGCATGGAAGCTGTTCGTCTATATGGCGGCGCTCGAGGCGGGATATAAGGTCGACGATCCGGTGGTCGACGAACCTGTGACGATCAACGGCTGGTCGCCGCGCAACTCGTCGGGGCGCTTTGCCGGCACGATGGATCTGCGCAGCGCCTTTGCCTATTCGGTCAACACCGTCGCGGCCAAGCTCGGCGACGAGGTCGGTTTCTCGGCAGTCGCCAACATGGCGCGGCGATTCGGCATCACCACCCCGGTCAACACCCACCCGTCGATGGTGCTGGGCAGCGCCGAGGTGCGGGTGATCGACATGGCCGCCGCCTTTGCCGCGGTGTCGCGCGGCGGTATTTCGGTCGAGCCCTATGGCATCACCAAGGTGACGACCGCCGACGGGCGCCTGCTGTATCAGCGCCCCGCGACCCGCGGCCAGGTGCTGGTCGACAATTGGGTCGCCGCGGGGATCACCGACCTGCTGCAAACCGCGGTCAACACCGGCACCGGCCGCGCGGCGCAGATCGGTCGCCCCGTCGCGGGCAAGACCGGCACGACGTCGAGCAACAAGGACGGCTGGTTCCTCGGCTTTTCGAGCGGGCTGACCACCGGGGTTTGGATGGGCCGCGACGATGCCAAGGCGGTCGGCGGCCTGCAGGGCGGCCGCGCCCCGGCGCAGGCTTTTGCCGATTATATGCGCGTCGCGGTCGCGCGGCGCCCGGTCGAGGCGTTCGACACCGAAGTGAAGCTGCCCGAATGGCAGCTTGAGGACGAAGGCGAAGCCTATATGGGCGAACCCGGCGAAGGCGCGCTGGTCGACGAGAATGGCATGCCGATCGAGCTGCCCTATGACATGCGCCCGCCCGAAGAAGCCGCGCCGCCGCCGCCCGAAGACGGCCCGGTGCTCGACCAGCAATGGATCGAGGAGCAGACCGGGCGGCGTGGATCCGGCGAAAACGGCGCACAGCCAAAAGTGATTACGGCGCCAAAGACCGCGCCGCCGGTCACCAAATCACCGCCGCCGCAGCGACCGCAACCGGGAGATTTCAACTGAAACGATAGCGGTGGAGTCCGCGCCCTTCGCGGCGCAGCCAGCCGCGCGCCGCGGTAACATCACCGTCGTGCAGTTCGTCGACCAGCGCGTGGAACGCGGCGCCATGGTCCATATGTTGCAGATGCGCGACCTCGTGCGCCACCGTTGCGCGCCGGACATGGTCGGGCGCCATCACGAGCCGCCAGCTGTAGCGCAGGTCGCCATCGTGGGTGCAGCTGCCCCAGCGGCTGCGCGGATCGCCGACCCCGACACGCCCGACCGCCAGCCCGGCCCGCCCGGCAATCTCGCGGCTCTCGCGCTCGAGCAATGCAAGCGCTTGGCCCTTTAACCAGCGTTCGACGCGGCGTCCGACCGTTTCCGCGGGACCGCCAACGCACAACGTATCGGGTGCGAGAACAATCGCGCGCGGCGCCGTCGGGATCCAGTCGATCTGACGATCAATGCCCAGGAAGGGTACCGACGCGCCGGGGCCGACGATTACCGGCAGCGCCGCCTTGCCCACCTGTTCGGCCAGCCATTCCTGCTGCTCGCTCGCCCATTTCAGCGCGGCGCGGACATTGGTGCGGCGCGGCACCGTCAGCCGCAACTGGCCGCGCGCGGCGTCGAAGACGAGGCGATAGCGCCGCGACTGCGCGTGCTGGACGACGCGCACCGGCCAGGCATCGTCACCGACCTGAATGTGCGGCGCCTCGGCGCGCGAATTAAACCACGCGTTCGACAAGGTGATTTTCCAGCGGCCCCGCGACATCCTCGCTGACCGTCCAGCCGGCAATCGACTGACCGGCGCGGTGGACGGCATCACGATCGCCCGACACCAGATAATGCCATGCGGGGAGCGGCCGATCCTCGGCGCGCAGCCGATAGGCGCAGCTTTGCGGCAGCCATTCGATGGTACCGACCTTGGCCTTGGTCAGCGTCAGACAATCAGGAACGTGACGGCGGCGATGCTTGTAATCGCCGCAGCGCGCGGTGGTCAGGTCGAGCAGGCGGCACGCGACATTCGTCGGATAGATCCGCCCCGTATCTTCATCTTCGACCTTGTGCAGGCAGCATTTGCCGCACCCGTCGCACAGCGCTTCCCACTGCCCGGCGTCGAGGCTGGCTAGCGGCGCTTCCCAAAAGGGGCGGGGCGCCGCGGCGCTGGTCACTGGACCCATTTCGCCAGATCGGCGGCGACCGCGGCGGGCGCGCCCTCATCGGTATCGGTTGCCGGGTCGTCGAGCGGCAGCAGCGCCAGCGGCTTGCCCGCCGGGTCCATCAGGAAGGCAAGCTGGCTGTGCGCCATCAGATAGCGGTCGGGGGCCGAGCCATCGACCTTGTTATAGGTGACGACATAGGCCTTGGCGACTGTCGCGATCTGTTCGGGGGTGCCGGTCAGCCCGAGCAGGCGCGGATGATAACGCGCCACGAACGGCTTCAACGCCGCGGGCGTATCGCGCGCCGGATCGACGGTGATGAACAGCGGCGCGATCCTGGCCCCGCGCGCGGCATCGGACTTTTCGAACTGCGCCAGCCCGCGCATCAGCTTTTGCAAATCGACCGGGCAGATGTCGGGGCAAAAGCTGTAGCCGAAATAGACGAGGCGGTATTTGCCGATAAAATCACTGTCGCGGACGGTTTTGCCATTCTGGTCGGTGAGGATGAACGGCCCACCGATCCGCGCACCTTCGAGCGGCGGGGTCGCGGGCGGCGCGTCAACCGGGCCGCCACATCCCGCCAGCGTCGCGCCGAAAGCGACGATCAGGCTTGCACGGACAAGCTTTTGTCCCATATTCGCGATATTCATCATGGGGCCAGCCTTGGTCGGCTAGCCCGCGAAAATCAACCATTCTCGTCGCGATGTTGCGGCGGTGCTTGCCAAGGGTCACCCAGATCATGTTCCGACGCGCGGAGTTTCGTCTCGCCGCCTTCCTGTTGGCCCTCGTCGTGACGGCAACGCTGCTCCCCGGCCCCGTTCAGGCGCAGTTCCGCGGTGGCTATGCCTTTTTGCAGGCGGTCGGTGACCGCGACGGCACCAAAGCGACCGAGGCGCTGAAGGATGATGCGTCGCTGATCAACACCAGGCATCCCGAAAACGGCGAGACCGCGCTCGCCATCGTTGCCAAGCGCCGTGACGCGACCTGGCTGCGCTTCCTGCTCGCCAAGGACGCCGACCCGGCAATCGCCGACCGCCAGGGCATGACCCCGCTGATGCACGCCGCGCTGCTCAATTTCACCGATGGCGCGGAGGAATTACTCAATGCCAAGGCACCGGTCGACCAGACCAACCGCCGCGGCGAAACCGCGCTGATCCTCGCGGTGCAGACCAAGAATGTCGCGATGGTGCGCCTGCTGATGCGGCGCGGTGCCAATCCCGACAAGGCCGACCATGCCACTGGCATGAGCGCCCGCGATTATGCCAAGCGCGACGACCGCACGGGGCAGATCATCACGATTCTCGAAGCAAAAGTCGGCGGACCGGGCCGTGACCTCGGCCCGAGTATCGGACCCAATTGATCCGGACAATGTGATATCCCGATTGACAATCACACTACAGTGTGAGACATGGCGACCATGTCCACACAGCTCATCGACCGCATCCGCGGCATTGTCGACGACGGGGCCATGTCCCGTTCTGGCCTCGCGCGCGCCGCAGGTCTCCACGCCAACAGCCTGCGCGACCTCGATTCGCCCGGCTGGAACCCCACCGCCGAAACGCTGCGCAAGCTGGAAAACTGGCTCGCGCACGGCAGCGACCTGTCGCCGATGGCAACCCCTGAAGAGATTATCGCCGAGGCGCGCAACGGCCGGATGTTCGTCCTCGTTGATGACGAGGATCGCGAGAATGAGGGCGATCTGGTCATCCCGGCGCAGATGGCGACCCCCGACGCGGTCAATTTCATGGCGACCCACGGCCGCGGGCTGATCTGCCTGACGCTGACCAAGGCACGGGTTGATCAGCTCGGGCTCGAACTGATGAGCCGCCAGAACGGCACCCGTCACGAAACCGCCTTCACCACCTCGGTCGAGGCGCGCGAGGGGGTGACCACCGGCATTTCGGCCGCCGACCGCGCCCGCACCGTGTCGGTCGCAATCGACGCGAGCAAAGGCCGCGACGATATCGTTACCCCCGGCCATGTCTTCCCGCTGATCGCGCGCGACGGCGGCGTGCTCGTGCGCGCTGGCCATACCGAGGCGTCGGTCGACATCGCGCGGCTCGCCGGACTCAACCCCTCGGGGGTGATCTGCGAGATCATGAACGATGACGGGTCGATGGCGCGGCTCGACGATCTGATCCCGTTTGCGCGACGCCACGGGCTGAAGATCGGGACGATCGCCGACCTGATCGCGTACCGCCACCGCAACGACCGGCTGGTCGAATGCGTGGCCGACGATCCGTTCGAATCGGACTATGGCGGCGACTGGCGGCTCAAATCCTATCGCAACAAGATCGACGGCAGCGTCAATCTGGTGCTGCAAAAAGGCGCAGTCGACCCCGCCGGGGTGACGCTGGTCCGCATGCACCCGGTGTCGATCTTCGACGACATCATGGGTCGCCCCGGTCCAAAGAAGCGCCGTCTGCAACGCTCGATGGAGGCGATCGGCGAAGCCGGCGCGGGCCTGATCGTCATGCTGATGCGCCCGCTGCCTGGATCGGCCGAGGCCGAGGCGACCCCGCCGCCGACCGGCGGCATGGACCTTCGCACCTATGGCATCGGCGCCCAGATTCTCGCTGACCTCGGCGTCCACGAAATGGAATTGCTGACGCCGTCGCACAATAATCTTGTCGGGCTGGAGGGCTATGGCCTGTCGGTCGTCGGCGAGCGCTCGATCCCCGGGGAGGCCGCATAATGGCGCATGTACTGATCGTCGAAGCCCGTTTCTATTCAGAGCTCAACGACATGCTGCTCGATGGCGTGCGCAGCGCGCTCGACGCCGATGGACACAGCCATGAGACGGTGACCGTCCCCGGCGCGCTCGAAGTCCCCGCGGCAATCTCGCTCGCCGCCGATACCGGGCGCTACGACGCCTATGTCGCGCTCGGCGTCGTCATCCGCGGCGAAACCTATCATTTCGAGGTCGTGTCGAACGAAAGCGCGCGCGGCATCATGGCGCTGACGCTCGATGGCCTCGCGATCGGCAATGGCATCCTCACGGTCGAGAATGACGAACAGGCGCTTGCGCGCGCCGACAAGACGCGCAAGGATAAGGGCGGCGAAGCGGCAAAGGCCGCGCTCGCCATGCTGGCCCTGAAGGAACAATTCGGCATTGGTTGATCGCCCGCCCCCCAGCCGTTTTTCCGTCGTCGAGCGCGGCGGTCGGCTGGTGGTGATCGACAAGGAAACCGGCCAGACTCCGCTCAGCGCCGCCGAGCGCATGGAGATACACGATCGCAATTTAGGGATCGAGCCGGTCCGTCCTGAACGACGGGTCACTGCGCCCGACCTGTCCGCCGCGGCGCGCGCCGAATCGGGGTTGAGCGCGCGGCCTGCGCCGAACCAACAACAGGCGGCACACCCCGCCAAGCCGCGCGCTACCGCCGCGACGGCTGAGCGGGGCAAGCGGCCGTGGGCAACCGAGTCAAAAGACCGGCCAGCGCTGAAGGCCGATACCCCTCCAACCCCTGCGCGCGTCCCCAGCCGTCAGGCGCCGCAAAGCGGCACCCGCAAGATGATCGTCACCGGCAAATGGTGGGATTCCAAAGGCCCGCGCACGATCGAGCTGGGTCCGAAGGGTCAGCAGACGCTGAGCGGTGGCTTCGTCACGCTGTTCGTTGTCGCGGTGATCGCGGCGATTGTTGCACTGATCATTCAGCCCGTACTGCTGTTCGTTGGCGGCTTCCTGCTGTTCCGCTTTGGCAGCAATATCCTCGGCCCGCTGGGCGCCGGGATCGTCGACAAGGCGATTGCGGAACGAAATTGATCGTCGCCCCTGCGCAGGCAGGGGCCGCCGTCGGTTCACGCTTCCGATGATGCATCAGTCCGACAGCGGCCCCCGCCTTCGCGGGGGCGACGATTGATTTTCTAAGCGTCCACCAGTGCCGGATAGTCGATGTAACCCTCGGCACCCGGCGAATACCAGGTTTGCGGATTATCGGCCGACCATTCGGCGCCGCTCTGGATGCGTTCGACCAGATCGGGGTTGCCGATATAGGGGCGGCCAAAGGCGATTGCGTCCGCCACTCCGCTCGCCAGCGCCGCCTTGGCCTTGTCGAGATCATAGTCGCTGTTGAGGATCAGCGGACCTTTGAACGCCTTGCGGATCGCGGGCGATTGTTTGGGAACGTCGGTGTTGCCAAAGGTGCCATCGGGGCCGGGTTCGCGCAGTTCGAGGAAACCGATACCGAGCGAATCGAGCGCCGCAGCAGCAGCGGTGAACAGGGGCTCCGGATTGCTGTCATCGACGCCCTGCGAATTGCCATTGGGCGACAGACGTACCGAGACGCGGTCGGCGCCCCAGACGCCGATCAGCGCTTCGGTCACTTCGCGCAGCAAGCGGATGCGGTTTTCGACCGGGCCGCCATAATCGTCATCGCGCAAATTGCTGTTGTCGCGCAGGAACTGGTCGATCAGATAGCCGTTGGCGCCGTGGAGCTGGACCCCGTCGAACCCGGCGCGCTTCGCATTCTCGGCGGCCTTGGCATAATCGGCGATCAACCGCGGAATTTCGGCTAGCTCGAGCGGGCGCGCGATCTCAAGATCGCGGCGGCCGACCGGCGTATGCGCCCGGCCCTCGCCTTGCGTCGCCGAGGCCGACACCGGCGGCTTGCCGTCGTTGAACACCGAATGGACGAGGCGGCCCATGTGCCACAGCTGCGCGACGATGCGGCCACCCGCCTTATGGACGGCGTCGGTCACCGGCTTCCAGCCTTCGACCTGCGCCTCGGTCCACAGGCCGGGCGCCGACGGCCAGCCGAGGCCTTCCTGCGAAATGCCCGTCGCTTCCGAAATGATCAGCCCCGCCGAGGCGCGCTGGCGATAATATTCGACCGCGAGTTCGGTCGGGACAAACCCCGGACCGGCGCGGCCGCGGGTCAGCGGCGCCATGATGATGCGGTTCGGCGCCGCGATGGCGCCCAGCTTGATCGGGTCGAAAAGCGATACGGCCATAAATCCTCCACGTTCCAAATTTCCGGCGACGACCGATCGGGGCGCCGCTATGGCCCGCAAAGCTATGGTCGCCGCGGTGCCTGCACAATGGTCAGTATCAAAAGAAAATCTAAATGACAGCCAAGATCGAAAGCCTCGACGAGAAAGACACCGCGACGCCGGGCGTAGGGCGCTGGGCGTTTCTGGCGCTGCTCGCGGGCAATATTTCGCTGTCGATCGGCGCGCTGCTGGTCCGCCTCGCCGACACCGGGCCGACCGCCTCGGCCTTCTGGCGCATGGCGATCGCTCTGCCCTTCCTGCTCGCGCTGGCGTGGCGCGAGAGCGGCGGGCGGTTACCGCCGCGCGGCGCGATTCTGGTCGCGAGCGCCGCGGGCATCTTTTTCGCGCTCGACCTCGCCGCCTGGCATATCGGCATCCTCCAGACCAAGGTCGCCAACGCGACGCTGTTCGGCAATTGCGCCAGCCTGCTGCTCGTAATCTGGGGCATTTTTCTCGCGCGCAGCTGGCCGCGCGGGTGGCAGGCGCTGGCAATCCTGCTCGCCTTTGCCGGGTCGGCGTTGCTCATGGGGCAAAGTTACGAACTGTCGCCCGCCTATCTGGTCGGCGACCTGCTCAGCCTGCTCGCGGGGGTGCTTTATACCGTCTATGTCCTTTTGATGCTTCGGGTGCGCGGGGCGCTCGAGCCGTGGACCGCGCTCGCGATTTCCTCGCTCGTCTGCGTTCCGATCCTGCTCGGCACCGCGCTCGCGCTGGGCGAGACGATCATGCCACAGAACTGGACCCCGCTGATCCTGCTCGCGCTGACCAGCCAGATCATCGGGCAGGGGCTGATGACGTGGTCGCTGCCGCGCTTCTCGCCACTCGTGATCGGGTTGACCCTGCTCGTCCAGCCCGCGGTCGCCGCGCTGGCGGGATGGCTGGCGTTCGGCGAGCTGCTCGGCCCGATCGACATTTTCGGCGGCATGCTGGTCGGCGCTGCGCTGGTGCTGATCCGGTTGCCGAGCCGCCGCACAGCGCCTATCTGATGGCCATGGCCTCAATCCTTCCCGCCGATCCGACCCTCGATGAAATCCGCGCCGCGCTCGCACCGCTGATTGCGTCGTCGGCGGCGTTCGACGGCTTTGGCGCCGCCGCGCTCGCCGACGCCGCGCGCCGCGCCGCGGTCGATCCCGACATCGCGCGCCTCGCCTTTCCGGGCGGCGGGCGCGATATGGTCGATGCCTGGTTCGCTGACATCGACGATCGCATGGCGGCGAAATGGCCCGCCGAAAAGCTGGCGATGCTCAAGATTCGCGAACGCATCACCACCCTCGTCGAAACGCGTATCGACCTGCTCGCACCCGGCCGCGAATCGCTGCGCCGCGCACTGGCGCTGTTGGCGCTCCCTACCAATGTTCCCTTCGCGGCCAAGCTCGGCTGGCGCAGCGCCGACATCATGTGGCGGCTCGCGGGCGACACCGCGACCGACTATAATCACTACAGCAAGCGGGCGATCCTTGGCGCAGTCTATGCCTCGACGATGGCGGTGTTTCTGAACGACGAGAGCGACGGTTTCGCCGACACTCGCGCCTTTCTGGCGCGCCGGATCGATCAGGTCATGCGCTTCGAAAGCTGGAAGTATCGCCGCGCATCGCGCGGCATCGAACGCCCCAGCCTTGCCCGCTTTGTCGGGCGACTGCGCTATCCGGGGCGCTAGCCGCGACGCACAAGGGACTGGCGCCGCCCGTCTGTTATTGATAATCGCTAGCAAATGAACCCAAAGCTCGATTCCGCGCCGCTCGGCGTCGCTGTCCGCATTTCCCGTATCGATTGGGATCATATGTCGGTTGACGAGGGTCGGCGGCTGCGCGAATTCGGGTTGATGGAGGGGATCGAAGTTACCCCGCTGCACCGCGGCAGCCTGTTTTCGCGCGACCCGCTCGCGCTGTCGATCGGGCGGATGCAGGTGATCATCCGCGCGCGACAGGCGGCGATGATCGAAGTGGCGCCGGCTGCATCATGACCGCTGCCATCCCGACGATCGCGCTGGTCGGCAATCCCAATGCCGGCAAATCGAGCCTGTTCAACGCGCTGACGGGCGCGCGGCAGAAGATCGCCAATTATCCCGGCGTCACGGTCGAACGCAAAGCGGGCCACGCCAGCTTTGCCGACGGGCGCCCCGTGTCGCTGGTCGACCTGCCCGGTAGTTACAGCCTGACCCCCGCCAGTCCCGACGAGGCGGTGACGCGCGATGTCGTGCTGGGTCAGCAGGCGGGCGAACGGCGCCCCGACGCACTCATCGTCGTCGTCGATGCTGCCAACCTCGACAATCATCTCTGCTTCGCGCTCGAACTGATCGCGCTCGGGCTGCCGACGGTGGTCGCGCTCAACATGCTCGATCTGGCGGAGCGCGACGGACTGACGCTCGACCCCGCAATCGTGTCGCGCGAACTCGGCGTGCCGGTGGTGCCGACCGTGGCGGTGCGCAAGCGCGGGCTGACCGACCTGCTCGCGGCGGTCGACGGCGCGATCCTCTCGCACCAGACGCAAGCCATCGCCCAGCCCGCACCGCCGCCGTCCGACGTCGCGCTGCACCAACGGGCGCGGGCGATCGCGCGCGCCGCGACGCTGTTCGAAACCCCGGTGCGCCGCTGGACCGGGCGCGTCGATGCAGTCGTGCTACATCCGGTCGCCGGGTTCCTGATCCTGCTGGCGCTGATGTTCGTGATGTTCCAGGGGGTCTATGCTTGGTCCGAAGCGCCGATCGGCTGGATCGAGGGCGGTATCGCGGCCTTGCAGAAAGCCGTGACCGCGGCGCTGCCCGACGGTTTCCTGCGCGGACTGATCATCGAGGGCGTCCTCGGCGGGGTCGGGTCGGTGATCGTCTTCCTGCCGCAGATCCTGATCCTGTTCCTCTTCATCCTGCTGCTCGAAGCGTCGGGCTATATGACCCGCGCCGCGTTCCTGATGGACGGCATCATGGCCAAGGTCGGATTGTCGGGTCGTGGCTTCATTCCGCTGCTGTCGAGCTTTGCCTGCGCGGTCCCCGGGATCATGGCGACGCGCGCGATCCCCGATGCGAAGGACCGGCTGACGACGATATTGATCGCGCCGCTGATGACCTGTTCGGCGCGGCTGCCGGTTTATACACTGATCATCGGCGCCTTCATCCCGAACACCAACGTCGGCGGCTCGCCCGTCGGACTGCAGGGGCTGGTGCTGTTCGGGCTCTACCTGTCGGGCATCGTCGGCGCGCTCGTCGTCGCGCTGGTGCTGCGCCGGACCGTCGCCAAGGGCAATGCCGCGGGCTTCATGATGGAAATGCCGCGCTATCAATGGCCGCGGCTGCGCGATGTCGGCATCGCACTGTGGCAACGCGCGTGGATCTTCCTGCGCCGCGCCGGCACGATCATCTTTGTCACCACGATCGCGCTGTGGCTGTTGCTGAGCTATCCCAAGGTGCCGACCGACAGCGCGCAGAGCCAGGTCGATTACAGCGTCGCCGGCCGCATCGCGAGCGGGCTGGAAGTCATCGTCGCGCCGATCGGGTTCAACCATGACATCGCGCTCGCGCTGATCCCCGCGATGGCGGCGCGCGAGGTAGCGGTGTCGGCGCTCGCCACCGCCAATGCGATCGAGGCGGGCGACGATGAAGAAGCGATGGCGCAGTCGCTGAGCGAACGCTTGCAGGGCCGCTGGAGCATCGCCACCGCGCTCGCGTTCCTGGCGTGGTTCGTGTTCGCGCCGCAGTGCATTTCGACGATCGCGATCACCCGTAGGGAAACAAATGGGTGGCGCTGGCCCCTCTTCATGGTTGGCTATTTGTTCGCGCTCGCCTATGCCGCTGCTGGTATCACATACTGGACAGCCGTTGCCTTTGGACTAGGCTGATCCTTCCAACATTCAAGCGGAGCGGAGCGGCATGGCTGGCAGCGTCAACAAGGTAATTTTGATCGGCAATCTGGGCGCTGATCCTGAAATCAAGTCGTTCCAGAATGGCGGCAAGATCGCCAACATCCGCATCGCGACCTCCGAACAGTGGAAAGACCGCATGACCGGTGAGCGTAAGGAGCGCACCGAATGGCATAATGTCGTGATCAACGGCGAAGGTCTGGTCGGGGTCGTCGAACGCTATCTGAAAAAGGGCTCGAAGGTTTACATCGAAGGTTCGCTGCGCACCCGCAAATGGCAGGACCGCGACGGCAACGACAAATATACCACAGAAGTCGTGATCGCCGGTATCGGCGGCGCGCTTACCATGCTCGACGGCGCCCCGGGTGGCGGCGGCGGATCGCGCGGCGGCGGCGGCGAGGATAGCTGGGGCAATGGCGGCGGGTCTTCGGGCGGCGGCTCAGGCGGCGGCTGGAACCAGGGCGGCGGTTCGGGCGGATCGTCCGGCGGCGGCAGCGGCGGCGGACGCCCGCCCTTCGACGACGATCTGGACGACGACGTCCCCTTCTGAGCATAGTTGAGCGATGGCGAGCGACCTGATGACCGCCGCGGACGTCGCGCGCGGCGTGTGCCGGCTGTTCGCGCAGCAGGGTCTGGTCGCGATCCCCGAGGTGCCTTTGCCCAACGGGCGGCGCACCGACCTGACCGCGATCGACGCCAAGGGTCAGATCACCATTGTCGAGATCAAGGTCAGCCGCGCCGACCTGCATGGCGACGGCAAATGGCCCGACTATTGCGACTGGTGCGACCGCTTTTACTGGGCATTGGCGTCGGGGCTCGACCCCGCGATCCTCGACACCCCCGACTATCGCCCCGAAACGTCAGGCCTGATCATCGCCGACCGCTATGGCGCCGCGGTCATGCGCGAAGCGGCGAGTTGCAACCTCGCCCCGGCGCGGCGCAAGGCCGAACTGTTGCGAATCGGCAGGCTCGCGATGCGGCGGTCGATGGTCGCAAGCGATCCCGAACTGGCAGCGGGGTGGATCGAGGGTTAATCGTCGTCCCCGCGCCGGCGGGGATCGCTGGAGTTTTACACCGTCACGGAAAGCAAGCCCGACGACGGCCCCGCCTGCGCGGGGGCGACGCTTAGCCCCGCGCCTGCATTCGCGCCAGATAGCGCGCGAGGATGTCGATCTCGAGGTTGACCGACCGCCCCGCCGCGGCCTCGTCGAGCGTCGTCATTTCCTGCGTGTGCGGGATGATGTTGAGCGTGAAATGCGCGCTGCCATCGGGCTGGTCGGTGACGTCGTTCACGGTCAGCGACACGCCATCGACGGTGATCGACCCTTTCGGGGCGATATGCGGAGCCAGCGCGGCGGGCGCCGCAACGGTGACCGTCACACTGTCGCCGACCGGCACAACCGACGCGATCGTCCCCACCGCATCGACATGCCCGGTGACGATATGCCCACCCAGCTCGTCGCCGACCCTCAGCGCGCGTTCGAGGTTCAGGCGGCGACCAGCGTCCCACATTCCCGCTGCGGTGCAGGCAAGCGTTTCGGCGCTCGCATCGATCGCGAACCAATGCCCGTCCGCATCGGCGCCCTTGTCGACGACGGTCAGGCACGCCCCCGAACAGGCGATCGATGCCCCCAGGTCAATGGTGCCGGTGTCGTAGCGGGTCGCGATGACCAGCCGCGTGTCGCCGCGATCCTCGCGCGAACGAACGGTGCCGATGTCGGTGATGATGCCGGTGAACATGGGGAGCGCTTATCCTTCTCTGACCCGCTCGTAAACGTCGAGTCGGTCGCTGCCAAGCAGGCGGCTGTCGGTCAGGCACCAGCGGCCATGCGCGTCCGCAAGGTCGGTCCGCCCGATGTCGCCCAGCGCGGGCTTGCCGCCGCCGATCAGGATCGGGGCGCGGTAGAGGAGCAGGCGATCGACGCGATCGGCGCCGAGGAAGGCCGACGCCGCGCTGGCACCGCCCTCGACCAGCACCGAATCGACATCGTCGATCGCATCGGGCGAAGCGACGGCGGTCCAGCCTGCTGGCGCTTTGCCCGAGGTCAGCAGCAGCTTCTTCGGGCTGCGATCCTCCAATCCGGCCAGTCGCACATCGAGCCCGGGATTGTCAGCCGCCAGCGTGCCGCGCCCGACAAGGATCGCCTGATGGCGCGCGCGTTCGAGGTGGCCGTGCGCGCGGGCGCGATCGCCGGTGATCCAGCGGCTCGACCCGTCAGCCATCGCAATGCAGCCGTCGAGCGAGGTTGCGAGCTTGAGCGTGACGAACGGCCGCCTTGCGGCTTGCCGCGTCCACCAGGGCGCCATCGCGGCGCGCGCTTCGGCGGCTAGGACGCCTGCGACAACCTCGATCCCCGCCTCGCGTAGTCGTGCGACACCCTGGCCATCGGTGCGGGGATCGGGATCCTGCGCGGCGATGACGACGCGCGCAACGCCCGCGGCGATCAGCGTGTCGGTGCAGCAGGGTCCGCGCGAGCTGGCGTGCGCGCAAGGTTCGAGCGTCACATAGGCGGTGGCGCCGCGCGCCGCATCACCCGCCAGCGCCAGCGCGATTGCCTCGGCGTGCGGACGCCCGCCTGCCTGCGTCCAGCCGCGTGCGACCACGACGCCATCGCTGACGATCAGGCAACCGACATTGGGGTTCGGCGCTGACGCTGGCCGGCCGCGCTGCGACAGCGCGATGGCGGCCGCCATCCAGTCGGTATCGGCGGACGGGCGCTGCATGCGATCAGTCGGCGACTTGCGATGGCGACCCACGCGCCGCGCGCTCGGCCAGAGTGGAGCGCTGGACCGGGACCGGCTTTTTCTGCTTCGCGGCCGCCGCCTCCGCTTCGCCGAGCGTTTCGCGGGTTACCTTGTCGGCCTCGGCCGAATCATATGCGACCCCCATCATGTCGGCGAGCCGCTGATATTCGGCGCGCTTTTCGGCGTTGGCGCGCGTGGTTTCCTTGGCGCGCGCGACCCATTCGGCGCGGATCTCGGCGTCGCTGCGATCCGCCGACCAGTTTTCGAAATAGATGATCTGCGCCTTTGGCTCTTCGGTGCGGATCAAATGCTCGGAAAAGCCATAAAAGATGACGAGCGGCAGCACGACCGCGAGTCCCCAGCTCGCCCAGCGATGCGGGCGCGGCGCACGGATATAGGCCCAGAAATCGGACAGGCCGCCGCCGACATCGACGTTGTTGAACATTCCCATGGGACCAATTTAGGCGATGTCGCGGCAATTTGCGAGAGGGCCGAGGATTGCACCAAATGATTGTTGTGGCCGTCGACGATTGCAAAAAATGCAAGTGCAGATGCTTATTTCGCAGTTGCACAATTTTTTGTGCGCTGCAATATGAGCATGCCTTTTAGGCATCCTCTCCCAAAACTTTCATGGGCCACCCTCGGGTGGCCCTTTTTTTTCGACCTTTTTGGTTGAGAGATGCAGATATTCGCACTCGCCCGGCGATTCGCGAATCACTCTTGCAGCGGCGTCCGCTTTTCGAATCGGCGCACTTCGGCAATGAAACTGCCCGGAAGCGGCGTCGCCCCGCCGCTGTCGAGGTCGATATGCGCATAGCTGATCTCGATATCGGTCAGCCGTTCACTGTCCCGAAAAATGGCGCAATGGACGGTGAAACTTGTCCGTTCGAAGCGGCTGACCCGCGCCGCGATCGTGATCCGCTCATCAAGCCGCGCCGAGCCATGATAGTCGATCTCGCAATGCACCTCGCGAATATCTGTACCATATTGGTGAAAATAGGGACCGGGCTGACCTTCGCCGAGCGCGCGGAAATATTCTGTCACCCCGATATCGGCGTAAACCAGATAATTGCCGTTGAAGACGATGTTCTGCCCGTCGATTTCGTTGAAACGCACCCGCACCGTCTCATGGACCCGAAAATCCTCGCGCGGCACATCCCAGTTGCTGCGATCCATCGCCGCGTCAGGCCGCAAGCGCGGCGGGGGTGCGGTCGAGCGGCGCGCAGGCGGCGTCAAGCCAGTCGCGATCGGCATCGCTCATCCCCGGCGCCAGCTTTTCGAGCACCGCGGCATGATAGGCGTCTAGCCAGTCGGCCTCGGCGGGCGACAACAAGGCGGTTTCGACCAGATTTTGTGCGATCGGGGCAAAGGTGATCGTCTCGAACCCCAGCATATCCTCCTCGGCGCCGTCGATGCTGACCGGCACGACGATCACCAGATTTTCGATACGGATGCCAAAGCTGCCCGCCTTGTAGTAGCCGGGCTCGTTCGACAGGATCATCCCCGCGTGAAGCGGCTCCTCAGTCCCCGCCTGCCCGCCCGCGGGCTTGGCGATGCGCTGCGGGCCTTCGTGGACGGCGAGATAGGCACCGACGCCGTGGCCGGTGCCATGCGCATAATCGACTCCATCGGCCCACAGATATTGGCGCGCAAGGATGTCGAGCTGGCTGCCGCGCGTGCCCTTGGGAAAGCGCGCGGTCGCGAGCGCGATATGCCCCTTCAGCACCTGCGTGAAGCGGCGGCGCATCTCGGCGGTTGGCGCGCCGATCGCGATGGTGCGCGTGATGTCGGTCGTGCCGTCTGCGTACTGCCCGCCCGAATCGACCAGATAGAGCGTGCCGGTCTCGATCGCGCGGTTGGTGCTTTCGTCGACCTTGTAGTGCGGCAGCGCGCCGTTCGGCCCAGCGGCCGAGATCGTGTCGAAGCTCAGATCGACAAGCCCGCCGCCCTCTTCGCGAAACGCGCGCAGCTTCGCCGCGGCGCCGAGTTCGTCGAGCCCGCCTTGGGGAGCGACATCCTCCATCCATTGCAGGAAGCGCGACACCGCAACGCCGTCGCGGACGTGCGCGGCGCGGGTGCCGCCAAGCTCAACGTCGTTCTTGATCGCCTTGGGCAGCACCGCGGGGTCGCGGTGGCGTTCGATCTTGGCCCCCGCAGCTTCGAGCGCGGTGAAAATCGCCGCGACGGCCCGGTCGGGATCGACCGCGACCTTCTTGTCCTTGAGGTCGGCGAGCGCCGCCTCGAACGCGTCCCGATCATGGATGCGAACGCTGTTGCCGAGGTGCGCGCGCACCGCATCAGTGACCTTTTCAGGCGCGATGAACAGGTCGGCGGTGGCGTCGGCATGAAGCAACGCAAAGGCCAGCCCGACCGGGGTGTGGCTGACGTCGGTGCCGCGAATGTTGAAGGTCCAGGCGACCGAATCGAGCGCGGTCATCACCGTGGTGTCGAGACCGTTCGCTTTCAGCCAGTCGGCGATCACTTCGCGCTTGTCGACGGCGCTCTGCCCCGCGAGCGCGACATCGTGCACCGCGACCGGCGCCGCACTCGGCGCCGGCTGATCATCCCACGCTGCGTCGAGCGGGTTCACATCGACCGCCACCAGCGTTGCGCCCTTGGCCTTCAGCGCATTGCCGAGACCACGCGCCCAGTCGATGCCGTGCAGCCAGGGGTCGAAACCGATCTTCTGCCCGGCAGTGACATTCGTACCGAGCCATTCCGCAACGCTCGACTGCGGCACCCCGACATAGTCGAACAGCGACCCGTCAACCTGGTCGCGCACCTGCACCGTATAACGCCCGTCGATAAACACCGCGGCCTTGGTCGGCAGCACCGCCGCGGTTCCGGCCGAGCCACCAAAGCCGGTGAGCCACGCCATGCGCTGCGCATAATCACCGACATATTCGCTCATATGCTCGTCGCTGATCGGCACGACAAAACCGTCGAGGCCCCGCGCGGCGAGTTCGGCGCGAACCCGGGTGAGCCGTTGTGCATGGATGGTGCTGGACATCAGACGTTCCTTATTCCTACATCGCTGACGATCCCGCCCATATCGGGCGACACCGCGGGGGATTTTTCGATGCGCGCTATTTGGATGTTTCTGGCGGCAATTGCCACCCCGCTTGTCGCATCATCGCCCCTGCTCGCCCAACAGAAAGACGCCGCATTGACCAATGAAGCCCCTGCCCTGTCCGCCACACCGGTCGCCGAAAAGCGCCCGCACGAAATGACGCTGCACGGCAAGACGCTGTCCGATCCGTACCACTGGCTGAAGGACGAGAGTTATCCAGTGATCGATGACAAGGATGTGCTCGATTATGTGAAGGCCGAAAACAGCTATTTCGACGCGGCGATGAAGCCGCATGCCGCGCTGGTCGAAACCTTGTTCCAGGAGATGAAGGGCCGGATCAAGGAAGCCGATTCGAGCGTGCCGCAAAAGGACGGCGACTGGATTTACTGGGTCGAATATGAAGAAGGCGCCGAATACAAGAAATGGTATCGACGGCCCGTCGCAGCCGACGATGCGGAAATCATCCTCGACGAGGTTGCGATGGCCAAGGGCAAGGAATATTTCCGCCTCGGCGAAGTGTCGATCAGCCCCGACGGCAAGCTGATGGCCTATGCGGTCGACGACAATGGCTCCGAGCGCTTCGAGGTCCGCTTCAGGAATCTGATGACGTGGGAAGACCTGCCCGACGTCATCCCCGGTACCCTGTCATCGCTCGTCTGGACCGCGCAGAGCGACGCCTTGCTCTACGGCCTCGCCAACGAGAATTGGCGCACCGACAATGTCCGGCTGCACAAGCTCGGCACGCCGGTGAGCGCCGACAAATTGCTCTACAAGGAGGCCGACATCGGTTTCGGCGTCGGCATCGGCAAGACTGCGGCGGACAATTATATTGTCATCGCGACGGGCGATAACGAAACAAGCGAAGTCTATCTCCTCCCTGCCGACAATCCCGAAGCGAAACCGCAGCTCGTCTCGGCGCGCCAGAAAGGCCGTGAATATAGCGTCGATGAGCGCGAGGGGACGCTCTACGTCTATACCAACGACGAGCACGCCAATTTCCGCGTCGCCACCGCCAGCCTCACCAAGCCCGGCGAATGGAAAACGCTGATCCCGGGTTCGGACGCAACCTACATCACCGGGCTGGCAATCTTCCGCGACTATTTCGTCCTCGAATCGCGCGAGCAGGGCGTCGATCAGGTCGATATCCGCCAATATGACGCGCCGCTGACCACCGGCCGGATCCAGTTCCCCGAGGCGACTTATGTGGCGGGCCTTGGCGACAATCCCGAATATCATCAGGACAAGCTGCGGCTCGACTATGAATCGATGGTCACCCCCGACACGGTGTTCGATTTCGATGTCGCGGGCAAAAAGCTTGAAACGCTGAAGGTGCAGGAGATTCCATCCGGTTACGCCAAGGAGGAATATGTAACCGAACTGGTTAGCATGCCCGCGCGCGATGGCACCCCGGTGCCGGTGTCGCTGGTGTACAAGAAAGGCACGCCGCGCGACGGCAGCGCGCCAATGCACCTCTATGTTTATGGCAGCTACGGTTACCGCGTCCCGCCGGGTTTTTCGACGACCCGCCTCAGCCTGGTCGACCGCGGCATGATCTATGCGATCGCGCATGTCCGTGGCGGCGACGATCTGGGGCGCGCCTGGTATCTTGCGGGCAAGACCACCGCGCGCAAAAATACCTTCAACGATTTCATCGACGTCGCCAAGGGCCTGATCGCGGCGAAATATACCAGCGCGGGCAAGATATCGATCGAGGGCCGCTCGGCCGGCGGGCAGGTGATGGGCGTCGTCTATAACGAGGCGCCCGAGCTGTGGGGCGCGGTGCTCGCGGGCGTACCCTTTGTCGACGTCATCAACACGATGGTCGACGAAACGCTGCCGCTGACTCCCGGCGAATGGCCCGAATGGGGCAATCCGGTCACCGACAAGGCGGCGTTCGATTATATGCTGGCGTACAGCCCCTATGACAATGTGACCGCCAAGGCCTACCCGCCGATGCTGGTGTCAGCGGGGCTCAACGACCCGCGCGTGACCTATTGGGAACCCGCCAAATGGGTCGCCAAGCTGCGCGCGACGCGCACCAACGACGCGACGCTGCTGCTGCGCACCAACATGGGCGCAGGCCATGCGGGCAAGTCGGGCCGCTGGGGCGCGCTGCGCGAAGATGCCGAGGAATTTGCGTTCATCCTGACGCAGCTGGGGGTGGAGCAATAGTCTCGGATGTCCGAACAGCTACAGCCCATGGTCGTTTCGTGGAAACGCCTTCTGATACACCTGCTGTTTATTGGGTTCGCCGCCTATCTCGCTCACGAAGTCATCTGGCGGATGTTCGCTGACACGCCGTTGATCGAGATGGGAGGCAGGCGCCGCACGCCGCTCGGAATTTTGGTTATCGTCTTGGCTGGTGCCGCGAGTTGGCTGTTCAACCTGATCTATCCTTTGGTGGCCCCAACGACGGATGTGCGCGATCGTATGAAACGATAGCATCGCGCATTCAACTCGCGCTCCAACGTCGGCGTGTCGATGAACCGCTATCCCCCATTCGACAAATTCGGCGCAGATGGCATTGCGGGCGCGGGCCATGTCGGCAAGCCGGGCCACTGGGGGTCGCAAAATATGTACCGGTACCGATAGCGCCGCGGTCTGCGACAAGCGCGCGACATTTCGGCACATCGGTGCGACAGCTCGCCATCACCGCCTCCCCTCCATCGAGGGAGAGACGGAATGACGACAAGATCGACCGCGTGCGTTGCAGGCCTGACGGCTTTGCTGGCGAGCACATCAACCGCCCAGGCCGAACCGCGCGCCGATGCCGCCATCATAGCCCAGCGCCTGCTCGATACGCTGCGCGAGAGCAACGGCGTTCCGGGCATGGGCGCCGCGGTGTGGCAGGACGGCAAGATCGTGTGGGAGGGATCGAGCGGCCTGCGCGACATCGAAGGCCGCGCGCCGGTGACGCGCGATACGCTGTTCCGCCTCGCCAGCGTGTCCAAGCTGTTCACCGTCACCGCCGCCGCAAAGCTTGCGGAAGAGGGCAAGCTCGACCTTGACGCACCCTTCCAGCGCCAATTGCCGGGGCTCGGCGCCCGCTGGCCCGCGATCACTCCGCGCCATCTCGCCGCGCATACATCGGGGCTACCGCATTATCAGGACGTCGATCGCGATCGCGGCGCCCGACATTATCGCACAGGGCGCGAAGCCGTCGCGATCTTCGCCGATCGCAACCTGCTCACCCCTCCGGGCACCGCCTACAGCTATTCGTCATGGGGATACACGCTCCTCGGCACCTTGGTCGAGGAACACGCGGGTCAATCCTTCCCCGACTATGTGACGCGGCAGCTGGTCCCCGGCCTCGCCATCCGCGCCGACGCAACGCACAGCGGTGATCCCAACGCGTCGCGCGCCTATGGGTTCGAAGCCGGACGCGTCGTCGAAATGCCGCGGCACGACTTCAGTTATACCTGGGGCGGCGGCGGGCTGAGCGGGACGGCGGGCGCGGTCGCGACTTTCGGCGGGCAGATGATCGATGCGAAGATCGTCCGCCCGGCCACTTTCGATGCCATGCTGGTGCCGGTTCTGCTCGCTGACGGACGGCCTGCGGGCGAGCCCGACTATGGCGTCGGCTTCGGCTGGCGCATCAGCCGCGACCCCGACGGCGCGCCCTTTGTCCATCATAACGGCAGCGCGATCGGCGCGCGCAGCACCGTCGGGCTGTGGCGCGCCGAACACACCGCGGTCAGCGTGCTGGCAAATGCCTCATGGGTGTCGCGGATGGAGCCGACCGCGCAGATGATCGCAGCGCCATTCCGCCGCGTGCCCACGGGACTGACCACAACCGCCTGTCCGGTCGGCGCGCAACGCTACCGGGGGACGTTCGGCGACGCCGCGGTCGAAGGTGCTGTTCGCTTTCGGATCGACCGGGGGCTGTGCGTCGGCACCGCCGAACAACATGCCGCAATGCGCGCCTATTTCGGCACCGCGATGCAGCGGACCGACGCGCCGCTGACGCTGATCGGGCTCGCCCCCCAAGGCGGTCTGTCCCGCGCCGGGCTCGTCAATCCGTTCGGTATCGCTGACCTGCGCGCGCAGGCCGATGGCAGCTTTGCCGCCGAGATTGCGACCGGACGCCGACTCGTGCTGCGCTTCGATCAGCCCGGCAAATAGCCGCGCCGGACCAGATCGTTTTCGAGCATCGCCGCGCCTTTGAACAAATGGCCGGCGATGCCGAGTGATTCGGCCCCCGCGACATTCGCCGCCACGTCATCGACGAACAGCGCCCCCGCGGGGTCGATCCCGAAGCGATCGAGCGCGAGGCGGTAGATCGCGGGATCGGGCTTCATCAATTTCTCGGTCCCCGACACGATGATGCCCTGGAAGCGGTCGAAGATCGGCCGGGTCGGGCGGAAGCCCTCCCAGAATTCATGCCCGAAATTGGTGATCGCGAACAAAGGCACCCCCGCCGCGTCGAGCCGCTCGACCAGTGCGAGACTACCCGGCATCGCCGCGGGAATCGTTTCGTTGAACCGCGTCGCATACGCATCGATCAACGCGGCATGGTCCGGGAATTCGGCTTTCCGCTCGGGCAGCATGTCGGCGAGCGGGCGGCCCGCATCATGCTGGAAATGCCACTGCGGCGTCACGACATTGGTGACGAACCGTTCGAGCTCGTCCCGGTCGGCGATCAGCTTCGCGAAGAGGTAGCGCAAATCCCAGTCGAACAGGACGCGGCCGACGTCAAAGATCACGCTTTGGCGAATCATAGACGCCCCAGACACGCGAAAGCGCCGCCGGAAGCATCCGACGGCGGTACGCTGTTCATCACAAGCAAACGGGGCGAAAACACCCCGCGCCGGGGCATCAGCCCTGGCGCGCCTTGAAGCGGCGGTTGGTCTTGTTGATCACATAGGTGCGGCCACGACGGCGGATAACGCGGTTATCGCGATGGCGGTCCTTCAGCGACTTCAGGCTGTTGCGAATCTTCATGATCTCTGTCCGTAAATCTTGGCGTATTGACGCGAAGCGGCGCAACTATGGGGATGGGCCCCAAAAGTCAACCGTCTGCCGACGAGAAAACGTCGCCCCCGCGAAGGCGGGGGCCGTTGTCGGGCTTACCCGACGCTGCTTCATAAACTGCCGGCGGCCCCCGCCTTCGCTGGGGCGACGGGATCGCTATCCCGCCAGCGCCTTTTGCCGCCGCCTTTGCACCGAAGATCCAAACCCCATCGCCTCGCGGTACTTCACCACGGTGCGCCGCGCGATGTCGTGGCCCTCGGCCGACAGTTTCTGCGCGATCGTCTCGTCGGACAGGATCGCCTTGGCATCCTCGGCCTCGATCATCGCCTTGATCCGGCTCTTGATCGATTCGGACGACACCGCGCCATCGCCCTCGGTCGCTGAAATGCCGCTCGAGAAGAAGTATTTGAGTTCGAACAGCCCGCGCGGACAGCTGAGATATTTGTTGCTCGTTACGCGACTAACGGTCGATTCGTGCATGCCGATTTCTTCGGCGACCTGCCGCAAGGTCAGCGGACGCATGTGCGCGACGCCGTGGAGGAAAAAGCCCTCCTGTTGCTTGACGATCGCGCTCGCGACCTTGACGATCGTGCGCTGCCGCTGGTCGAGCGCGCGCACCAGCCAGTTGGCGCTCGCCAGCTGCTCGGACAGCCACGCCTTGCTCTTTGCCGCCGCCCCCGTCGCCAGTTCGGTATAATAGCGGCGATTGACGAGCAGGCGCGGCAGGGTGCCGCTGTTGATCTCGACCGCCCAGCCTTTGGCGGTCTGACGAATGAACAGGTCGGGGACGACCGCCTGCGTCGCATCGCCGCCGAATTTCAGCCCGGGCTTGGGATCATAATTGCGCAATTCGCGAATCATGTCGGCAAGATCCTCGTCGTCGACGCCGCAGATGCGCTTCAACTGGGGAAAGGCGCCTTTGGCCACCAGCTCGAGATGCGCAATCATTGTTGCCATGGCGGGGTCGTAGCGGTCGGCCTCGCGCGCCTGGATCGCGATACATTCGGCAAGGTCGCGCCCGCCGACCCCCGACGGGTCGAAACATTGCACCCCCGCAAGCACGCTCTCGACCAGCGCCAGCGGCACCCCGAGCCGCTGCGCGACCTCGGCGAGGTCGGCGCGCAGATAGCCGGTCTCGTCGATCAGGGCGACCAGATGCTCGGCGATCATCGCCTCCAGCCCGCTGAAGCGTTCGCCGACCTGCGAGAGCAGATGGCCGTGCAGCGTCTCGTCCTCGCCCGCGAAGCTGTCGAAATCGATGCCCTCGCTGTCGCTGCCCGACAGCCCGACATTGTCGCTGACGCTGTCGTGGTGAAAGCTTTCGGCGGTCATATCGACATCGAGGTCGTTCGCGGTGCCGGTGTCCGACGACAAGGCATGGTCGGCATCAAGCGCCGCCGCCTCGGTTATCGGCGCATCGTCACCCGGACTGTCATTCGCATCGCCCGCACTGCCATCGCTATCGCCCGACGTCGCATCGAGCAGCGGATTGCCCTCGAGCGCCTCGGCCAGATAGGCTTCGAGTTCGAGGTTCGACAGCGCCAGCAGCTTGATCGCTTGCTGCAGCTGCGGCGTCATCACCAGCGATTGCGACTGGCGGAGATCGAGGCGCGGACCCAACGCCATCGGAAATTACCTGCTTACTTTCCCGTTTGTGTCGAGCG
>JAEMRT010000019.1:14551-31411 GCA_016463225.1 Sphingopyxis sp. | reverse complement strand
CGTGTCTCGACTTCGCTCGACACAAACGGAAACGGAAAGCAGCTCATTCGGCACTGGCACGGCCCCCGCCGCTCACAGCGAGAAGCCCTCGCCCAGATAAAGGCGGCGCACTTCGGGGTCGGCGACCAGCTCTTCGGGCGAACCCGCGAGCAGCACCTTGCCGTCATAAATGATGCAGGCGCGGTCGACGAGGTCGAGCGTTTCGCGGACATTATGGTCGGTGATCAGCACCCCGATGCCGCGCGTCTTCAGATCGGCGACAAGATCGCGGATATCGCTGATCGACAAGGGGTCGATCCCGGCAAAAGGTTCGTCGAGCAGCATGATCGACGGGTTGGCGGCGAGCGCGCGGGCGATTTCGGCGCGGCGCCGTTCGCCGCCCGACAGCGCCATCGCCGCCGAATCGCGCAGCCGGGTCAGCCCGAATTCGTCGAGCAATTCCTCAAGCCGCCGTTCGCGCGACACCTTGTCGGGTTCGGCGAGTTCGAGCACCGCGCCGATGTTCTGCGCCACCGTCATGCCGCGAAAGATCGAGGTTTCCTGCGGCAGATAACCGAGGCCCAGAATCGCGCGGCGGTACATCGGCAGCGCGGTGATGTCGGCACCGTCGAGCATGATGCGTCCGGCGTCGGGCTTCACCAGCCCCATGATCGAATAGAAGCAGGTCGTCTTGCCGGCGCCGTTCGGGCCGAGCAGGCCGACGACTTCGCCCTTGCCGACCGAGAGCGACACGTCGGACAGCACGGTGCGCTTGTCATAGCTTTTGGCGATCGAAATGACCGCAAGGCCGTTGCCCGCGGCAGCATCGTCCCGAACATGCGCCTTGTGCTCGGCGACGCCGTGATCGGCGTCGGCGGTCAGCGTGGCCGGAGTCGCTTCGTCGTCGGTCATTCCCACATCGCTTCCTGAGCAGTCCTGTGCGGGCGTTACCCGAGGAGCGCCGCCAAGGTCAATCTGGCAAGATTTTTGCAGGGTGGTGCGAAGCGCGGCCTAGTGCCCCGCCTGCGGCCCGCGCGCGATTCCTGACAGGGCGAGCTGTTCGTCGATCGCGGCGAGCAACCGTGCCAACGCTGCGTCGTCATTTGCCTCGGCGCGGGCAACGAGCACGTCCTGCGTGTTCGACGCGCGGAGCAGCCACCAGCCGTCGTCGGTCAGCACGCGCGCGCCGTCGGTGCGATCCACCTGCGCGCCCGACGCGGTCAGCCGCGCGAGAACTTCGTCCACAATGGCGAATTTGCGCACCTCATCGACCTGGAAACGCAGCTCCGGCGTGTTGACCATCGGTGCCATCGCGCCGCGCAGCTCGGTGACGCTTTGCCCCAGCTTTGTCGCCGCCTCGATCAGCCGCACCGCGGCATAGGGCGCATCGTCATAGCCATAATAGCGGTCGGCGAAAAACACATGGCCGCTCATCTCGCCCGCCAGCGGACTGCCGACCTCCTTCATCTTCGCCTTGATCAGGCTGTGGCCGGTCTTCCACATCAGCGGTTTGCCGCCGAGTTCGGAAACGCGATCGAACAGCGCCTGGCTCGCCTTCACATCGGCGATGATCGTTGCACCGGGCATGTCCTGCAGCAGCGCCGCGGCATAGATTTGCAAAAGCTGATCGCCCCAGATCACCCGGCCCTCGCCGTCGATCGCGCCGATCCTGTCGCCATCTCCGTCGAAAGCGACGCCGAAATCGAGGCTCTTCTCCGCGACCAGCTGGCGCAAATCGGCCAGATTCTTCTCTTCGGTGGGATCAGGATGGTGGTTCGGAAAATGGCCGTCGATGTCGGTGAACAACAAATGATGCTCGCCCGGCAACTTCGCGGTCAATTTTTCGATCACGGTTCCTGCCGCGCCATTGCCCGCATCCCAGCCGATCCGATAGGCGCCGCCGGCGAAACCCTCGACCAGCCGGTCGACATAGGCGTCGATGATGTCGATACCCTGCGTGGCACCTTCGCCAACTTCCCAATCCCCCGCGGCGGCCATTTCGCCGATCCGCAGAATGTCGGCGCCATAAAAGGGCCGCCCCTGCATCACAAATTTGAAGCC
Source organism: Sphingopyxis sp. (assembly GCA_016463225.1). Taxonomy (GTDB): domain Bacteria; phylum Pseudomonadota; class Alphaproteobacteria; order Sphingomonadales; family Sphingomonadaceae; genus Sphingopyxis. Next base: position 29,371 of record JAEMRT010000019.1, on the reverse strand, counting down.
ATTATAATCGGGGGGATTGTGGCTGCCGGTTATCTGGATGCCGCCGTCCACATCTTCGGTTGAGGCCGCATAATAGAGCATCGGCGTCGGGCCCAACCCGACGTTCAAGGCGTCGATACCCGCCGCGTTGATCCCTTCGATCAGCGCGTCGCACAGCATCGGCGACGACAGCCGGCCGTCATAACCCACCGCGACACGGTTGCCCCCGGCGCGCGCGACCAGCGTCGCAAAGCTGCGCCCGATCGCATAGGCGTCGGCGGCGGACAGCGTGTCGCCGACGACGCCGCGGATGTCATATTCACGCAGCAGCGTGGGATGGAAGATATGGTTCATGGGGGATCCTGTTGGGGGGAGAGAAATCTCAGGCAGCAGCGAAGAGGTCGCCGTCGGGATGGAAGCGTTCGCGCGTCGGCAGGTTCAATCCGCCCATCGCCTCGCGCAGTTCCTGCCGCGCGACGACATGGCCGATGCCCATGCCGCCCAGATGCGCCTTGTCGAGCAAGGTCAGACCCGCGGGAAACAGCTCGCGATAGATCACACGTTCGCCAAGCCCGGGAATGACGCGGAAGCCGACGCGGCGCGACAGCTGGCTCAGCGCCTCGCCGACGCGGCGCATATTGTGCGCGTCGACATGCTGGAGCCGGTTGCGCAGGATGATCCAGTCGATCGTCCGCCCGTCGGTCTTGGCGCGCGCCTTGCGCGTGTCCCAGATCAGTTCGGAGTAAAAGCTGGGGCGGGTGACCTGAAATGTCTCGGGATCGACCTGACCGATCAGGTCGAAATCGATGAAACTGTCGTTGATCGGGGTGACGAGCGTGTCGGCGGTCGTCGCCAGATGGCGCGCGAACACATCGTCACGGCCCGGGGTGTCGGCGACGAAATAGTCGCAATCCCCGGTCAGCCGCGCGACCTGCGCGTCGAGTTCCTCGATCGTCGTGCCTTCGAACACTTCGAAATGCGGCATCGGCAGCGCGATGTCGCGCCGTTTCGCGGTGTTGGTGCGATTCTCGAGATAGCGGTGAAAGGTGCGCTGGCGCGGATCGAGATCGAGTCCGGCGACGCGCCAGCCCTGGCTCGCCAGCGCGACCGCAAAATGCACGGCGCAGGTCGACTTGCCGGTCCCGCCCTTTTCATTGGCAAAGATGATGCGGTGCGGGGCGGGCTTCGTCATGAGCGTTGCGATTTTCCTGTTGGCGCGGCATGGGCAGCCAGCGCGCGAAGTGATAGTGTCGCGCCAATATCGGAGGCAGGCCACCCGTGCAAATCATCCGTGACATCGCCACGCTGCATCGCGCCGTCGCAGCGCTGAAGCAGGACGGCAAGAGCGTCGCGCTGGTCCCGACGATGGGCGCACTGCACGACGGCCATCTCTCGCTGGTCCGCATGGGGCGGCGCGTCGCCGACCATGTGATCGTGTCGATCTTCGTCAACCCGACCCAGTTCGGCCCCAATGAAGATTTCGCTGCTTATCCGCGCGACGAAGCGCGCGACGCCGCGCTGCTCGTCGAGGAAGGCGTGGGACTTCTCTGGGCGCCCGATGTCGGGGTCATGTATCCGGGTGGCCACAGCACCCATATCGAGGTCGCCGAACTCGGCGCCGATTATTGCGGCGCCGCGCGCCCCGGTCATTTCGACGGCGTCGCGACCATCGTCGCCAAATTGTTCAACCAGGTCCGCCCCGACGTCGCCATCTTCGGTGAAAAGGATTGGCAGCAGCTCGCGATCATCCGCCGCATGGCGCGCGACCTCGATTTCGGGCTCGACATTTTGGGCGCGCCGATCGCGCGCGATGCCGACGGTCTCGCCCTGTCGTCGCGCAATGCCTATCTCTCTCCCGCCCAGCGCAGCGCGGCCACTGCCTTTCCGAAAGCGCTCAAGACCGCAGCCGCCGCGCTGGCGAACGGCGGCGATATGTACGAAACGCTCGCGAAAGCCGAAGCGGCGATCGTCGCCAGCGGGTTCGACAGCGTCGACTATATCGCGCTCGCCGACGCCGACAGTCTGGAAAGGCTGGACATTTTTCGCGCCCCGGCACGGCTGCTGGCGGCCGCGCGGATCGGTAGAACGCGGCTGATCGACAATTTCCCGGTAGGCTGATAACTTCGGAAGCGGCTGAATTGCGCCATTTCAGCGGCATATCCACAAGAAATTGCCCGCCGTGTTAACGCTTTGTTGACCATAAGCCGCAAGGGTGGACCTCGAAGCTTCCTGTGGGGGGAAGCGACAGGGGGTTTTTATGGCCAACAGTCTGAAGTCCGCGCAATATCTGATCGAAAGCCGCCTGCTCGATGCGGCGCGCGGCGACGCCAACGCCTATTTCGACTTGGGCATCGCTTTTTCGACCGGTACCGGCGGCGTCGATGTCGACCTGATCCAGGCGCACAAATGGTTCAATCTCGCCGCGCTCGGCGGCAACAAGGAAGGCCAGCAATGCCGCGCCGACCTGTCCGATGAAATGAGCCGCGACGAAATCGCCGAAGCACAGCGCCAAGCGCGCGCCTGGCTCGACGAAACCGCACGCCGGCCGGCAGCGCGGCGGTTTGCGGCGTAGTCCTACTCGATATTGTTCGCGTCATGCCGGACTTGATCCGGCATCCATTCCGGCGAGGATGCACGGCCCCGGATCGAGTCCGGGGTGACGAAAGAGCGGAAGTCTAATCCGCCCGCCGAAACGGCATATGCCCTTCCAGCCAGTCCATCTCGGCTTCTTCGGCGCGGCGTTCCTGCTCCAGAAAATCAGCAACCGCGCGGCGGAACCCGGGATCGGCAATGAAATGCGCCGACCAGGTCGCGACAGGGCCATAGCCCCGCGCCAGCTTGTGGCCGCCTTGCGCGCCCGCCTCGACGCGTGCCAGCCCGCGTTCGATCGCGATGTCGATCGCGCGGTAATAGCAAAGTTCGAAATGCAGATAGGGGATGTCGGTCAGGCAACCCCAATAGCGCCCGTAGAGCGTATCGGCGCCAAGGAAATGCAAAGCCCCCGCCACGGGTCGCTCGCCATCATAAGCAAGCAGCAGGATGATCTGCTCGGCCATCCGCGCGCCCATCAGGTCGAACGCCGCGCGGGTTAGATAAGGCTGCCCCCATTTGCGCGCGCCGGTGTCCTGATAGAACAGCCACATTGCATCCCAATGTTCGGGACGGATCGCATCGCCGGTGAGCTCCTCGATCCGCAGACCGTCAATCGCCCGCGCGCGCTCCTTGCGCAGCTGCTTGCGCTTCGCTGAGGTCAGGGTGGCGAGAAAATCGTCGAACCCCGCATAACCCGCATTGGCGAAATGGAACTGGATGTCGCGGCGCACCAGCCACCCGGCGCCTTCGAACAACGGCATCTGCTCGGGCGCGACAAAAGTCGCATGCGCCGACGACAGCCCGTTCTGGCGCACCACCGTTTCAGCGGCGCGGATCAACAGCCGTGCGTCGTCGCCGTCCGGCGCCAGCAACCGCGGCCCCGGCACCGGGGTAAAGGGCGCCGCGATCTGGAGCTTGGGATAATAGTCACCCCCCGCCCGCGCCCAGGCGTCGGCCCAGCCCTGGTCGAACACATATTCGCCCTGACTGTGCGATTTCAGATAGGCGGGCGCGGCGGCGAGCAGCACAGCTGACCCGTCCTCGACCAACAGCGGCGCGGCCTGCCAGCCCGTTCCCGGCCCGACGCTGCCCGATTCCTCGAGCAGCGACAGGAAAGCATGGCCGACGAACGGATTGCCGCCGTCGTGCAGCGCATCCCACGCCGCCGGATCGAGCGCGGCGACGCCGGTTCCGAGCGAGATCGTCCGCGCCGGCGGGTCGGCCTCGGCCATGATTTATACCGGGCGTACCGCTACGATCGCATCGGCCTCGACCGCGGCGCCCAGCGGCAGCACCGCGACGCCGACCGCGGCGCGCGCGTGGCGGCCGGCTTCGCCGAACAAGGTCTCGAACAGCTCCGACGCGCCATTGGCAACCTTCGCCTGATCGGTGAAGCTGGGGGCGCTGTTGACGAACACGCCCAGCTTCACGACCCGCTCAACGCGCGACCAGTCACCGCCGATCGCCTGCCCGATCTGGGCAACGAGCATCAGCGCGACGCGCTGCGCCGCATCCTGCCCGCCAGCGACGTCCATGTCGTCGCCAAGGCGCCCCGTCACAACCTGCCCGTCGCGAAACGGGAGCTGGCCGCTGACATAGAGCAGCCCGCCATGTTCGACGACGGGGACATAGGCGGCGACCGGCGCGGCGGCTTTGGGCAATTCGAGGCCGAGTTCGGCGAGCTTTGCGAGAATATCCATGATGCTTCCTTCTTACGCCGTTTGCGGGGCGGGGGCGGGGATGTTTTCGGCGAGCCGCGCCAGGATCCAGTCCTGCGCCGCCTGCCAGTCGTCGATGCGGGCATGGGCGTGTCTTGACGCCGCGATCTTGTCAGCGATCGCGGGCTCGCCGACGAGGTGGAGCCGCCACACGTCGGGCGCTTCCTGCGCCACCGACTGATGATGCCCCGCCAGATCGTCGATGAACACCGCAACCGACGGCTGATATTGCTCGATCAGGCGGCGCACCGGTTCGCCCTTGCCGCCGCGGCTGCCGATCACCGGCGCGTGGAAATCGTGCAGCGCCAGCTGCTCGATCCGCGCCTGCTGATGGTCGGGGCCGACGTTGGTCAGCACGACAATGTCGGCTTGTTCAGCAAGCGCCGCCATCGCGGCGAGCGCGCCGGGAATCGGATATTGCCGCGTCATTTCGGAGCGAAAGAAGCTGTCGAGCAGCGGCCACACCTCGGCCGCCTCGAGCGGCGTCCCGCATTCCTTGCGCTTCAGCGCCCCGGCAAAGCTGGCGTCCTCAATGCGGAACAACACGCCATGTTCGGCGTCGACCCATTCGGCAAAGGGCACGACCATGTGCATCAGCACCTCGTCGCAATCGGTGATGACGAGCGGGCGGTTCATAGAGGCATTCCTTCGAGTCGCTGCGACGCCGCCGCGATAGTGGCGGGCGGCACCTGCAACGCATCGGCGCAGGCGACAAGATCATTTTCATGCGCCGTCAGAAACGACAGGATCGCGGCGAGCGTCGCTTGTTCTCCCAGCGAGGCGCGAAGCTCGTCGGGCGCGAGGCCGGTCAGCCCGAGCAACCGCTCGGCGCGCGGTTCGTCGCTCAATATCCAGCCGAGCGCCTGAAGCGCCAAAGCTGCGTCATCGTCGTGCAAGGCATTTTTCCCTTCAAAGGGAGGCAATTGTGTCATGCCGCCGATTCGCCTAAACGGGCCGCGAACGCAAGGTGGGGAAGCGAAATATCATGGGCAAGACCATATTGGTCGTCGAGGATAATGAGCTGAACCTGCGCCTGTTCTGCGACCTGCTCAATGCCCATGGCTATACCGCGCACCCGGTGCGCGACGGCCGCGATGCGCTGGCCAAGGCGCGCGAAGTGGCGCCCGATCTGATCATCATGGACATTCAGCTACCGCATGTCAGCGGGCTTGAGCTGATCGGCCAGATGAAGGCCGACCCCACGCTGCGCGCCGTACCGATCATGGCGGTCACCGCCTATGCGGGGAAGGGCGACGAGGAACAAATTCGCGCTGCGGGGGCCGAAGCCTATGTGTCGAAGCCGATTTCGGTGATCAAGTTCATCGAGAGCGTTGGGGTGTTTGCTTAGGCGCGTTGGCACCGGTTCACGACCAAAATCAGCCTTCGCGGGGCGCCGGTCAAAGCGCAGCCAGGCGAGTGTCCGCTCCCTATCAACGGCAGATGTTTCACACGCGCACGAAAAAGGGCGGCACCGATGGCCGCCCTTTGGATACTACTGGCAAAGTCGCATGCTGCCGGACGCCTTCGCCGCGACGCCGCGCGACCTCAGGCGTTGCAACGCCGTTTGTCATCGGCGCCGCGCGACGGGCACTGTTCGCTCCATGGCGCCGCATAGCGGATCGCGACCATCGTGGCGGACGCGTCGATCACCGCGGTCCACAGGCGATGGAGCCGGTTCGATTCGGGGATGTGGGTCATCGTTTGTCTCCTGCATCCGGCGCCGCAAGAAGAGGGAGAGGGCGACCCGGACAACGCCTTTCTAGTCGCGCTCGAACGGCGATTGGCGCTAAAATTGACCGTGTGAACGACCAATTTTTGCGTTATAGGATCAATGATGCGAAAAATGATCGATCTCGACGGTTTCGACCGCCGCCTGCTCGCGCTGGTCCGCGAAAATAACCTCGAACCCGCGCGGGTGCTGGCGGACAAGGTGGGGCTGTCGTTGTCAGCCGTGCTCCGCCGCCTGCGGCGGCTGCGCGACGAAAAGGTGATCGTCGCCGACATTGCGGTGGTCAATCCGGCGCTCACCGGCTCGGCGCTGACGATGCACGTCCTTGTCCAGATGCTGCAGGCTGGACCGCAGACGATGGACAATTTTGCGCGCGCGATCGTCCGTTATCCCGAAATCACCGGGGCGTGGGATGTGACCGGCGACGATGACTTTCTGCTCAAGGTTCAGGTCGGCACGATGGAGGAATATGACGCCTTCGTCCGCCGCGCGCTGAGCGAGGACAAGGGTGTCCATTCGTTCAAGACGCTGATCACGATCCGCAGCATCATCGAGAATGACGTCGCGCGGCGACCGTTGCGCGATCGGTAGGGGTAGCGGTGGGGCGGCAGTCCGAGTTCAACCCGTCGCGGATCTACCCGCCCGTCATCCCCGACTTGAGCCGGATCTAACAGCCCTCTCGGCATAGTGCGGTGCAAGGGGTCATGGGCCCCGGATCAAGTCCGGGGCGACGAAGCAGCGTTGCTCCCGCCGCGCGGTGTTTCCTTCAGGCACGAAAAAGGGCGGCGCAAATGGCCGCCCCTGGATCCCGGCTTTCGCCGGGATAACGCATTTTCAAGGCCGCGCGCTTTCAGCACGCGAGAAAATGCGTCACTTGATCTTCGATTCCTTGAACTCGACATGCTTGCGCACGCGCGGGTCATATTTGCGTACCGACATTTTTTCGGTCATCGTGCGCGGGTTCTTTTTCGTCACATAGAAAAAGCCCGTGTCGGCGGTGCTCACCAGCTTGATCTTGACGGTCGTCGGCTTGGCCATGGCCCTGTTCCTCGAAATATTTGCACATCCGCCGGCGGTCCGAAGGATGCGGCGGGACTAAGGCCCCGACGTTGGTGTGAAAAACATGGAGGGCCGCGCACGAGGCGCCGCCCCCAATATCCGCGCGCCTCTGACCGGATTCGGGGCTTCTGTCAAGCAAAAGAGCGGGCGGATGGCGCACAGCCATCCGCCCGGGAGGGGTCTCGGCGGGCGGCTAAGCGGCCCTGATCTCGAAGCGAACCGTCATCGTCTTCCAGCTTTCCTCGGCCACGCCGCCGCGCGTTGCAGGGGTGAAGCGCCATTTGGCGAGCGCGCGGCGTCTGGTTTCGGCAAAGAAGCCCGGGCTGTCGGTGCTGACCAGCTCGACCGCCTTCACCCGCCCGTCGGTCCCGATCAGGACGCGGACTTTGGCGACCCCCTCGATCTCGCGCCGCTGCTCGCTCGCCGGATAGTCGGGCTGGAACGCCCCGGCGTAGCGCGGATCGAGTTCGGCAAATACCAGCTTGGGTGCGGGCGGCGGCGCGGGCGGATCGACAACAACCGTCGGCCCGCTGCCTGTATCCGCTGGCGGGGTATAGGGCCGCTCGGGGTTGCCCGTTGGCGCATCTGGCGTTTGGGGTTCGAACGGCGATTCGCTGGCGGTGAAATCCGGCTCGCTGGATTGCCGCTCCTGCGGCTTTGCCTTCTCTGCGTCGGGCGGCACCGGCTTGGGAAGCGTGATCGTCTCCCATGGTTCGGACTGGAACGTCGGCGGCGTCACGACGACCATCGGCGACAGCGCCACTGCAACGACCAAGGCCGTCGGCAGCCCGACGGCGAGCAGCGCCGCGACCGGGTGGCGACCACGATCGCTGCCATAGCTGTTGCGGGGTAAAAGGGTTGCCGCTCCGGTGGGTGCGGTCACCGCTTCGGGCGCGGTCATGATGGCCGAAATCATGGGTATCAGGGTCATGGCATCTCTCCTTGCCTGTCAGACCCGGCCCTGCCGTGTTTCGACCACCGCCATCGGCCAAGTCATAATTGCGTGATAATATATCATCACTCATTTTGTCAAGCAGGAAGGTAGGCAAGAGTCGCCGTGCCTTTTCGTGGTGATTTGGTTAGCAGGCAGCCAGCCGCGCCAACGCCTGATCTTTCGCAATCAGCGGCAGCAGTTCGGCCATGTCGGGGCCATGGTCGCGCGCCGTCAGCGCGCGGCGCAGCGGCAGGAACAGCGCGCGGCCCTTTACCCCCGTCGCCTCTTTCACCGCGGCAGTCAGCGCGTGCCAGGGGTCGGCGCTCCAGTCGATCCCGGGCGCAGCAGCAGCAGCAGCCATGAGCACCGGGCGGTCGGCATCATCGACCGATGGCGGCACGAGCGGTCCATCGAACACCGCCACCCAATCGACCGCCTCGGCGACTGTCATCAGGTTCGGCCGAATCGCATGCCAGCGCACCGCGGTGATTGCAGCGGGGAGGCGGTCCGCGACCGCTTCATATTCGGTGTGATGCAGGATCTTCTGGTTGAGCAGCGCCAGTTCGGCCTCGTCGAACCGCGCCGGGGCGCGGCCGAAGCGCGCAAAGTCGATATGCTCGATCAGCGGCGCCAGGCTGGTCACCGGCTCGACCGGGTCGCTGGTGCCGAGCCGCGCGAGCAAGGCCGCGAGCGCGATCGGTTCGATCCCCGCGTCGCGCAGGTTGGCCATGCCGAGCGAACCGAGCCGCTTCGACAATTTGCCCTCGGTACCGACAAGCAACGCTTCGTGCGCGAACTGCGGCGGCGCGGCGCCCAGCGCAGCGAACATCTGGATTTGCGTGGCGGTGTTCGACACATGATCCTCGCCGCGCACGACATGGGTGATCCCCATCGCAATATCGTCGATCACGCTGGGCAGTAGATAGAGCCAGCTACCGTCGGCACGGCGCACCACGGGGTCAGACATCGTTTTTGGCTCGAAATGTTGTTCACCACGAACGATATCGGTCCATTCGATCACCGCGTCATGATCAAGCCGAAAGCGCCAGTGCGGCGCCACACCCTCGGGCACCGGTGCGTCGGCGGCTTTGCGCTCATACACCGGCGGCAGCCCGCGCGAGAGCAGGATCTTGCGGCGGATGTCGAGCTCTTCGGGGGTTTCGTAACAGGCATAGACGCGCCCCGCGGCCTGCAACTTGGCAAACTCGGCCTCGTACAGCGCGAACCGCGTCGACTGGCGCGCCTCACCGTCGATGTCGAAGCCGAGCCACGCGAGGTCGGCGCGAATCGCGTCGACATATTCCTCTTTCGACCGCTCAACATCGGTATCGTCGATACGCAGCAGAAAACGGCCGCCATATTTGCGCGCCCACAGCCAGTTGTGGAGCGCGGTGCGGACATTACCGACATGCAGGGTGCCGGTCGGCGAGGGGGCAAAGCGGGTCACGACAGTCATGGGCGCGCCTATAGCCCCATAATCCGCCGCCGTCAGTCGTCTTCCGCGATCTTGCGATTCATCACGATATGCGCGGCCCAGCGCAGCGCCATGCCGATCACCGACAGCGCAGCACCCGCGATGACCACCCCCACCAGCGCGCGGTCTTCGCCGGGGGCGGGCCATGCCACCCACGCCAGAAGCGCAACGCTGACGATCGACAGCGCATAGCCAATCCCGGTCAGCCAGTTCGCCAAATGATCAATTCTCCTATGGTTGCGGCGCCGGACGGACCGGCCAATAAGCCCAGGCGATGGTGAGCAGCGAGACGATCAGGATGACGCTATATTCCATCCCGTTGCGCCCGCCACCAACGACGAACCAGCCGAACGGCAAATGGACGAGGATCATGCCGAGCGTCAGGATCGCGGCGTGGCCCAGCGCCGCTAGACTGGTCCAGCGGCGCGCCAGCATCAGCACCGGGCCGACCAGTTCGAACAAAGTTACGCCGAGCGCCCAGCCGAACCCCATCGGGAAGCCCTGGCTTTCCAGCCATATGCCGAACGGTGCGACACCGCCGGCGACCAAGCGGAAAGCGCCGTGGATCAAAATCAGCAGCGCGACGGTGACACGCAGCACGTCGAGCGCCCGCTCGGCCTTTTCCGGCGGCGCCTTTTCTCCAAGCAATCCCATATCCCGCTCCCCATATTGCAGTTCCCGGTCCGCGATCCTAGCGTCGCCCGGCGGGGCGACGAAGATACACCGACGTACCGGTACCCGCGATGCGCGGTCAGCCGGTGCGGAAGCCGTGGGTGATCGGATAGCGCCGGTCGCGGCCGAAGTTGCGCGTCGACAGCTTGACCCCCGGCGGCGCCTGCCGCCGCTTATATTCGGCCAGCATCAGCAGGCGTTCGATCCGCACCACCGCATCGCGGTCGAACCCATGCCGCGCCACGACATCGTCGACGCTCGCCTCCTCTTCGACCAGCATATGCAGCATGCGGTCGAGGTCGGCATAGGGTGGCAAGCTGTCCTCGTCCTTCTGGTCGGGGCGCAGCTCGGCGCTCGGCGGTTTGGTAATGATCGTCGCGGGCATCACCGGGGCGACCCGGTTGCGCGACAGTCGCGGGACATTGTCGTTGCGCCATTTGGCGACGGCGAACACCGTCATCTTATAGGCGTCTTTCAGCGGATTATAGCCGCCCGCCATGTCGCCATAGATTGTCGCATAGCCGACGCTCATCTCGCTCTTGTTGCCGGTGGTCAGCAGCATCGGCCCGAACTTGTTCGACAGCGCCATCAACGTCACGCCGCGGATACGCGACTGGACATTTTCCTCGGTGATGTCGACCTCGACATCGGCAAAGCTGCCCGCGAGCATCGCATCGAATGCCTCGACCGCCGGGACGATCGAGATCGTATCGAGTTTGCAGCCAATCAGCCCGGCGCAGCCCGCCGCATCGTCAAGGCTCGCCTGACTGGTAAAGCGGCTGGGCATCATCACGCACCACACGCGGTCGGGGCCAAGTGCGTCGGCGGCGATCGCGGCGCAGATCGCCGAATCGATCCCGCCCGACAGCCCAAGCACGACGCCGGGAAAGCGATTGCGTTCGACATAGTCGCGCAGGCTGACGATCATCGCGCTATAGATGTCTGCGGGGTGCGCCTCCCATTCGGCGATTGCGCCGGTTTCGCAGGTCCAGCCCCTGACGCCCCTTGACCAGCGCGTGACGCGTTCCTCGGCTTCCCAATCGGTCAGCCGGTGCGCCGTGGCGCCATCGGCGTTGAGCACGAACGAACAGCCATCGAACACCAGTTCGTCCTGCCCGCCGATGCGGTTGAGAAAAATCAGCGGCAGCCCGGTTTCGGCAACGCGGCCCGCAAACACCTGGCTCAGCCGCCGCTCGTCCTTGTCGATTTCATACGGACTGCCATTGACCGAGATCAGCAGCTCGGCGCCCTGATCGGCCAGATGCCGCGACACTTTGGGCAGCCAGCCATCCTCGCAGATCGGCAGCCCGAGCTTGATGCCGCGCCATTCGACGATGTCGGGGAGCGGGCCGGGCGCGAACACGCGCTTCTCATCGAAGGTGCCGTAATTGGGGAGTTCGTGCTTGCGCCGCGTCGCGACGATCCGGCCGCCATCGAGCAGCGCGATGATATTATAGAGCGCATCGCCGTCGCGCTCGACCGACCCGACGAGCATCGCCGGGCCACCGTCGGCGGTATCGGCGGCGAGTTCAGCAAGCAGCTTCGCGGCCCGCTCGGCCAGCGCGGGTTTGAGCACCAGATCCTCGGGCGGATAACCGATCAGTTGCAGCTCGGGATAGAGGATCAGGTCGGCCCCGCGGTGGCGCGCCCGCACCGCGCGCATCGCTTCGACATTTGCGGACAGGTCGCCGACCGCCTGCGTCATCTGGGCCAGGACGATGGTGAGCGTTTCGGCAGCGTCGGTCATGCCGCCGAGCCTTACCCCCGGCGGCCGCGATTGCAATGTCGGACCTTAACCGAACAGCAGCGTGGGCAGGTAACGGCCCGGGATCATCGTGAACCCCCCGGCGATGAACAGGCCCGCATAAACGCCCACCATCGCGCGGCGATGCGCTTGGATGTTGCCGCGCCGGGCATTCCAGATGCTGACGGGGATCGAATAGAGCGTCAGGACCGAGAAAATATGGATCGGCCCGATGCCGCCGGTCAGGCTGCGTAGCCAGAAACTGTCGATCGCCGTCACCACCATCATCAGCGCCCAGATGCGTCCGGCCGCCTTGTGCCCCGGCGTCCCCTTCGGCCCCCACAGCACCCAGGCGCCAAGCGGAACCGCCGGGATGACCGTGCCGAGATGGATCCACAGCGCCCAGGCCGGGGTTCGATAGTCATTGCCGTCGCCGCGCATCGCAAAGCCGAGCACGATCGTCGCCGACAGGGCGACCAGGATCAGGAGCGCACGCCGGATGAGCGGCGCCGCATTGCGGGTGTCGGAGGAAGCGAGCTTTGCGGCGGGCATGAGCGTTTATCCTTGGCTGGTTATCCGGGGCTGGTTTTCCGGGTTGGTGAAGCAACAATGTCGCGTCGCCATTGACGGGCAAGCGCGCCTTCGTCAGCGCGGCGAAAACTTCGCAAAACCGGCCCCTATGCCAGTTGACGAAGCGCGAAGCGGCGGCCAGACACTTGGCGCATGGCACGGCAGATTGCGGTCGAACTTTTTCTGATGGTGCTGGCGGGTATCGTGCTGGCGCTGATCGGCCCCTTCGGCAGTTACGAACTGCCCCTCACCCAGCGGCTGGTCCTGTGGCCGCTGATGCTCCTGTCGGGCTATCCGGTTTTTCGCGGACTGGGGGTTGTATCGCGCTGGCTGGCCCAGGTGACCCATATCCCGCTGGCGGTTGCCGTTCCGCTGGCGCTGGCGGTCGGGGCATTGCCGGTGACTTTGCTCGTCACGCTGCTGTGGTTCCGCGTTCCTGCTGGCGCCCTGCTACGCACGCCGGGTCTCGGGCCGCTTTATCTGCAGGTGCTGATCGTCGGGCTGATCGTCCATGTCGCCATGCATCTCCTGTTTCGGCCGACTGCCAGCCACGAAGAGCGCTTTCCGGCGCCGGCGCCACACGCCGATCCACCCACTGCTGCGACAGGCCCGGACCCGGCGCTGCCGCTGCCCCCGGGCTTTGGTGCTATTCATGCGCTGAAAGGCGAGGATCATTATGTCCGCGTGATCGGCGATGGCCGCGAAGAGCTCGTCCTGATGCGGATGCGCGACGCGATCGAGCGGCTGGGAAGCGCCGACGGACTGCGCGTCCATCGCAGCTGGTGGGTGGCGCGCGCAGGCATTTCCGCTGTACGCCGCGAGGGGCGTGCTGCGACCATCACGCTAGTGAACGGGCAGGAAGCGCCGGTCGCGCGCGACATGATGGCGGCGTTGCGCGCGGCAGGTTGGCTTTAACCCCTTCCCCTATCGCCCCCCGCTGGCTAAGGGGCGCGCAATCCTATTCCGCCGCGAAAGGGCCGCGCACCCCATGAAACTGATCTCCGGCAACAGCAACCTTCCCCTCGCCCGCGCGATTGCGGACTATCTGGAACTGCCGCTGACCGACACCAGCGTGCGCCGCTTTGCCGACGAGGAAGTGTTCGTCGAAATCCACGAAAATGTCCGCGGCCAGGATGTCTTCATCGTCCAGCCCACGAACTTTCCCGCCAACGACAATCTGATGGAATTGCTGATCATCACCGACGCGCTGCGCCGCGCCTCGGCAAAACGCATCACCGCGGTCGTCCCCTATTTCGGCTATGCCCGCCAGGACCGCAAACCCGGTCCGCGCACGCCGATCTCGGCGAAGCTGGTCGCGAACCTGATCACCACCTCGGGCGCCGACCGCGTGCTCGCGATCGACCTGCATGCCGGGCAGATCCAAGGCTTTTTCGATATCCCGACCGACAATCTTTATGCCGCTCCGGTGATGAGCGCCGACATTCAGGCGCGCTTTGCGGGCAAGAATCTGATGGTGGTGTCGCCCGACGTCGGCGGCGTGGTGCGCGCCCGCGCGCTCGCCAAGCGGCTCGACAACGCGCCGCTGGCGATCGTCGACAAACGGCGCGAGCGCGCCGGCGAATCGGAAGTGATGAACATTATTGGCGACGTGAAGGGGCGCTTCTGCATCCTGATCGACGACATCGTCGATTCAGCGGGGACGCTGTGCAACGCCGCCGGGGCATTGAAGGCCGCGGGCGCCGAGGGCGTTGTCGCTTACTGCACCCACGGCGTCTTGTCAGGCGGCGCGGTCGCGCGCGTCGAGGCAAGCGAGCTCACCGAACTGGTCATCACCGATTCGATCCAGCCGACCGACGCGGTCAACGACAGCGCCAAGGTCCGCGCGCTGACCGTCGCGCCGCTGCTCGGCGAAGCGATCAAGCGCATCGCCGACGAATCGAGCGTCTCCTCGCTCTTTGACTGAAATAACAGGCGAATCACAAGGGTTAGTCGGCAGCCTTGCTTGCAGCGGCTTCGTCTTCGCCTTGTCATTGTCGATGTAACCTTTTAAACAGGTTAAATGGATGATGGCTTTGAGTTCATCGCGGGGAGCCTCGCCTTATGCTTCGTCGATACGCTCGGCGGGCGCGGCGGGATGCTGATAGAGCGCTTGCCAACCGCCGACCGGTTCACCGATTGGCTGACCGCGGCCAATCTCACGGTACCCGGCGCAATCGCCGATGACGACGAGCTGTCGGGCGCGCGCCGCCTGCGCAGCGCGATCAGCTGCGCGGTCGCGGCGATCGTCGGGGGCAAGCATCCCGCCACCGACGACGCCGACTGCATCAACGCCTTTGCTGCTGCGCCACCATTGCGTCCGCAGCTCGTCGCTCACGGCATGGCTTGGAC
>JAEMRT010000019.1:7314-14541 GCA_016463225.1 Sphingopyxis sp. | reverse complement strand
TCCGACCGGCTGCGCGAATGCGATGGCTGCAAGATGTATTTTCTCGACAATACGCGCGGACGGCGGCGGCGCTGGTGCTCGTCGGCGTCGGGGTGCGGCAATCGCGCCAAGGTTCGCCGCCATCGCGACCGCAAAGCGGTCAGCCACGCGCCGATATGTATACAACCCGCCATACCGGCCGAATTTCGTTCAAAGGATGCCTGACATGCCCACGCAGAAGCGCGCAAATTTTGATTTCGCCGTCGAATTTTCGAACGGCGGCGGAGTGCAGGGGCAAGATTTCCGGCTCGACATCGACGGCGATGCGATCGACGACGACACGCTCGCCGCCTATATCATCCGCGATCTTCGGCTGCTGATGGTGGCAAAGGTGACGATCAGCAACAAGCGGATCATCGACGAAGCGCACAAGCGCGCCGCCGCGCCGCCCGACGCGTCAACGGGCGACAACGCGCGCTTTCGCGACCTCAGCCATGTCATCGAGGACGGAATGATAACCTATAAGGGTCTGCCCGCCCCGATCATTTGCGACCATTTATCACGCGAGGCGTCACGCGCCGCTTACGCCCCTGGCACCGAGTTCCAGATCGGCAAGATCGAGCTGGTCGGAAATTGCGGCACCTATGTTGATACGCCGTGGCACCGCTATGCCGATGGCGAGGATCTGGCCGATGTCGGAATCGACCGGCTGGCCGGACTTCCCGGGCTCGTCATCCGCGTCACCGGAATGACGACACGCGCGATCGACTGGACCCATTTCGCCGCTGCCGACGTGCGTGACCACGCCGTTCTCGTCCATACCGGTTGGGATCGCCACTGGCGCACCGATGCCTATTTCGAGGGTCATCCCTTCTTGACCGGGAAGGCAGCCGAATATCTGCGCGATCAGGGCGCGGCGCTCGTCGGGATCGATTCGTTCAATATCGACGATACGGACGGCGGCACGCGCCCCGTTCACACGGTGCTTCTCGGGGCGGGCATCCCGATCGTCGAACATCTCACGCGGCTCGAAACCCTGCCGGCAAGCGGCTTTCGCTTTACCGCCGCGCCACCCAAGATTCGCAAGATGGGCACCTTTCCGGTGCGCGCGCACGCCTGGCTCGATTGATGCGCTGCGCTGGTCGCCGAGCGTTGCATCGCGTCGCAACGCAGGGCATGGCGCGTCGATGAGCCTTGCATCCGACATTGCCCTTGCCACGCACCTCGCCGATACGGCGGGCGCGGCTATCCGTCCGCTGTTCCGCTCCGCTTTCGCCCACGAAGCCAAGCCCGATGCCTCGCCCGTGACCGAGGCCGACCGTGCCGCCGAGGAGGCGATGCGGCGTATATTGCACGTTGAAGCCCCGCGCGACGGCATCATCGGCGAGGAATATGGCGCCGAGCGCCCTGATGCGCCCCGCCAATGGGTGCTCGACCCGATCGACGGCACCGTCAGCTTCATGGCTGGCCGACCGATTTTCGGCACCCTGATCGCGCTGCTGCAGGACGGCTGGCCGATATTGGGGGTCATCGACCAGCCGATCAGCGGCGAACGCTGGGTCGGCGCGCTGGGGCAACCCACGACCTTCAACGGCAAGCCGGCCCGCACGCGCAGCTGCCGCACCCTCGCCGACGCCGCACTCGCAACAAGCGGCCCGCAATATTTCAGCGATCATGACGGCGAGCATTTCATGGCGCTCGCCGCAAAGACTGCGCACAAGCGCATGATCTTCGGCGGCGACTGCTACAATTATGGCCTGCTCGCGAGCGGCCATGTCGACCTGGTCGTCGAAGCGGGGCTGAAGCTCCACGACTTTGCCGCGCTGGTCCCCATCGTCGAAGGCGCGGGCGGGACCATGTGCGACTGGAACGGCGACCCGCTCAATGCCGACAGCGCAGGACAAGTCATCGCGCTTGGCGATCCGGCGCGGCTCGAGGATGTGATCGAAGGGCTCGCCTGCCACCATTGAACGGAAGCGCCAGGATTTGAGTCCCCGCTACGCTTGCATTTCAGCGCGAATCCCCCTAAGCGCCCCGCTTCCGATTGTGTCGGCTGGCTGAAAGGGCTGCCAGGCCGATACGCAAACGGACTTCCAAAGGAGACCAAAATGCCCAAAATGAAGACCAAGAGCGGTGTGAAGAAACGCTTCAAATTCACCGCCTCAGGCAAAGTGAAGCACGGCGTTGCCGGCAAGCGTCACCGCCTGATTTCGCACAATTCGAAATATATCCGCACCAACCGCGGCACCAGCGTGCTGAGCGATTCGGATGTGGCCCATGTGCGCCTCTGGGCGCCCTACGGCCTGAAGTAAGGAGCGCTAAGGCATGTCACGCATCAAACGCGGCGTCACCACGCGCGCCAAGCACAAACGCGTATTGGAACAGGCGAAGGGCTTTTACGGCCGTCGCAAGAACACCATTCGCATCGCCAAGCAGGCGGTCGAGAAGGCTGGCCAATACGCCTATCGCGACCGCAAGGTCAAAAAGCGCAATTTCCGCGGTCTGTGGATCCAGCGCATCAACGCCGCGGTTCGCGCCGAAGGCCTGACCTATTCGCAGTTCATGCACGGCGTGAAGCTGGCCGAGATCGATCTCGACCGGAAAATCATGGCCGACCTGGCGATGAACGAAGCGACGGTCTTCACCACGATCATCGCGCAGGCAAAAGCGGCGCTGCCCAAGGCAGCCTGACGCTTTTCAGCCACGCGATAAGAAACAAGGGCGGTCTCGACGGGGCCGCCCTTTTTCGTGGGCGCTTGCGGTTTGGAATGGCCGCTAACGACCAATTGCTGACCTATATTGTCGTCATCCCGGACTTGATCCGGGATCCATCTGCCCTCTCAGTATAGGGCGGTGCAAGGCCGCATGGATCCCGGATCAAGTCCGGGGTGACGAAGATATGAGGGTAGCTTCCCACCCGAAAGCAGCCCCCTGCCCGCACCTCAAAC
Organism: Sphingopyxis sp.; assembly: GCA_016463225.1. Taxonomy (GTDB): domain Bacteria; phylum Pseudomonadota; class Alphaproteobacteria; order Sphingomonadales; family Sphingomonadaceae; genus Sphingopyxis. The sequence goes on along the minus strand of JAEMRT010000019.1, from coordinate 11,614 downwards.
GAAGAAGCGGCACGAAGCTTTCGCTCCGCGCCGCTTCGACAATGGTTCCAGTGGAAACCATCGCCCCCCCGCCCGTTCCGAAAAGCCGTGGGTCGCAGAAAGCTGCCGGCCGGGTGAAGTTCGAATAACCAGTCGCGCGGTCCGATCCTGCGCCAAATCCCCATCATTTGGCACGAACGCCGCGAGCGACCGATATTGGTCCTTACGCTCGCCCCCCCGAGCCAGCGACGCAACTATGGCGCAGCGCCAAAGTAGAAAATTGTACAAACCCGACAAAGAATGGCGTCAAAATGTTGTTTTTCGTCGTTAATGCTCGTTAGAGGGAGATTGATGCCCGAACGCAGCGCGCCCGAGCCTGAACCGTCCGACGTCCGAATCGTCACGCGCTTCTTTGCGGTGTCGTCGGCGCTGCGTCCCTATCTCAGCACAATCTATCTGACCGAAGTGTCGGTGCCGGCGGGTAGCCGCGTTGACGACTATCTGCATCCCGAATGGGCCAATTTGCGCTTTGTCGAGGGCGAGGTGCCGCTCGCGGCGGTTGGCGGCGCCCCGATCGTCGCAACACCGCGCTTCGTCGCCACCGGCCCGACCAGCACCGCCACCTATTTCGCCGCGGGCAACATGCGCGTCTGGGGCATCGGTGTCGTGCCGATGGGCTGGGCGAAATTTGTCCCCTTGCCCGCTGACGAGCTGGCCGACCGGTTTTGCGACGGGGCCGCGCATCCCGCCTTTGCAGCCTTCGCGCCGCTCGGCGCCGCGTTGCGCGGGGTAAATGACGTCGATGCCGCCGCCGCGATGATCGACGCCCATTTCTGCGCCCTGCTCGATCGTGCGCCGCCCGACGATCCCGCGATCCTCGCCGCGCACCGCGCACTGGTTGACGATGACCTGTCGAGCGTTGCCGACCTTTCGGCCAAGCTGGGGCTGTCCGAGCGCTCGATCGAACGGCTCAGCCACCGCGCGTTCGGCTTTTCGCCCAAGCTGTTGCTCCGCCGCCAGCGTTTCCTGCGCTCGCTGGCACGCTTCATGCTCGACCCGTCGCTGGCATGGATCGATACGATGGATCATCATTATTACGACCAGGCCCAGTTCACCCGCGATTTTGCCAAATTCATGGGAATGAGCCCGCGCGAATATGCCGCGCGCCCCAAGCCGATCCTGGGCGCCGCCGCCAAGGCCCGCGCTGCCGCGGCGGGCGCCGCGGTGCAAGGGCTGCACAAGCCCGGGGCTTGACCCACGCATCGCCTTCGGTGCAAGCGGCGGCGCGGGCGAAGCGCGGCCGCTGCAGGACGAATGACGATGAGCGATATTCAGGCGACCCAGACCCGGCTGGTCGACGACATAACGGCGGCAAGCGATCTCGACGCGCTCGAGGCGCTGCGCGTCGCCGCGCTGGGCAAGGCGGGCAGCATCACCGCGCTGCTCAAATCGCTCGGCGGCCTGTCCCCCGATGAACGGCAGGCGCAGGGGCCGCAGATCCACGCGCTGCGCGAAGCCGTCACCGCCGCGCTCGCCGACCGCAAGGCGGCGCTCGACGCTGCGGCGCTCGACATCAAACTCGCCGCCGAAGCGATCGACATGACGTTGCCCGCCGATACCGCGCCCAAGGGCAGCGTGCATCCGGTCAGCCAGGTGATGGACGAGCTCGCCGAAATCTTTGCCGACATGGGCTTTGCCGTCGCCACCGGGCCCGAGATTGAGGATGACTGGCGCAATTTCACCGCGCTCAACATTCCGGAAACGCATCCGGCGCGGGCGATGCATGATACTTTCTATTTTCCGGAAGTTGGCGAAGGTGCCGCGCAGCGGATGTTGCTGCGGACGCATACGTCGCCGGTGCAGATCCGCACGATGATGGAAAAAGCACCTCCGATCAGGATCATAGCGCCCGGCCGCGTCTATCGCAGCGACAGCGACGCGACGCACACGCCGATGTTTCATCAGGTGGAAGGTCTCGTCATCGACCGCGGCATCCATATGGGGCATCTGAAATGGACGCTCGAAACCTTCCTCAAGGCCTATTTCGAGCGCGACGACATCGTGCTGCGGCTGCGCCCGAGCTATTTCCCCTTCACCGAGCCGTCGGCCGAGGTCGATGTCGGGTATAAACAAGAGAAAGGCCGCCGCATCGTCGGCGGGCATGGCGACGATGATGGCCATGCGTGGATGGAGCTGCTTGGCAGCGGTATGGTCAACCGCCGCGTCATCGCCAATTGCGGGCTCGATCCCGACGAGTGGCAGGGCTTTGCCTTCGGGGTCGGGGTCGACCGGCTCGCGATGCTGAAATATGGCATGGATGATCTGCGCGCCTTTTTCGACGGCGATCTGCGCTGGCTGGCGCATTACGGGTTCGGCGCGCTGAGCGTGCCGACATTGAGCGGGGGGATTTCGGCATGAAGATCACCCTCGACTGGCTCCGCGAGCATCTGGAAGGTGACTTCGCGGTCGCCGATGTTGTCGATACCCTCAACCGCATCGGCCATGAGGTCGAAGGCGTCGAGAACCCCGCCGACAAGCTAAAGGGTTTCCGCGTCGCCAAGGTGCTGACTGCCGAGAAACATCCGCAGGCCGACAAGTTGCAGGTGCTGACCGTCGATACCGGCGATGGTGGCGCACCGCTTACCGTGGTGTGCGGGGCGCCCAACGCGCGCGCGGGGCTGGTTGGCGTGCTCGGCCTGCCCGGCGCGGTGGTGCCCGCGAACGGCATGGAGCTGAAGGTCGCCGCGGTGCGCGGGGTCGAATCGAACGGTATGATGTGTTCGACGCGCGAGCTCGAGCTGGGCGACGACCATGACGGGATCATCGAATTGCCCGCCGACGCGCCGATCGGCACCAGTTTCGCCGACTATAGCGGCGCGGGCGACCCGGTGATCGACATTTCGATCACGCCGAACCGGCAGGATTGCATGGGCGTGCGCGGGATCGCGCGCGACCTTGCCGCCGCGGGGCTTGGCACGCTGAAGCCGCTCGCCGTTCCGACGATTGCGGGCGAAAGCGCGCCGACGACCGAAATCCGGACCGACGATGCCGAGGGCTGCCCCGCTTTCTATGGCCGCACGATCAGCGGCGTCACCAACGGCACCGCCCCCGAATGGATGCGTCGTCGCCTCGAAGCGGTCGGCCAGCGCTCGATCTCGGCGCTCGTCGACATCAGCAATTATGTGATGTTCGACCTTGGCCGCCCCAGCCATATCTATGACCGCGCCAAACTGACGGGTCCGCTCGTCGCGCGCCGCGCAACGAATGGCGAGACGGCGACCGCGCTCAACGGCAAGCAATATAGCCTCACCGACACGATGACGGTGCTCGCCGACGATAGCGGCGTCCACGACATCGCCGGCATCATGGGCGGCGAGCATAGCGGGTGCAGCGAGACGACGACCGACGTGCTGCTGGAAATCGCCTATTTCACCCCCGAGCGCATCGCGCTGACCGGACAGGCGCTGGCGCTGACCAGCGACGCGCGCAGCCGCTTCGAGCGCGGGGTCGATCCGGCGTTCCTCGACGACGCGACCGCGATCGTCACTGCGCATGTGCTGGCGATCTGCGGCGGCACCCCGTCGGCGGTCACCCGCGCCGGAACCCCGCCCGCCGAGGTGAAGACGGTCGATTACGATCCGACGCTATCGGCGACGCTCGGCGGCATCGCCATCGCGCCCGAGCGGCAGCAGGAAATCCTCGCCGCGCTCGGCTTTTCGGTCATCGAACAGGGCGGCCGCTGGCAGGTCGCGGTGCCGAGCTGGCGCCGCGATATCGATGCTGGTCCCGACATCGTCGAGGAAGTCACCCGCATCACCGGTTTCGATGCCATCGCATCGGTGGCGTTGCCGCGCGTGGACGGAGTCGCCAAACCGACCGCGACCCCCGAACAGATGCTCGAACGCCGCGTGCGCCGCGCCGCGGCATCGTCAGGCTTCCACGAAGCGGTGACCTGGTCGTTCATCAGCGAGAGCGACGCGGCGCCGTTCGGCGGCGGCGACTGGTCGCTCGCCAATCCGATCAGCGAAGACCTGAAGGTCATGCGCCCGTCGCTGCTGCCCGGCCTGCTCGCCGCGGCGCAGCGCAACCAGAACCGCGGCGCGGGCAGCATCCGCCTGTTCGAGATCGGCCGCCGCTATCTGGCCGACGCCGAGCATCCGACGCTGGCCGTTCTGATGGCGGGCGACAAACAGGCGCGCGGCTGGCAGGCGGGCAAGGCGGCAGCGTTCGACGCGTTCGACGCCAAGGCAGCCGCGCTCGCGCTGCTCGACGCCGCAGGCGCGCCAGCCGACCGCTTGCAGGTGATGGAAGCGGTCAGCGA
>JAEMRT010000019.1:0-7304 GCA_016463225.1 Sphingopyxis sp. | reverse complement strand
ACCCTGCGGCTCGGCCCCAAGGCGGTGCTCGCCGAGTTCGGCGCGCTCCACCCGCTGCTGACCCGCCATTTCGATGTCGATGGTCCGGTGATGGCGGTGCAGATTTTCCTCGACGCGATTCCGGCGAAACGCGCCAGCGGTCCCGCGCGCGCGGCGTTCGCCCCGCCCGCGCTGCAATCGGTGCGCCGCGACTTCGCCTTCCTGGCCCCGACCGGCCTGACCGCCGCCGATCTGGTGCGCGCGATCCGCGGCGCCGACAAGGCGAGCATCGTCGACGCCCGCCTGTTCGACCGCTTCACCGGGCAGGGCGTGCCCGAGGGGCAGGTGAGTCTGGCAGTCGAGGTCGAGTTGCAGCCGGTAGAGAAAAGCTTCACCGATGCCGAGTTGAAAGCGATCGCCGACAAGGTGGTCGCAGCGGCCGCGAAGGTTGGGGCGATGCTGCGGGGGTAACGGCCCTTGCCGCAGGGACGAGCATAAGGATTATTGCGCTACGCCCACGGCACCGGTGCCAAAGCCGCTGCGCGCAACCGTACGCCCCTCTTTGTCAATGTAGCTCGGCGCGGCAATCCCGGGATGCTTGCCATCCGCTCCGCTGAGCCGCGCGAATACCAACGCGACGTCGGCTGTATAACAGCGGTCGGGCTTGCCTGAACGACATGCGGTCGGATGAACAGGTGCATCGGTCGCTCTTGCAAACAGCGTCACGCTTTCAGCCGTGGTCATATTGTTGCGCCGACTGACTGCATCATGAATCTCGACGTAACGACTGCCTTTCGCCTTCGCCATTTCAGCCGCGCGATATATCGCCATATCTGTGGCATATGCGCCACTAAAGCCGACACGGGCGCTGATCTTCCAGAACCCGTCCTCGGTTACTTTGTCTTCGTAGCCGTCGCCGCGTCCATTTGTCGGGCCATAATGATAGCGCGAGCTGACCTCGTCCGGAAAGCCTATCGACGTTTGGGACTGAATCAAGATCGCGAACAGCAATATGGGATTCATGCGCGCTTCCTCTAATTGGCTAGCGCCCCGCTTAGTTCGCAGTTCTTAAACCGTTGTTACTCCCGAACTTCGTTGCTTACCGCCAAGCCGCGACCACGTTCGCGCTGTGGTTCGCCAACGATCTGACGGGGACGGCCAAGACAAACATCGTCGGCGATATGGTTTTGGCGAAACATTGCCCTATATCGGACCGAAGATGAGGGACGGACATGCCCGGCCATAACCATTTTCAGCTTTTTGAAACTGCGGCTGGCACCGCTGCTATCGGCTGGAAAAGCACCGGCATCTCCACCCTGCGCCTGCCCGCGCCGACCGCGCCCGAAACCGAGCGCGCTTTGCTCCGCCGCCTGCCCGATGCGATGCGCACGCAACCGTCGGCCGAGGTACAGGCCGTTATTGATGCGACGGTCCGGTATTTCGCGGGAGAGCCGGTCGAGTTTTTCGACGTGCGGATCGATCTGGGTGAACAGCCACCCTTCTTCGCACGGGTGTATGAGCAGGTGCGCAAGCTCGGCTGGGGTGAGACGACCACCTATGGCGCCGTTGCGCATGCGCTTGACGCGGGACCCGAATATGCCCGCGCCGTCGGACAAGCCATGGCGACTAACCCCGTGCCGCTGATCATCCCCTGCCACCGGGTCACGGCTGCGGGCGGCAAGATCGGCGGTTTCTCCGCGCCCGGCGGCTCGCTGTCCAAGGCGCGGATGCTCGAACTCGAAGGCGTGACGGCTGGCCCGGCAGCCGCCCGTCCGGTGCAGCAGGGGTTCGACTTCTAGGCCGCCACCGCTTCCTCGCTCTGGCTCGTCGCCGCCTCCAGCAGGCGTTTCTCCAGCGACTTTACCCGCGCGGCGCTGTCGATCTTGTCGCCGATCAGGTCGGTGACGTAAAAGGTATCGACCGCGCGTTCGCCGTAAGTGGCGACGTGGGCGCTGTGCACCGTGACCTTTGACTGGAAGAGCGCATAGGCGAGCTGGTTGAGCAGCGCGGGGCGGTCCTGCGCGTTGACCTCGATCACCGTGAAGCGGTTCGATGCCTTGTTGTCGACGAAGACGTTGGGCGCGATGCGGAACGCTTCGGCGCGGGTGCGCGGCAGCGCGCGGGCTTCGAGTTTGGGAAGCAATTTGTGGCGGTTGGCGAGCGCGTCCTCGATCGCGCGGGTCAGCCGCCCGATCTGCCCCACTTCGGCAAACGGGCGGCCGAGCGGATCCTGGACGAGGAAATTGTCGAGCGCGAGGCCGTCGCGCGTCGTGTGGATGCGTGCGTCGATGATATTGCCGCCCGCCAGATGGATGCCGCCGGCGATGCGATAGAAGAGCCCCGGATGGTCGGCGGCGAGCACCATCACCAGCGTCGCGCCGCGATCCTGATCGGGGACGGCGGCGATATGCAGCGGCGCATTGCCCGCCTGCTGCATATGGGTGAGATTGGCGGCGATGACCTCGACCGGTTCGGCGATCCAGTAGCTTTCGGGCAGGCGTTTGGCGATTTTGGTAAAGCTTTTATCGTCGAGCCCGAGCAGCGCCGCCGCATTCTCCTTCTTGCTCGCGATGCGTTGTTCGCGCCCGCGCTGCTTGTGGCCGAGCCGCAGCACTTCCTCGGCGGCGTCATAGAGTTCGGTGAGCAGCTGGCGCTTCCAGCTGTTCCACACCCCGGGGCCGACGGCGCGAATATCGACCACCGTCAGCACCAGCAGCAGGCGCAGCCGCTCGGGGCTTTGCACCTGTCCGGCGAAATCGAGGATCGTCTTGAAATCGGCGAGGTCGCGTTTGAACGCGGTCGCCGACATCAGCAGATGATAGCGCACGAGCCACGACACCGTTTCGGTCTCGGCGTCGCTGAGTCCCAGCCGCGGGCATACTCGTAAGGCGAGTTCGGCGCCGAGCACGCTATGGTCGCCGCCGCGGCCCTTGGCGATGTCGTGGAGCAGCACCGCGCAATAAAGGACGCGACGCGAATGGATCTGACCCATGATCGACGTCGACAGCGGATGGTCGCCCTCCAGCCGGTTCTGTTCGATGTCGGCAAGCAGCCCGATAGCGCGGATCGTATGCTCGTCGACGGTGTAGTGATGATACATGTCGAACTGCATCTGCGCGACGACGCGGCCGAAGTCGGGGACGAAGCGGCCGAACACCCCCGCCTCGTTCATCCAGCGCAGCACCGTTTCGGGATCGCGCGGGCTGGTCAGCACGTCGAGGAACAGCGCGTTGGCGCGGGCGCCCCGGCGCACCCCCTGCGTTTCGATCAGCTTTGCGTCATGGCGTGTCTGGCGCATCGCCTGCGGGTGGATTTCGAGGCCATGCTTGTCGGCGAGCGCGAAGATCTCGACCAGCCGGACGGGATCCTGCTGGAAGAAATCGTCCGACGGCAGCGCGAGCCGGCCGCGGTCGAGCACAAAGCCGTTGAGTCGTCCCGGGCGCCGCCGGATCGTCGGCAGGAAGCGCCGCCCGCGTGCCGCAAGCTGGTCGTCGAGATGCGCGAGGAAGGTGCCGGTAACGTCGCCGACGCTTTTGGCATGGAGGAAATAAAGCTGCATGAAGCGTTCGACCGCGCTCTTGCCCGGGCGGTCGGCGAACTGCATCCGCGCCGCGATCTCGCGCTGGAAATCAAAGGTCAGCCGGTCCTCGGCGCGCCCCGCCAGCGTGTGGAGGTGGCAGCGGACGGCGAGGAGGAAATTTTCGGCGCGTTCGAACTGGCGGAGCTCGCGTGCCGACAGCAAGCCGGCGTCGACCAGTTCGGGGACGGTGCGGACGCGGTGGATGAACTTGCCGATCCAGAACAGGGTGTGGAGGTCGCGCAGCCCGCCCTTGCCCTCCTTCACATTGGGTTCGACGACATAGCGCGAATCGCCCATGCGCTTGTGGCGCTCGTCGCGTTCGGCAAGCTTTTCGGCGACGAAGGCGCGCGCATTGCCCGCAACGACCTCGGCATCGAAGCGCGCCGACGCCTGATCATAAAGCGCGCGGTCGCCCCAGATGAAGCGGCCTTCGAGCAAGGCGGTGCGGATCGTCAGATCGTCCTTGGCGGCGCGCACCATCTCGTCAAGCGAGCGCGACGAATGGCCGACCTTCAGGCCAAGATCCCACAAGGTATAAAGCTGCGCCTCGATCACCTGTTCGGTCCAGCTCGTCTGCTTGAACGGGGTGAGGAAGCCAATGTCGATATCGCTGTGCGGCGCCATCTCGCCGCGGCCATAGCCGCCGACCGCGAGCAGTGTCAGGCGTTCGCCTGCCGAGCGGTTCGCCGACGGATAGAGATAGCCGATGGTGAAATCATGGCTGAGCCGGATGATCTGGTCGATCAGAAAGGCGGTCGCGTTGGCCGCGACGCGCCCCGCCGACGGGCGCGCGAGCAGGCGGCGGTCGATCTCGGCGCGGCCGTCGTCGAGCGCCGCCCTGAGCAGCGCGACCATCGCGCGGCGCCGCGCCGCGCCATCGGGGTCGCCCGCGGCGATCTCGTCGAGCTGCCCCGCCAGCGCGCGGCGATCGATGATCGCGCGGCGCTGGTCGAGATTGTCGAACAGGTCGCTCATGCCTCGTCCGCCAGCAGGCGTTTGAGCGCATAAAGCGCGTCGAGCGCCTCGCGCGGGGCGAGCGCGTCGGGGTCGATCTGGGCCAGCGCGTCGCGGAGCGCATCCTTCGCCGCGGCGGGCGCGGCGGCAAGCGTCGCGGCGAACAGCGGCAGGTCGTCGAGCCCCGCGGCGAGGCCACCGGTTTTCTCGCGTCCGGCTTCGAGTTTGGCGAGCACTGCTTCGGCGCGCTTGACGACGCCGGCGGGAACCCCCGCGAGGCGCGCGACGGCGAGGCCGTAGCTGCGGTCGGCGGGGCCGTCGGCGAGTTCGTGGAGCAGCACCAGATCGCCCTGCCACTCGCGCGCGCGGACATGGTGGAGCGACAGGGCGTCCAATGTCTCCGCGAGGCGGGTGAGCTCGTGATAATGGGTGGCGAACAGGCAGCGGCAGCGGTTGACCTCGTGCACCGCCTCGACCACCGACCAGGCGAGCGCGAGCCCGTCGTAGGTCGAGGTGCCGCGCCCGACCTCGTCGAGGATGACAAAGCTTTGCGGGGTCGCCTGCGCGAGGATCGCGGCGGTTTCGACCATCTCGACCATGAAGGTCGAGCGCCCGCGCGCGAGATTGTCGCTCGCCCCGACGCGGCTGAACAATTTGTCGACAAGGCCGAGCCGCGCCGAAGCGGCGGGGACGAACCCGCCCGCCTGCGCGAGCACGATAATCAGCGCATTCTGGCGCAGGAAGGTCGATTTGCCGCCCATGTTGGGGCCGGTGACGAGCCAGAGGCGGTCGGTTTCTGACAGCGACAGATCGTTGGGGACAAAACGCTCGCCCGACTTTGCCAGCGCCGCTTCCACGACCGGATGGCGCCCGCCGACGACATCGAGGCAGGGCGTGTCGGCCAGGTCAGGGCGGCACCAATTGTGGCTCATCGCGTGGTCGGCGAGCGCCGCGGCGACGTCGATCCGCGCGAGGACATCGCAGCTCGCAGCGATCGCTTCGCGCCGCTCGGTTGCCGCTTCGGTGAGCGATTCGAGATGCGCAGCTTCGGCGGCGACGGCGTGAACCCCCGCCTGCGTTACCCGGCTGGCGGCTTCGTGGAGGTCGGACGAATTGAAGCGCACGACGCCCGCGAGCGTCTGGCGGTGGGTAAAGCCCGATTCGGGAAGCATCAGCGCGTCAGCGTGTTTGGCGGGAACTTCGACATGATAGCCGAGGACGCCGTTGTGGCGGATCTTGAGCGAGGCGATGCCGGTGCGGTCGCGGTACCCCGCCTCGAGCAGAGCGATCGCCTTGCGCCCGTCGCGCGCGGTTTCGCGCAAGGCGTCGAGGGCGTGGTCATAACCTTCGGCGATATAGCCGCCCTGCGCCGCATCGACCGGCGGCGTGTCGATCAGCGCACGGCTGAGTTCGTCGACGAGCGCGCCATGGCCGTCGAGGGCGGGAAGCAGGCGCGCGAGCAAAGGTGGCAGGTCGGCGCGGCGTGCGAGCCGTTCGCGCAGCAGCCGCGCGCCGCCAAGCGCATCGCGCAGCTGCGCCAGATCGCGTGGCCCGCCGCGGCCCGCGACGAGGCGGCCGAGCGCGCGTCCCGCGTCGGGAAGCGCACGCAGCGCGGCGCGGAGCTCGCCGCGCCACAAGGCATCACGCGCAAGGCCATCGACGAGGTCGAGCCGGTCGAGAATCGCGGTCTTGTCGGTGAGCGGGCTGGCGAGATCGTCGGCGAGCAAGCGCGCGCCCGCCGCGGTGACGGTGCGGTCGATCGTGCCGAGCAGGCTGCCGTCGCGCGCGCCCGCCATGGTGCGGACGAGTTCGAGGCTCTCGCGCGTCGCGGCGTCGATCGCCATGCGGCCCGACGCGAGATGGCGCACCGGCGGCTGGAGGAAGGTCGGCTGGCCGGTCCCGACATGGTCGAGATAGGCGACGAGCGCACCCATCGCCGCAATCTCGCCGCGCGAGAAGGCACCGAAGCCGTCGAGCGTCTGGACGCCGAAGAAGGCTTCGAGGCGCTTCTGCGCCGCGGTGCTCGAAAAATCGCCGGTGGGGCGCCGTACCAGCTGACGCGCGGTCCATGCGGGAGCGCCGCCGACGCCCTCGCTGACCAGCAGTTCCGACGGCGCGAGCCGCGCCAATTCGGCATCGACCGCTTCGCGCCGCACCGCGACGACCTCGAACCGCCCGGTCGAAATGTCGGCGGCGGCGATCGCCACCTCGCCCTCGCTGCCAACTTCGGCGAGCGCAGCAAGGCGGTTGGCGCTGCGCCCTTCGAGCAGGCTTTCCTCGGTCAGCGTCCCCGCGGTGACAAAGCGGACGATGGCGCGCGCGACGAGCGCCTTCGTCCCGCCCCGCGCCTTGGCCTCGGCGGGGGTTTCGACCTGTTCGGCAATCGCGACGCGGTGCCCGGCGCGGATCAGCCGGGCGAGATAGGATTCGGCGGCGTGGACGGGGACGCCGCACATCGCCACCGGCTGCCCATCATGTTCGCCGCGCGACGTCAGCGCGATGTCGAGCGTCGCCGCCGCGGCCTTGGCATCGCCGAAGAACAATTCGAAAAAGTCGCCCATGCGGTAGAAGAGCAGGCAGTCGCCCGCCTTTTCCTTCAGCGCCCAATATTGCGCCATCATCGGCGTTGCGGCGGGGGCGGCACTGTTGCTGTTCGCGGGTTTGGGAGCGGCGGCGGGCATCGGACCCTGCTTAGTGATTGGAGGCGGCATGGCAAGGTCGAGAGGGGGAATGGCGGCGTTGGGGTGGTGGGTTCAACTGTTCGTCGCAACACATGCATTAAATCGCATTG
>JAEMRT010000238.1 GCA_016463225.1 Sphingopyxis sp. | reverse complement strand
GATCAGGGACGAGATTCGCAAGCTGGAGGCGGAGGAGCTTGGGTTGCCGGTGGAGCAGCAGGTCGCAGCGCCGCGCGGGCGCGCGACCGAGGGGAAGCCGGGGACGCGGAAATTGCGCTATGGGAAGGTGCAGAAGAAGTTTGGCCGGTAGAGGCTATCCGACCATCCCTGTACGGAGAGACTTATACCAACCTCCTTTGATGGTGACTCACGTGGGGGATTCCCAAAGCGATGAATTTCTGAATCTATGGGTGCCGGTTGGAGGGCATTGCCATGGGTGTAGCGATTGGATTGCGGGACGACTTTGATGCGGCCGGCTTGAGACGACTGGCGCGCGCGACCAGAAGCGCGAACCAGGGTCGTAGGCTGCTGGCGTTAGCGGAAATTTATGATGGCGGGAGCCGCAGCGATGCGGCGCGGATCGGCGGGGTAACATTGCAGATCGTGCGCGACTGGGTCGTACGATTCAATGATCGAGGTCCTGATGGGCTCCTTGATGGCAAGGCACCGGGCAAGCCTCCCTTGTTGAATGATGCCCAGCGCTTGGCTCTTGCAGAGATCGTTGAAAGCGGCCCGATACCGGCGATCCATGGAGTTGTCCGCTGGCGACTGATTGATCTGGCGCGGTGGCTCCATGACGAGTTCGGGGTGTCCTTGACGGAAACGACCGTGGGGCGGGAGTTGAAGAAGCTGGGCTATGTCAAACTGACGGCGCGTCCGCGCCATCATAGCCAGAACGAATATGCGATGGAGGACTTCAAAAAGGGGGCTTTGCAGCAGAGCTGGCAAAGATCAAAACCGCCCTCCCGCGCGGCACGCCGATAGAAGTCTGGTTTCAGGACGAAGCCCGCATTGGCCAGAAAAACAAGATTACCCGCCGCTGGGCCAGGCGCGGTACCCGGCCGTCGGCGCCGAAGGACCAGAGGACGAAATCAGCCTATATCTTTGGCGCCATCTGCCCAGAACTGGGCAAAGGGGCTGGCCTGATCCTTCCGTTCTGCAATACCCAGACCATGTCGCTGCACCTGGCGGAAATATCGCTCGCTATCCAACCAGGCGCCCATGGCGTGCTGCTGATGGATCAGGCCGGATGGCACATGACCGGGAAGCTGGAAGTGCCCGAGAATATCAGCATCGTTCCGCTGCCGCCGAAATGTCCTGAACTCAACCCGGTCGAAAATATCTGGCAGTTCATGCGCGATAACTGGCTATCCAACCGCGTTTTCACATCCCACGACAACATCATAGACCTCTGCTGCGAGGCCTGGAACAGGCTCATCGATCAGCCGTGGCGCATCATGACAATCGGACGCCGCAAATGGGCACGTGGGTCGTGATCAATGCAGATTGGTATGAGGGGTATAAACATCGATTCACATCTGGCGGATGATGCGTCAGACTAGATTATCGACGTGTAGGATTTCCACAGCCATGGTCAAACCCGCGAAACTCTTCCAGCGCCTGTTGCAAGGCAGTCGCAACCTCAGCTTCCGTGATTTCCAGCGCCTGCTCGAAGCCTTCGGATTTCGCCTCACGCGCGTCAATGGCAGTCATCACGTCTATGGCCGCACCGGCGTTGATCGACCGCTCATTGTCCAGCCCAACGGCAAGGACGCCAAAGCCTATCAGGTCGAACAATTTCTTGATATGATCGAAGCCTACGGCCTCAACATGGATGCATGATGGACCATCATTATCACATCAATCTCTTCTGGTCGAAAGAGGACAAGGTCTGGATCGCGGACGTGCCGGACCTTAAGCCCTGTTCGGCGCATGGCGACACGCCCGCCGAAGCG
>JAEMRT010000067.1 GCA_016463225.1 Sphingopyxis sp. | reverse complement strand
CTTCCAAAACCGTGTTGAGCAAAGCTTCGGCCGACGAACGGGAGATCGTCTTCCCTGACGGTCATATTGCGCACACACCGTTCGGCGCGATCGCTCGCGCCAACCTACCGAGCCCGCAGCGAGACTACGGCCTGGTGGCCAGCGACTTTCGTGCGTTCCTGCGTCAACGCGAGATCGCCTACAACGCCAAGAACATCACCCAGATATTCGCGACGTTCTGCTCCAAGCAGCGCCCTGCCCTCTAGGTCAACAGCCGCAGACCGTGGAACTGCCCGACCGACCGTTCCTGTAGTACCGCGTCAAACCCGCCGGCATCGCGGCTGACCAATCACCCTGCCCGGCGGCCCACCCTCACCTGCGGATTCTCCGCCCGATCCGTACGCCGTGATCGCAATAGGGTCCTCGCAATGGCGACGGTCAGTGAGACGTCCAGCGCCCGGCACTCAGAAATCTGAAAGCAGAACAGCACAACAGAGCGCGACCGCAAGATATCGGTATATTGGGAACGCGCGCCAGACGCCTGCAAGACGCGCCGAGGCCGGATCAGGCTGCACGACGTCAATGTTCAGGCTCGCCCGACGGTCACGGGAGCCACGCCGAGCGGGCGGGTAGGGGGCCTCTCCATGTTGACCAACAGATGCGCAAGGCCCTGAGCGCAAGGCCGTTCCTGAAATACCGTGAGAATGCCCCACACTGGCGGAGCCGGCGCCCAACTCCGTTGCGGGGCCACTGGAATAGCCGTTCCCCAAGTACCGTGTACGGCCCGATGAATTCGGTCCAAAGGCCAGGAGGGCGCCCGAACGGCCGGACGAAGTCGCTGCCGGCACGCACCTATGAGCCAGTCTCGCGCCATCGATTTAACCAAACGGCGATGTCCTACAGCGGCGAAGCACCCCAGAGGGCACCTCGGCGTTCCTGAAATACCGTGGCGAGTCGCTATTGCGAATCTGGGGTCGCCGAATCGATCCGTAAGCCGCTAACCCGCGGACGCAACCGCCCGCCAAATGAGGCAATCTGAAATAGCCTGAACGCTGGAAAAGACCCTGTTTTCCGGTATATAGGTCCCGGTAAAACGCATTTTACTCACAGGACAGCACGAGCCGAGGCACGGTATTTCAGGAACGCAGCACGGTACTTTGGGAACCGAATCACGGTTCAATGGGAACGGATAGCTAGGTACTTCGGGAACGGCCGAACGGTATTTTAGGAACGGGGCAATGCGCGCGACTCGTGATGAATCCGTGAGTCGCAGGCAAGCCGTCCACAGGCTAACTTTTGAACCTTAGAGTCTAAACGAAGTAACGCCGCCTGCGGCGCTTCCTCTCTTTGAAAGAGATTCAAGAGGGAAGGGGAAACGAACTCGGAAGGCTGCAACACAAGCGAGAGCATCATAGCAAGGCCGGTGGTGACGAATTCCAACGATGGTAGCGCCAGCCTGAAGAGTGTTTCGATTCGTGGCTTGACCGGATCGCGCGGCGCCACGACACCTCGCGCAGAACCTTGTTCCGCTATTTCGATTTCGATACCGATCCGGAAGATTATGATCCGGCGCGCGGCAAGCTCGACCTGCCGACGTGGCATCATGCGGCCATCGACGAACTCGTTACCGGGCTGGGATGGGCAGTGAATATCGGCAGCGCTGCGGTGATGGACGGTTTTTCCGCGTGGCCCGCGCATTGGTTGTTGCCACCCGCCCTGCGCCACTATGGGTGCGCATGCTGCTGGTCCGGCATGCTAGCCGAAGGGCGGTCGCTTCATATCGCAAGGAATGAATATCGAGCGCCAACTTGTGGTGTCACGAGCATCAATTGCCCTTGTCGGTGATGCCGGCATCCGATGGGTCTCGCCGCGATGACAGGCTTGCGACGTCGCTGGCACGCCTCGATAAGGCCGCGCGCGACTTGGCGCGTGCGGTGCGCCCGACGGGGCGGTCCGATCGGTCGCCATGCGGCGCGCGATTACGGACATGGCTTGTTCGGCTTCATAGGCAGCTCATTGGTGCAAAATTGGGTGGATGACGGTCGGCGTGGCGCGCTCGGCATGTAAATTTGCCCTGAGAAGCCCGTACAGCGCGATTTGAGGCCCTTGCTATAGTCGTGCCTGGCTCAGTGTCGTTTTGGCGCTGTAAGGGGCATTTGCGGGGACGCGATTTTCGCCGGATTTCAGCTTTCGCCGTCCGATCGATCGTCTCGATCGTCGTAGCGCGCCAGCAGGGCGTCGATCTGCGCGAGCGCGGCATCATAGTCCTCGAGCGCCTCACTCGAAAAGTGGCCCGGTTCATCGGTCAGCGCGGATGGCGCAAGGGGCGCCCGAGTGTGCGTAACCGAATAGAGCTTGACCCCCGACAGGGTTTCGATGGTCAGGTCGCCTGCCTGCGACAGGGCGGCAAGCATGGTCCGCACCCCGAGGCGGGTGGCGCCCAGCACGGCTTCGATCTGGGACGAACGCAGCGGGCCAAAGCCGGAGAGGAGGCCGTAGAGTTGCGGGGCACGTGAACTCGCGCGCTTCCCGCTATAACGATCGGCGAGGTCTCTGCATATGTCGCGGGCCTCAACCAGAAGGCTGTTGAGGTGATTCAGGGCATCGCGCAGCGCTTCGGACTGAACGATGGCGGCATGTGCCGGTTTTTCGTCGACGTCGGCCGCGCGCACCGTATCGAGCCGGATCAGGCCGTTCAGCGGCAGTACCGCACTCAATGCGCCGGTGGCTCGCAGATGGGCGGCAAAGGCGTATTCGACCGCCCAGCGCGGCGAGGGCGGCCGCGCCCGCTCAATCGCCACTTGTCGCCCACCGAGCGTGATCGGCTCGATTGCACGCTCGGCGGGGGCAAAGCGCGGACTTTGGCCGATGGCGCGGTGGAGGGCGGCCAGGGCCGCAAAGGGGAGGGGGGCCGGCTCCAGATCTGCCACCAGCGCCGCGGCCTCGTCGATGGCGGCCAGCGCGGCTTCGACGGCCGGATGGTTGTCGAGGTCCCGCAGGGCCAGACAGGCTTTTTCAAATCCACGTGCCGCGTCCGCCAGCGGCGCCCAGCTGCTGCGGGTCATCTCGGCGAGCAGGGTGGTCACCAGAGCGCGGGGGGCGAGGGCGAACTGGAGCGGTTCGTCGGAAAGTGGTACAAGCCCCGCGAACCAGGCATGGAAGCGAGCGTCGGTGAACGCATGCCCTTCCTGCCGCAGCGCCGAGATCAGCGTCTCGCGAATGAGACGCGCAGCGAGGATGGGATATATGTCGGGCGGACACCACGTGAGGGCGGCATCAAGCTGACCGAGGGCGCGGGCCGCGTGCACCTGGGTTGCGCACAGCGCCTCGATATCCGCGGGGGAGGGCGGTTCATCGGGTCCGTAACACGGAAAGGCCAGCGGTGAGGTCATAAAACCCCGTCAAATCAATGCGCTCTCAGATATGTATAGCAAGCAAGCAATAACTATACAACCAGTCGGATGCTTTCGGATATTAACCCTTGATAATTGCACTTATCACATAAGCAGATTTGACCGTTCTTTATAAGGTGGGCTACAAGCGCGGCTGAGGAGCGAGGCGCGTCGTGAGCACCGAAACCGCCCGGGAAGGGCCAGAAATCCCCGTAGCGCCGCCTGAGGCTGTCCTGCCGGCCGTCAGGGCGCCGGCCGACCTTGCGTGGACGATCGTGCAGATGCGCGCCGGCGAGCGCATCACCGTCAACGAGGGCCTGATCGCCGCCTATCAGGCCGCTTCATCGCCCCACAGCATCCGTGCGCTCAAGTCCGACGTCGAGGCGTTCGATGCGTGGTGTCGGCGCAACAACCGGATTGCACTGCCGGCCACGCCCGAGATCGTCGCCGACTATCTCGACGCGCGGGCAGGGCAGGGGGCCAAGCCCGCCTCGCTTGGCCGCTACAAGGCGTCGATCGCCAAGATCCATCAGCTGCTTGATCTCAAGGATCCCACCCAGGCTGATCTCGTGAAGCTGCGGCTACGCGCGATCCGGCGCGAGAAGGGCACCGCGCAGGCTCAGGCGCGTCCCTTGCGCTTCAAGGGGCCAGTGCGAGACGTGGAGCGCGACAGTCCTCGCGGACTGAATGTGCGAGCTTTGCTGGAGGCGTGCGCGGGCGATCTGCCAGGCTTGCGGGACCGAGCCCTGTTGTCGGTGGCCTATGACACGGGGCTCCGTGCATCGGAGCTCGTCGCAATCAGCATCAATGACATTCTCGAGGCGCTTGATCCCGAAGCGCGCCTCCTCGCCATCGCGCGAAGCAAAGGCGATCAGGAGGGCGAGGGAGCCACAGCCTATTTGTCGCCCCGCTCTGTGCGGGCTGTCGCGGCGTGGAGAGAGGCCGCTGGGATCGACGCGGGGCCGTTGTTCCGGCGGGTGCAGGTACGGCGCTACAAAGCGCGGGCGGCTGTGAAGGGTCGTTCGATCGACAGCATCTCGGGCCGGGAGACCTGGGATCTGCGCAAGACGCTGTCCAAGCCCGCTGTGAAGGCGCGGGTCGAGTATGACATCGGCGCCGTGGCGCTGCACCCGGGCTCGATCGGACCAATCTTTCGGTCGATCATCGGCCGCGCGTTCGACCGTGGCGCGCTGCCCGATTTGACGGCGGACGATCTGGCGCGGTTGCTGAAGGGGATCAGTGCGCACTCGACGCGGATCGGGCTCAATCAGGACCTGTTCGCCAGCGGGGAGGATTTGGCCGGCATCATGGACGCGCTGCGGTGGAAGTCGCCGCGGATGCCGCTCGCTTATAATCGCAATCTCGCGGCAGAGCAGGGGGCGGCGGGGCGCCTTATGGCGAAGATTGGCTAGTCATGACGGCCTAAATAGGTCTTTGGATGATGCCGTGCGACCACACGACGGCGGCAGGTAGATCGAGGGATTTGCGCAGCGGCAAGAACCGGAGAAGGGAGGCTGAGCCCCCGGGGTCTTGAGCTACAACGTTAAGCCTAAGAAACGGGCAGGGGCCTGGTAGCGCGTAGTGTATGAGCGAAGCCACCATCGCTCAAACTCATCAGCACAGTCCAATTTCGAAGAGGAAACAAGAAAGTGGTTCCGGAAACGGTATGGATCTTATCCTGTGTAAACGCTCGCGCTAAATGGCGGCGTTCTGATCGCGCTATTTGTCAGTTGCCGGGTCCGATGACGAGGCAATCGCGCGCGGCCTGAACGATGTCAGCGGTGACCTCCTCGACGCGGTTGAGGGTCATGATCCGCCGCATCTGCGCGAACAGGCGCTCCATGAGCCGGAAGTTGCCGCGCGTGATGCGGATCACGGCTGCCTGCGCTTCGATCGCGTCGAGTTGGGCCGGGTCGAAGCTGATCCCGAAATCGCCGGCGTGGGTCGCGAGCAGCAGCCGCATTTCGGTCTCGGTAAGCGGTTTGAACTCGTGGACGAAGCCGATCCGCGAGTAGAGCTGGGCATAGCGGGCGAGGCGCTTCTCCAAGCCCGGCATACCCATCAGGATCAGCCCGAAGCCGTGGCGATCGGCCATGTCGCGGAGATGTTCGAGCGACTTTATGGTCAGGCGGTCGGCCTCGTCGACGATGACGAGGGGGCAGGCGATGCGGGCGGCGTCATGGGTGATTTCGTCCTGCGAGCCGCCCGCGACCGTCAGCCGGGCATAGCCCAGCTTAATGAGGTTGAGGCCCAACACCGCGTCGATCGTCTTGGGCGTGTTGCTGACCGACACGGTGTAGAAGACGGCGCGGCAGCGAGCGACCTTTTCGCCAAGGAGCGCGGCAATGGGACGGAGCGCGGCATATTCCCCCAGGTCGGGGAAGCTGGAAAACTCGCGCGCCGATCGCGTCTTTCCGACGCCCGGCCGGCCATGACACACGCCGATATAGCGGTAGTGCGCGCAGGCTTCGGCAAACTCGACGAACCGGGCATGTTCGCGGGTCGCCAGGAACGGCTGCTCGACCAGGAACTCAATCGT
Source organism: Sphingopyxis sp. (assembly GCA_016463225.1). GTDB lineage: Bacteria > Pseudomonadota > Alphaproteobacteria > Sphingomonadales > Sphingomonadaceae > Sphingopyxis. The sequence continues at coordinate 19,002 of JAEMRT010000067.1, read as the reverse complement.
CAGCGGCGTAGAGCCGGAGCCCTCGGTAGGTGGTGGGCCGGGAAGCCGTATCCTCTTGGTCGCCATCGAAGGTCTCCGTGGGGGCAGGCACCTGCTTGTCGCGCTCCTTCGCGCCGCGCCGGGCGCGCTGGATCGCGCGCAACGACGGGTGCCCAGCGTGCTCGGAGCTGAGCGCACGGCAAACGAACCGGCCCTGGTGGTAGACGTGGATCTCGGTCAGGTCGCGGGGGTCATAGACCGCCTCGACCTGCTCGCCGACGAAGGCCGCGAGCGTGGGTTCGACATAGCGCCTGCCCATCAGACGGATGCCGTCGCGCAGCACTTTACGGGGCTTGGGCACGTGCACGAGCAGCATGTCGAGCTGTTCAAGGCTGTCGGGCATTGCGGGCAGGAACCCGCCCTTCTGCCAGCGCGTGATCGGCGGTTCGCCGGTGCTGCCATGCGGGCGACGATGATAGACGCCGCACACGAACGCCTCGAAGCGGGCGCGCAGCTCGTCGAGCGTGAGCACTGGCGCCGACAGCGGCTTGCCCGCGATCAGGTGGCCGGGCAGGTCGGGCAGGAACATGTCGTTGATGGTGCGGAACAGCCGCTCGATCTTGCCGCGCCCGCGAGGACGCCCCGGCAGCGAATGGATGAGGCGGATTTTGAGGGCGATGCACGCCTGCTCGATATGCTCGGAGATGAAATCCGAGCCGTTGTCGACGTAAAGCTGTTCGGGAATGCCGCTGACGATCCATTCGGGATTGGGCTTGCGCCAGATCGCCTGCCGCAAGGCGAGCGCCGTGTTGAGGGCACTGGGGGCATCGAGGCTGAGGAAGTAACCGGCGATGGCTCGGCTGTGATCGTCAACGATGACGGTCAGCCAAGGACGCACCGGGTTCCGGCATCATCGAGCACGAGAATGTCGAGAACGGTATGATCGGCCTGCCACATCTCGTTCGAGGTCGCGGCTTCGCGCCGATGCACTAGCTCGTGCTGGTCGCGGTAGACGGCCGGATCGGAGGCTGCGGCGATCTGGCTTGCCGGTATCGCCCTGACGACACGCGCGACGGCCGCATAGCTGGGGGTTCGGTGTCCATGCGCGATGGCGAGTTCCTGCACCTTTCGGTGAATGGCGGCGACCGGGGGTCGCGGGCGCTTGGTGGCGAGAGTGCGGGTCAGTTCGACCAGATGTTCCGGCAGGTGCAGCCTGCCCCGATCGTTGCGCGGCAGACGCGCGAGACCGGCAAGTCCTTCGGCACGGTAGCGCCCGAGCCAGCGCTGCAACGTCCGCTCGCTCAGCGTGCCGGTGCGGGCGAGGTCCGCGAGCGGGATGCCATCGGCGAGGTGCGGTTCAAGGACGCGGTAGCGCTCGATCGCCAGCGGCGGGACAAGCGCCGGATGCGTCACCGCCGACGGTCCGTGTCGCAGGTAAGGAAAACGGAGATTTGCCTGCCCATCGCCATGCGAGTCCGCTCGCGTTGCCAAACCGGCCTGTTCGACGTAAATCTACCCGGTAAAGAAAACTAGGGCAACATAGACCTGCCGATGACGACTTTCTTCCCAAACCGCGCCCGATCGGGGCGCCACCGGCCCTACGCATGAAAATCGGTTACGCCCGCGTATCGACCGCCGAGCAGAACCTGGACCTCCAGCGTGATGCGCTGAAGGCTGCCGGCTGCGAGAAGGTCATCACCGACAAGGCCTCCGGGGCGACTGCCGCTCGCCCTGGATTGGAAAAGGTGAAGGAGCTGCTTCGCGCCGGCGACACACTGGTGGTCTGGCGCCTCGACAGGCTCGGCCGCTCGCTCCGTGATCTGATCGGATGGATGACCTACCTCGACGAGGAAAAGGTCGGGCTGCTGAGCCTGCACGAGGCGATCGACACGACCACCACGTCGGGCAAGCTTACCTTCCACCTGTTCGGGGCATTGGCGGAGTTCGAGCGCAACCTGATCCGCGAGCGGACCCAGGCCGGTCTCACCGCAGCCCGCGCTCGCGGCAAGAAGGGTGGCCGGCCGGCCGCACTCGGCAAGGAAAAGCGCGACCTGCCCGTCAGGCTCTACCACGAGAACACGATGCCGATCGCCAAGATTTGCTCGATGCTCGGCATCTCCAAGCCAAAACTCTACGCCTATGTGCGATCGGCCGAGACCAAGCCGGTAGCCGCGTAGCGACGCTCGCCGACAAATAGCGCGATCAGAATGCCGCCACTTAGCGCGAGCGTTTACACCGTTTGCGGTCCCGATCGGCCCAGCGTCCCCCGGAACCGTTCGTTATCGGGAAGGCATCTAAGCGGTCTGCACCATCCTTCATCTAAAGTTCTCCAAGCGCTTCTGAGGATTTTCGGGCGCACCAAAAGCACTTGCTCCTCCAGTGGCTGGAGCATGTAACCGCAATTTGCTCTCCTGCGGACGGGGGGCTGGAGGTGGCTTTTTGACGGCCCGTGTTGAAGCAATCGGTATGTCTCGACGCTCATTAGTGGCGCGGCTGGTGGCCTGTGGAACCGGCTTGGTGCTCGGTTCTCCAACGCTCGCGCGACAGACTTCCCGGTCTGCGGGCTCGTGGAACTTCGGTGCGGCTCACCTCGAATGGGAGCCGCTGGAAGTCGGCACGGGTGATACCCTCCTTGTTTCGGCACAAGTGCGCGGAGTGCCGGTGCGGGCGGTGCTCGACAGTGGCAGCGGCGCGTCGATCATGAGCACGGCGCTCGCGGCGAAGCTCGGCTTGAACGATGGTGAGCGGCGCATGATTAGCGGGCTGAGCGCCAAGGCCCCGGTGCTGCTGGTCCGCGACATCGACGTACAGCTCGCCCGCGAAACCCGTCGCTTACCCTTTGCCGTCGTTGGTGATCTGAGTTCAGTGTCGGCGGCCTTCGGACGACCGATCGATATCCTCCTCGGTGCCGATATGTTCACGGGTAGCTGCATCGCGCTCGATTTCGCGAAAAGGCGTATGGCGGTCGTCAAGTCAGGCACGTTTCTCGCCGGTCCCGACTGGCGCGCTGTCGCGCTCGGGCGCGGTGCCAAGCAGGAGCTGTTCATTCGAGCTTCCGTCTCGGGTTTGCCTCCCGTGCCCTTGATGATCGATCTTGGCAGCTCGGCCGCGCTGATGCTCTCGTCGGCCTATGCCCGCGATCAAGGGCTGTTGAACGGGAAGCTCGTCTCGACCGCGGCGATCGGCGGCGTCGATGGTGTGCGTATCAACGATGCTTTCACGATCCAGAACATCAACATCGAAGGGCTTGGCGTCTCGAACGTCCCCACACTCGGGATGAGAGCTTGGCTCTCCACCAGCACGGTTGGCAATGTCGGCCTACCGCTGATCGCTCAATTCGACGTGGTGTTCGACGTGACCGCCGGATTCGTGTGGCTCCGGCCACTCGGTCCTCGTCGTCGCCTGCCGATGCTGAAGGACCGTAGCGGCCTTGGCCTCGCAGCCTCACCAACGGCGCTCACCGTTGTTCATGTGGCGGCGAACAGTCCCGCGGAAAAGGCTGGCTGGGCGGTCGGCGACCGGATCGTGGCGGTGAACGGCCATTCGATCGATGCGAACTATACGCGTGGGGAGCTCTGGCAAGTGCGCTCCCGGCCTGCTGGCACCCTCGTAAAGCTGACGATGGCCTCGGGTGATGTGCGCGAGCTCAGGCTGGCCGATTATTATTGATCGGCTTGAGGGTGGCCTTTGCCGATCGCCTTCATGATCCGACAATCGGCCATGCGCGCCTTGGTGCAGCTCTGGCTGAGCATTGCCAACTCATCCCGCAACACCGCGAGTTGCGCCAGTCTCTCCTCCACATCCTTGAGGTGCTGAGCAGCGATAGCTGAGGCGGCACCACAATCCTGGTCCGGGTTCTGCGCCAGCCCCATCAACGAACGGATCTCGTCGACGGAGAAGCCAAGCCGGCGACCGTTGCGGATGAAGTGCAAACGCTCAATGTCACTGGCATCGTAGGTTCTGCGACCCGACGCCGTGCGAGGGGCGGATCGGAGCAACCCGATCGACTCATAAAAGCGGATCGTCGTCACCTTCGTCGAGGTCTCGCTGGCGAGCTGCCCAATCATCACCGGCTTCATCATGCCATCCTTGCTTATGCGAACGTGTCGCACATTTCGCTTGCTTCTACAGCGACTGGAGGTGGTAAGGAAGGCCGCATGAATGCTTCTACCGAAAGCTGCGGGTGCCACGGGGAGCCCGCGCGCGCGCAAACCGATCCGGCCTATCGCCGTGCGCTGCTGACCGTCGTGGTGCTCAACCTCGGCTTCGGAGTCGCCGAGCTGTTCGGCGGGTTCATCGCCGATAGCCAAGCGCTGAAAGCGGATTCCCTCGATTTTCTCGGGGACGGGTCGATCAGCCTTATCGGTCTTCTCGCGCTTGCCTGGTCCGCACGGGCGAGGGCAAAGGTCGCGCTGACGCAGGGGTTGTTTCTCGGTGCGCTTGGCGTGGGCGTAATCGGTTTCGCGATTTGGCGCGCCCTGAACGCAACCGCGCCCGATGCCGAACTGATGGGCACAATCGGCGTTGTCGCGCTCGCGATCAATGTCGTGTCCGCCTTGGTGCTTGCGCGTTTCCGGGAAGGGGACGCCAATGTTCGCGCGATCTGGCTGTTCAGCCGCAACGACGCGCTCGCCAACGTGGCGGTGATCGCCGCGGCCGGTCTGGTGGCGTGGACAGGAAGCGCCTGGCCGGACCTCGCCGTCGCCGGCCTCATCGCCCTCCTGTTCCTCCACTCCGCTTATGAAATCGTCACTGGCGCTCGGCGCGAATTGGGAGAGCGGTAGTGCGTCTGCTCGCGTTGATCCGGGCAATGCTCTCGTTGCGGCTGCTCTCCGCGCTCGCGGCGCTGCTGATCCCTGCTGCGGCAATCGCCGAACCCGGCGACGTGCAAACCGCATGGCGGCTGCTCGACTATATGGCCGTCGATTATGGCGGCGCGGTCGCCAACGGTCGGATCAAGAGCACGTCGGAATATGCCGAGATGACGGAGTTCGCCGCGTCGGTCTCGACACGGCTTCAGGGCCTGCCGGCGAAGCCGGAGCGTCAAGCCCTCATCCAGCGGGCTGCCAACCTCCAGGCGGTGATCGCGGAAAAGGGACCGACTGAACAGGTGGCAACATTGGCGCACGGGCTCGCGGCCGATCTGTTGCGCGCCTACCCGGTGCCGCTCGCGCCCGATAAGGCTCCGAACCTCGTCTCCAGCGATGCCCTGTTCCGACAATCCTGCGCGTCCTGCCACGGGATGACGGGCAACGGCCGTGGCCCTGACGCCGCCAAGCTCGCTACGCCCCCGATTGCTTTCACCGATGCCGAGCGCGCGCGCCAGCGCAGCGTGTTCGCGCTCTATCAGGTGGTGACGCAAGGCATCGACGGGACCGCGATGCAGAGCTTCGCCGATCTGCCCAACGATCAGCGCTGGGCGTTAGCATTCCGAGCTGGGAGCTTCGCCTTCACGGATGCGCAGGCGCGCGAAGGCGAGCGGCTTTGGAAATCCGACCCGACCCTTCGCCGGCGCATTCCGGACCTGAAAACCCTGGTCGCGCTCACCCCGGCCGCGCTCGGCGCGGCGATCGGCGACGCCAAGGCTGACCCAGTGCTCGCGTTCCTGCGTCGTCATCCCGAACAGGTGATACAACAGGCTCCCGGCTCGCTCGCGGTCGCCCGCGCCAAACTCGCCGAAAGCGTGGCGGCTGCGCGGCGCGGCGATGCGCGCATGGCGAAAGAGCTGGCGCTGTCGGCCTATCTCGATGGGTTCGAGCCGATCGAGCCAACACTCACCGCGCGCGACGCGACGCTGATGGGTCGAATCGAGGGCGCGATGGGGGAGTTCCGCGCCTCGATCGACCGGGGCGCGTCGCCCGATGATCTCGCGGAGAAGGTCGCAGTACTGGGCGGCCTTTTCGACGATGCGGAAGCGGCGCTCGCGCCTGATGCCGCCACCGAAGCGTCCACGTTCCTGGGCGCGTTCACGATCCTGCTGCGTGAAGGGCTCGAAGCCCTGCTCATCGTTGTCGCCATGATCGCGTTCCTGCGTAAAGCCGAGCGCGGCGAGGCGCTGCGGTACGTGCATGGCGGCTGGGTCAGCGCGATCATCGCGGGCGGGATCACCTGGGCGGTCGCCACCTATGCGATCGGGATCAGCGGTGCGAGCCGGGAGCTGACGGAAGGGTTTGGCTCGCTGTTCGCCGCGGTCGTGCTGCTCTCGGTCGGGATTTGGATGCACGGCAAGGCGCAGGCCGATCAGTGGCAGCGCTATATTCGCGAGAAGATGTCGCGGGCGCTCTCGGGCGGGTCGGGCTGGTTCCTGTTCGGGCTGGCGTTCGTCGTAGTTTATCGCGAGGTCTTCGAGACGATCCTGTTCTATGCCGCGCTTTCGGCGCAAGGTGACAACGGGATGCTTCTCGCGGGGGCCGGGTCGGCGATTGGACTGCTCAGCCTGATCGCTTGGGCCATGCTTCGCTACAGTCGCAAGCTGCCGATCGCGCAGTTCTTCCGCTATAGCTCCTGGCTCATGGCGGTCCTGACCGTCGTGCTGGCGGGTAAAGGCGTCGCCGCGCTCCAGGAAGCCGGCCTTATCAACATCGCACCGCTCGCGGACGTGCCACGGCTGTCGATGCTCGGCGTGTTTCCCACTTGGCAATCGGTGCTGGCGCAACTCCTGATGGCGGTCGCCATTGCGGTCGGGTTCGCCTGGAACGGGCGCGACCGATCCCGCTCGGGTTCCGGCTCAGTGACCCTTGGTTCGAATTAGTGCAATGACATGAAAACCCTTCCGTGATAGAGGCAAGCTAGTGCGAGCCTTTTTGCCTTTCCTGACATGCCTGATGCTGGTCCTGACCAGCTTCTCCGGCATGGCCCATGCCGCCGATCTGGCGGGGGGAAGCATCGCGGGCGTTGAGTTCACGGTCCATACCGCCGGTGACATCGATCAGGTGCCATCGGACTCGGACAAGAATGTCCCGCATCATCACAATTATTGTCACGGACACGACGTCGGCGCGCCTGCGCGCACGACGATGGAATATACCCCCGTCCTCACAGTGCCCAAGCCGACAATCTCCGCCTCTGCGTCGCTCGACGGCCGCACCGGCATGGTCCATTTGAGGCCCCCCCAAGCCTGACGTCCGATTTGGGCGTGCGTTGGCGCGCCCCTGTCGATCATCGTCAGGAGTCCTATTTTCATGAATCGTATCCTCGCGGCCATGCTGGCCGCAGCGTCTTGCGCCACGATGGCGCAGGCGCAGGTCGGACCGTCCGCGCCTGTTGCGCAGGATGCGCCGGTCTACACGCTTGACCAAGCGGTCAGTGCAGCGGGCGGTTCGGCCCCTGCTGCGGAAGCGGCGACAGCTGGAATCGACGCGGCCCGTGCAGGTCGCACAGTCGCCGGCTTGCGGCCCAATCCGGTGGTTCAAGGCCAAGTCGAGAATGTCATCGGCTCCGGGCCGTATCGGGGGGTCCGCAGCGCGGAAACCACGGTCGGCTTTGCGATCCCGATCGAGCTAGGCGGCAAGCGCGGCGCCCGCGTCGCGGTCGCCAATGCGCAATTGTCCCGGGCCGAGATCCAGGCCGCGATCATCGCGGCGGATGTCCGGCTTCAGGTAACGCAGCTCTATGTCGAAGCGGTCGCGGCCGATCGCCGGGTAATGACAGCCCGCGATCAGGCCCGGATCGCCAGCGATGCGCTGCGGGCCGCGAGCGTTCGCGTGCAGGCAGGGCGGGCATCGCCACTCGAGCAACAGCGCGCGGATGTCGCGCGTATCAATGCCGACGCCAATGTGGAGCGGCAGCTTCGCTTGGCCGAGGCGGCCCGCGCCAATCTGGCGCGTCGGATCGGACGGCCGATCGACGGCCTGCTCGATGACACGCTGCTCGATCGCCTTCCCGGTGTGAACGTCTATGGGCCGTTGGCACCGGTCAACACGACCGGCACACTCGCGCTGGCGGCAGCCAACGCGGATTTCTCCATTGCCGAAGCCGGCGTGCGGCTCGCGCGCGCCAATCGCGTGCCTGACCTGAACGTCGGGCCGTCGATCCGCCGCCTGGAAGCGACCAACGACATGGCGGCGGTGTTCAGCGTGTCGATCCCGATCCCGGTGTTCAACAATGGTCGCGCCGCGATTGCGCAGGCGACCGCGCAGCGGACCCAGGCGGATGCGCAGCGCCGCGTGACCGCGCTCGACATCGAACAGGCGATCACGGACGCGCAGGCGCAGGCGGCCAATGCCGCAACGACGGCTCGTGCGGCGTCGGGGCCGGCGCTGGCGGCTGCACAGGAGGCCGCCCGCATCGCGCGGATCGGCTATCGCGAGGGCAAGTTCGGCCAGCTCGAATTGCTCGATGCTGAACGCACGCTCGCCGAAACGCGGGTCGCCGCGATCGACGCGCTTGCCAATTACCAGAATGCCCGCGCGCAAGTGGAGCGACTGACCGCTCGTGCGCCCAATGGGGGGAATCAGTGATGAAGAGCTTTTATCTCGCGGGCGCGGCGTCGCTCGCCCTGCTCTTGGCTGCCTGCGGCGGCAAGGATGGCGGAAACGAGGCAACTGCCGAAGGCGCAGCTGCCAATGAGACGGCAGCGGGCACGGAAAAGGGCGGTGCTGAAGGCGGTCATGCCGGTGAAGGCGTCGTCACCTTGGGTGCCGACCAGATCGCCACAGCGGGCGTCCAGGTCGGACGGCCGATCATCGGCGGGGCCGGGACGATCGAGCTGCCCGCGATCATCGAGGGCGACCCACAGGGAACGCAGGTCGTCTCGGCCGCAATTGCGGGACGCGTGGTCGCGCTCACCCGTAACCTCGGCCAATCGGTCGGACGCGGCCAGACCATTGCGGTCATCGAAAGCCGCGAGGCGGCGCAGATCAAGGGCGAGGTCGAGGCGGCGCGGGCGCGGCTTCAGCTCGCTAATTCGAACCTCGCGCGCGAACAGCGGCTGTTCGCGCAGAGAGTCTCCCCTGAACAGGATCTGATCGCCGCCCGCACAGCGGCGACGGAGGCGCGGATCGCCCTGACGCAGGCGCAGAGCATGGTTTCGGCGGCGGGTGTCGGCGGCGGCGGGCTCAACCGGCTCGGCATTGCCGCGCCGATCTCGGGCCAGATCATTGCGCGCCCCGTGACGCTGGGACAAACGGTCGCGGCGGATGCCGAACTCTATCGCATCGCCAACCTGAGCCAGGTGTCGATCGCGCTTAATCTCAAGCCCGAGGATGCGGGCCGGGTGCGTCCCGGCAATACGGTGCTGGTGAAGGCGGCAGGCCGTCAGGCGACCGCCCGCGTGACCTTCGTGTCGCCGGCGCTTGATCCGCAGACGCGGCTCGTGCCTGCGCTCGCCACCCTCGACAATCGCGGTGGCGAATGGCGGGTCGGCGAGCCTGTGACGGCAGCCGTGCAGCTCACGGGCAGCGGCGGGAGCGGGGCGGTCCGCGTGCCGACGACGGCGGTCCAGAGTTTCGAGGGCAAGTCGGTCGTGTTCGTGCGCACGCCCACCGGCTTCAAGGCGACCCCGGTCCAGCTCGGCGATGCGTCGGGCGACACGGTGATCGTCCGGTCGGGCCTGACCGGCAACGAACAGATCGCCACCACCGGAAGTTTCACGCTCAAGGCCGAGATCGGCAAGGGCGAAGCGAGCCACGAGGATTAAGCCATGATCGCCCGTATCGTAACCTGGGCGGTCGAGAAGCGCTGGCTAGTCCTGCTCCTCACCGTCATCGTCGCCGCCATCGGCGCCTTTTCCCTCTACCGGCTACCGATCGACGCGGTGCCGGACATCACCAACAATCAGGTCCAGATCAACGTCCGCGCGCCTGCCCTCTCGCCCGAGCTGGTCGAGAAGCAGGTGTCGTTTCCAATCGAAACCGCGCTCGCCGGCACCCCCGGCCTGGAATATACGCGCTCGTTGAGCCGCAACGGCTTCGCGCAGATCACGGCGGTCTTTTCGGACGCGACGGACATCTATTTCGCCCGCCAGCAGGTGGGCGAGCGTCTGCGGGGCGTGCAAGAGAATCTGCCCGACGGCGTGAACCCTGAAATGGGTCCGATCGCGACAGGCCTGGGCGAGGTGTACATGTACACCGTTCGTCTCGATCATCGCGAGGACGACAAGCACAAGCCCGGTGAACCGGGCCAACAGCCCGATGGCAGCTACATCACGCCAGAGGGCGAGCGACTGACGACCGAAGAGGACAAGGCGACCTACCTGCGCACCGCGCAGGACTGGATCGTGACGCCGCTTCTGAAGACCACACCGGGCCTCGCCGGTGTCGACTCGATTGGCGGTTACGCCAAGCAGTTCCTCGTCGTGCCCGACGTGCAGAAGCTGGCCTCGCTCGGCATCACGCTGACGGACCTGGGAAATGCGCTGGAGCGCAATAACACCAGCGTCGGCGGTGGCTTCGTCAATCGCAATGGCGAAGGTCTGGCTGTTCGCTCGGATGCGCTCGTTCGCAATGCCAGCGAGTTGGCCAGGACCGTGATCGCGACACGTAACGGCGTGCCGATCACGGTCGAACAAGTTGCGACTGTGAAGACGGGTCAGGCGATCCGCATGGGTTCGGCATCGGAGAACGGTACCGAAGTCGTCGTCGGCACGGCGATCATGCGGATCGGCGAGAACAGCCGCATCGTGTCGACCGCGGTCGCTGAGAAACTGAAGACGATCAACGCTTCGCTGCCTCCTGACGTCGTAATTCAGCCGGTGCTGAACCGCACCGAGCTGGTCAATTCGACGATCAAGACGGTCGCGAAAAACCTGTCGGAAGGCGCGGTGCTGGTCATCGTCGTGCTCTTCCTGCTGCTCGGCAACTTCCGTGCGGCCCTGATCGCGGCGTTGGTCATCCCGATCACCATGATGCTGACAGGCTTTGGTATGCTGCGCGCTGGGGTCTCGGCCAATCTGATGAGCCTTGGGGCTTTGGACTTCGGTCTGATCGTCGACGGCGCCGTCATCATTGTCGAAAACGCGCTGCGCCGGCTTGCCGAGCAACAGCATCATGAAGGCCGATTGCTCAGCGTCAAGGAACGGCTCGCGACCGTGGCAGCCGCTGCGCGTGAGATGATCCGTCCCTCTGTGTACGGGCAGGCAATCATCATCCTCGTCTACGTACCGCTGCTCACGCTGACCGGCGTGGAGGGTAAAACGTTCGGACCGATGGCGCTGACCGTCATCATCGCGCTCGCCTTCGCCTTCATCCTCTCTCTCACCTTCGTGCCGGCGATGATTGCGATCTGGCTGTCGAAGAAGGTCGAGGAGAAGGACGGCCGCATCATCACGTGGCTGAAGAAGCGCTACGAACCCGGTCTCGACCGGGCCATGAAGCGCCCGACGCTGACGATCGGTGCGGGTGTGGGAAGCCTTGTGGTGGCGGCGCTTGCTTTCACTACGCTCGGCTCGGTGTTCCTGCCGCAGCTCGACGAAGGCGATTTGCTGATCCAGTCGCTCCGCATTCCGGCAACGTCGGTCCAGCAGAGCCAGGCGATGCAGGTGCCGATCGAGCGGATGATGTCGAAGCAGCCGGAGGTGCAATTCGTCTATTCCAAGACGGGCACCGCCGAGCTGGCGGCCGACCCGATGCCGCCGAACGCGACCGACATGTTCGTCATCCTGAAGCCGCGCAAGGATTGGCCGGATCCTGAGCTTCCCAAGGAGGAGCTGGTCAGCCGGATCGAGGGTAATCTCGCGAAGATTCCGGGAAATGCCTACGAGATCACCCAGCCCATCCAGATGCGCTTCAACGAGCTGATCGCCGGCGTGCGCGGCGACATCGCGGTGAAGGTGTTCGGGGACGACTTCAACCAGATGAACCGGACGGCCGAGCAAATCGCGGCGGTGCTGCGCAGAACGCAAGGCGCAGCGGACGTGAAGGTGGAGCAGACGACCGGTCTTCCCATGCTCGACATTCGCGTCAACCGCGACGCGATGGCGCGGTTGGGCGTTACGGCTCAGGATGTGCAGGACACCGTGACTGCGACGATCGGCGGGCGAACATCGGGCCAGATCTTCGAGGGCGACCGTCGCTTCCCCGTGGTGATCCGCCTGTCGGAGGCGCAGCGTGCCGACATCGGCCTGCTCCAACAGGTGCAGGTGCCGGTGGCAGGCGGCGGCTATGTACCGCTGTCCAGCGTCGCCGAGATCAAGGTGGTCGATGGTCCGAACCAGATCAGCCGCGAGAACGGCAAGCGGCGCGTGGTGGTGCAAGCCAACGTGCGTGGCCGCGACGTCGGATCCGTCGTGGCGGATGCGCAGGCGGCGATCGGCAGCCAACTCCGGCTGCCTGCCGGCACCTATCTCGAATGGGGCGGCCAGTTCGAGAACCTCCAATCGGCAAGCGAACGGCTGAAGCTGGTCATTCCGGCTTGCTTCATCTTGATCCTGCTGCTCCTCTACGGGGCGTTGGGATCGGTCCGCGACGCCGCGATCGTGTTCACCGGCGTGCCTTTCGCGCTGGTGGGCGGCGTCCTGTTGCTGTTCCTGCGGGGCATGGACTTCTCGATCTCGGCGGCAGTGGGCTTCATCGCCCTCTCGGGCATCGCGGTCCTCAACGGCCTCGTCATGGTCAGCTCGATCCAAGATCTGATCCGATCAGGGATGAGCCGCGAGGAAGCCGCGCATGTTGGCGCGATGCAGCGTCTGCGACCCGTCATCATGACCGCGCTAGTCGCCAGCCTCGGCTTCGTGCCGATGGCGCTGGGCGAAGGCGCCGGCGCAGAGGTTCAAAAGCCTTTGGCGACGGTCGTCATCGGCGGTCTGATCTCGGCGACGCTTCTTACGCTGTTCGTGCTGCCGACACTCTATGCCCGGTTCGGGCAGAAAGTGATCGAGAAACCCGAGCACTACAATGAGGAGCATGAAGGGGACGACCACGGTCAGACCTTCGTGAACAACTTGGCCTGATGGATGGGCGGGGCGATCCGCGATCGCCCCGCCCATCTCTGGGAGATGGGGATATGCCTCGCACCATAACCAGCTCGATGCTTCACGGCGGGCCACTGCGCATCTGGTCGGCACTCACCGATCCGGATCATCGCCGGGCGTGGAGTCCGCTCGTATTTCTCGATGATCCGTCCCGGCTCGGCGACACAGAATGCACCTTTGCGATCCAGGGCATCACCCGGCCAATTCGGACGCCAGCACGGATTGATCGATTCGATAAACCGCACGCCTTCGCTTGGTCCTGCGGCATCCCCTATCTGTTCACGCTCGAAGAGCGGTACGAGCTGGCGGGGGACGATGGCGGCACCAGGCTAACGCATAGCTGCACGCTGCGCGGGGCGCTCTCCCTGCCGTTCGCGGCGATGATGTTGCGCCGCCTGCGATCCCTGATGGTCGAATCTGACGATCGCCTCGCAACCTATCTCCGCTGGCGGGTAGGTCAGCCTGCCCGGGCTATCAATCGTCAGCGCGTCCCCTTCCGCTACAGGAGGAAGGCGCGATGATGATGCACTGTAAGCGGGTGCTGCCCGCCGTCATCCTCGTTGTCGGGCTCGCGGCGTGCTCGGAAAGAAAGCCGCCAGCCCCGCCAACGGAGCAGCAGATCCATTCGTCCGACAGCGCCGTGGCGACCGGGGAAATGGGGCGGCATAGATATCGCTGTTCCGACGGGGAACCGCTGTTCGTCGATTACAAGGACAACGGCCTGCAGATCGATTTGCGGCGCTCCAACGGGGGACCGCCGATGATGCTGACCGCGCCAGCGCAGGGCCTGCAATATGTCGGCGAAACAGCCACCGCGACCTTCAAGGGGTCGCAGCTCACCATCGTGGAAGGCGATGGCCGTACCCGGATCTGCGAGCAGGAAGGCACGCGATGAACTGCCCTGCCTTCGAACGCCACAGGGCGCTTCGTCGGAAGAGACCGATGTCTGACACGTCGATTTCAAATGTGACAACCTTGTGCGGCCTGAATCGGGCCGGTCTGGCGATCGCGCGCCTCGGCGTCGTTCTCGTCTCCGGGGCGGTTATAGGGGCGTGTAATCCAGCGCCGACCCAGCCTACCGAGCCGGCGCATGAAAAGCATCTGACGTCGAAACTAATCGCGCAGCGCATCATGTACTGCGACGACGGCACACGCGCCGATGTCGACTTCATCGATGACGGCTTGAAAATGGCCGTCACCTGGCTGCCGAAGGGCAGGACCGAGATCCTGCGCGCGCAGCGAACCGGTGACGAGTTTCGCGGCGACCATTCGCGGGCTGTCGTGGCGGGCGGATCGATCGCGTTCACGCGACGCGGGAAGATCCGCGTCTGCCACCGAACCCCGGAGGAGTCCTAGGAAATGCAGGCACTGCTCTATACGCTTGCGCCTGTGCTGGCGGTCGTGCTCGGCGCGATTGTCGCGAGCCGCACCAAGTTGAAACCTGGCCTCGTGGCGGGCCTACAGCATCTCGCTGCCGGCGTCGTGTTCGCGGCGGCAGCGACCGAAATCCTGCCGCAGGTCAAGCATGAGGCATCGCCCAGCGCGACGTTGATCGGCGGGGCGGCGGGCGTCGCGACCATGCTGGGGCTCAAGGCTCTTGAGGCCCGCTTCAAGGGGCCGATGGCGCTACTCGCCGCGATCGGCATCGACATTCTGGTCGACGGCCTGGTGCTCGGCCTCGCTTTCGTGGCGGGCGAGAAGGCAGGTCTCCTGCTGACGATCGCGCTCACTCTGGAAGTGTTATTTCTGGGACTGACGCTGACCGACGAGCTGGCGGAAACCTATCGCTCGCGCTTGCGCATCATCGTGATCGTCTCGGCATTGGCCCTGCTGCTGCCGATCGGCGCGCTCGCTGCCGTGCCGGTCGCCGCGCTGTCGCCGGTGATGATCGCCGGCTTCCTCAGCTTCGGGCTGATGGCGCTGCTCTACCTCGTCACGGAGGAGTTGCTGGTCGAGGCGCACGAGAAACCCGACACCCCGCTCATCAGCTCGATGTTTTTCGTCGGCTTCCTGGCCCTGCTGACACTTGAGGAGATGATGGGATGATCCCGGGCAACGACAACAATGGCGGGCAGGAGCGCCGCACACTGTGGATCGTCCTGCTGCTGAACGCGGCGATCGCTGCGGGCTTCTTCGTTTCCGGCTTCTTCGCGGACTCGAGCGCGCTGATCGCCAACGGCGTCGACAACCTGTCCGATACGGCTGTGTATGCGCTGAGCCTTGTGGCGCTCACCCGGGGCCAGACATGGAAGACACGCGCCGCGGTCGCTTCGGGCGTCATGCTGCTGATCTTCGCGGGCGGCATCTTGATCGATGTCGGACGGCGCTACGTGCAGGGCAGCGAGCCCATCGGACCTACCATGATGGTCATGTCCGCGATCGCCGGCGTCGTGAATTACCTCTGCCTGCGGCTGCTCCAGCGCCTCAAGGATCCGGACGTCAATCTCCGGGCCGCAACCACCTTCAGCTTCAACGACTTCATTTCCAACGGCGGCATCCTGATCGCCGGCGTGCTGGTGCTGTGGTTGGGTACCAATTGGCCGGACCTGCTGGTCGGCTTCGCCACCGCCATCATCGCCATCAAGGGCGGTGTCGAAATCCTGCGCGACGCGCGCGCCGAAACCAAGAAAAGCGAAAGGAGGTCGTCATGAACGACAAGCTCGAACTCGACATTCCAGTGTTGTTGCCGGACCTTCCTGACGCGGCCGATGCCTGCCTGGACCGTCTCGTATCAACCCTGTCAAAGCGCGAAGGTGTCGAGCGGGCGCATGTGATCTGTCTCGACGGCAACACGCCAGCGGCGCTGTGCATCCATTTCGATGCCGCCAAGCTGCCGCTGCCACGGTTGCGCGAAATGGTGCGCGCCGCAGGTGCCGAAATCACCGAGCGCTACGGCCATGCGATCTGGCAGGTGACGGGGATCAACCACGAACGTCGGGCGCGCACGGTCAGCGATGCGCTGTGCGCCTTGCCCGGCGTGGTCCAGGCAAGCGCCAGCACCAGCGGGTCTGTCCGGGTCGAATATGATCGCCGCGAAACCACCGAAGAGGAGGTGCGCGCTGCGCTTCGCAAGCTGAAGGTGAGGGTGGGCAAGCGGGTCGCTGCCGATGAACATGCCGGCCACGACCACGGCCCCGGGGGCCACGGCGCGGGCGAAGAGAAGCACGGCCCCGGCGATGGCCACGACCATAGCCACGCCGAATTTCTCGGCCCCAATACCGAGCTGATCTTCGCGCTCGCCTGTGGCGCGCTGCTGGGGATCGGCTACGCGATCGAGAGGCTGGTCGCTGGCGCGCCCGAATGGCTGCCGACCGCCTGCTATATCGCAGCCTATTTCTTCGGCGGATTCTTCACGCTGCGCGAGGCGATCGACAACCTCCGGATGAAGAAGTTCGAGATCGACACGCTGATGTTGGTCGCTGCGGCCGGCGCCGCTGCGCTGGGCGCATGGGCCGAAGGTGCGCTGCTGCTGTTCCTGTTCAGCCTCGGCCATGCGCTTGAGCATTATGCAATGGGCCGCGCCAAGAAGGCGATCGAGGCGCTGGCGAAGCTCGCGCCCGAAACCGCGACCGTGCGACGCGGCGGGCAGACCAGCGAAATCCCGGTCGAGCAGATGGTCGTCGGGGACATTGCCATCGTCCGCCCGAACGAGCGCCTGCCTGCCGACGGCTTCGTCATCAAGGGCACCAGCGCGATCAACCAGGCCCCGGTCACGGGTGAAAGCATCCCGGTCGACAAGGTGCCGGTCGCAGATGCCGCAGCGGCACGCGCCAAGCCCGATGCAGTCGACGCGGAAAGCCGGGTTTTTGCTGGTACGATCAACGGCGGCGGCGCGATCGAGATCGAGGTGACACGCCGTTCCAATGAAAGCGCGCTTGCCAAGGTCGTGAAGATGGTGAGCGAAGCGGAGACGCAGAAGTCGCCGACGCAGCGCTTCACCGACCGGTTCGAACGGATCTTCGTGCCCGCCGTCCTGGTCCTGTCAGTGCTCCTGCTGTTCGCATGGGTGGTCGTCGACGAGCCGTTCCGCGACAGCTTCTATCGCGCGATGGCGGTGCTGGTGGCGGCAAGCCCGTGCGCGCTCGCGATCGCAACGCCGAGCGCGGTCCTGTCGGGCGTTGCCCGTGCAGCGCGGGGCGGCGTGCTCGTGAAGGGCGGTGCACCGCTCGAAAACCTCGGGTCGCTCAAAGCGATCGCTTTCGACAAGACGGGCACGCTGACCGAAGGTCGTCCGCGCATCACTGATGTCGTGCCCGTCGATGGCGCCGATGAAGGCGAGTTGCTGGCGCTGGCTGTCGCCGTCGAAGCGTTGAGCGACCATCCCCTGGCCCAAGCGATCGTCAAGGACGGCCGCGAACGTCTGAACGATCGTGCCGTGCCGACTGCCGGCGACCTCAAGAGCCTGACCGGTCGGGGCGTCACCGCGAGCGTGGATGGCGAGACGGTGTGGATCGGCAAGGCCGAGATGTTCGGAAGTGAGGGCATTCCGGCGCTGGGGCAGGGCGCGCAGGACGCAATCGCGAAGCTGCGCGAGAACGGCCGCACGACAATGGTGGTCCGCAAGGGGGACCGCGACCTGGGCGCGATCGGCCTGATGGACACGCCTCGCGAAGCTGCCAAGACCGCGTTGCGTCGGCTGCACGAGATGGGCGTGTCGCGGATGATAATGATCTCCGGCGATCACCAGAAAGTCGCCGAAGCGATCGCCGACGAAGTCGGGATCGACGAAGCGTGGGGCGACCTCATGCCCGAAGACAAGGTTGCCGCGATCAAGAAGCTCGCCGGCGAAGACAAGGTCGCGATGGTGGGCGACGGCGTGAACGATGCGCCGGCGATGGCAAGCGCCACGGTCGGCATCGCGATGGGCGCGGCGGGGTCGGACGTTGCGCTGGAGACAGCCGACGTGGCGCTGATGGCCGACGATCTGGCGCACCTGCCATTCGCAGTCGGTCTTAGCCGCCATACCCGTGGAATCATCCGGCAGAACGTCTTCGTCAGCCTGGGTGTCGTCGCCTTCCTGGTGCCTGCTACCATCCTCGGCCTCGGCATTGGGCCAGCGGTGGCGGTTCATGAGGGATCGACGCTGCTCGTCGTCATCAATGCGCTCAGGCTGCTCGCCTACCGCGATCCGGCAGGGAAGGCGGCATGAAGTGGCTGATCGCCTTCGACCTCGACGGCACGCTTGCCGAGAGCAAGCGGCCGTTATCGGAGGATATGGCCGCAATCCTCGCCCGATTGCTCGCCATCACGGATGTGGCGGTGATCTCGGGCGGGGACTGGCCGCAGTTCGAAAAGCAGATCGCCTCGCGCCTTCCTGCCGGCGTCGCGCTCGACCGTCTCTGGTTGATGCCGACCACAGGCACGAAACTCTATCGGTTCATCAATGGCGCTTGGCGCGCGGTCTATGCCGAACTGTTCGACGACGCGGAGAAGGCGAAGATCCGCACGGCCTTCGATCAGGCGCTGACCGATGCCGGTCTCGCCGACGAACGTATCTGGGGCGAACGGATCGAGGACCGGGGCAGCCAGATCACCTTTTCGGGCCTGGGGCAGGCAGCGCCGCTGAAGGAAAAGGAAGCGTGGGATCCTGACCGAAAGAAGAGGACCGCGTTGCAGGCCACGTTGCGCGCGAAGCTGCCGGAGCTCTCGATCAATCTCGGTGGCACGACATCGATCGACGTGACCAGAGCAGGGATCGACAAGGGCTATGGCCTGAAGCGCCTGAGTGCCGAGAGCGGTGTCCCGCTCGACGGGATGCTGTTCATTGGGGATGCGATATTCCCCGGTGGGAATGACTATCCCGCTGCTGAAATCGGCCTCGACACAGTGAGGGTGCGCGACGTCGCGGAAACCACCGCCGTCGTGACCGCCATCATCGCGTGTCTGCACCGATAGGATCAAGATACATGGTCGGCTCCATCGCGGAATGCCGCATTGTCAAAGCTCTGGCTTCTGTCGCTTAGGGCAGCGCTTCCTAAAACGAAAAGAAGGCAATGTGCGCGTCTCCGCGAACAAAGCCTCCAGCGATCAATCTAAGAGATTCCGCCGCGCTTCTCAATCGTAGGGGGCGTTTGCGGGAGGGGGCGGAATCCTACGCTAAGGATTTGGGCCAGCGA
>JAEMRT010000018.1 GCA_016463225.1 Sphingopyxis sp. | reverse complement strand
CGCCGCCAGGTGATGCTGGTCCAGGTCGTCAAGGAAGAACGCGGCAACAAGGGCGCGGCGCTGACAACCTATCTGTCGCTGGCCGGTCGCTATTGCGTGCTGATGCCCAACACGATGCACGGCGGCGGGATCAGCCGCAAAATTTCGAACGGCGCCGATCGCCGCAAGCTGAAGGCGATGATCGACGAGCTGGCCTTGCCGCCGACGATGGGCTGCATCGTCCGCACCGCGGGGATGAGCCGCACCAAGGTCGAGATCAAGCGCGACTTCGACTATCTGGCGCGCCTGTGGGACGAGATTCGCGAAAAGACGCTCGAATCGAGCGCCCCGGCGCTGGTCCATTCGGACAGCGATCTGGTGAAGCGCGCGATTCGCGACATTTATCACAAGGACATCGAGGAAGTGCTCGTCGAAGGCGACGAGGGCTATAAGGCCGCCAAGCAGTTCATGAAGCTGCTGATGCCGAGCCACGCGCGGCGGGTGAAGCAATATGCCGATCCCGTGTCGCTCTATCAGCGCTACGGGGTCGAGGATCAGCTGGCGGGGATGCTCAATCCCGTCGTCCAGCTCAAATCGGGCGGTTATCTGGTGATCAACCCGACCGAGGCGCTGGTGTCGATCGACATCAACTCGGGCCGGTCGACGCGCGAGCACAACATCGAGCAGACCGCGGTCAGCACCAATCTGGAGGCGGCCGCCGAAATCGCCCGCCAGCTCCGCCTGCGCGACATGGCCGGGCTGGTCGTGATCGATTTCATCGACATGGATCATGGCTCGAACGTCCGCAAGGTCGAGCGCGCGATGAAGGACGCGCTGAAAAACGACCGCGCGCGCATCCAGGTCGGCCGCATTTCGGGCTTTGGCCTGATGGAGATGAGCCGCCAGCGCCTGCGCACCGGCGTGCTCGAAGCGTCGACGCGTCCGTGCCCGCATTGCGAAGGCACCGGGCTGGTCCGCACCGCATCGTCGGCGGGCCTCAGCGCGCTGCGCCTGATCGAAGAAGAGGCGGCACGCGGCAAGGGCAACCGGATCACCCTGCGCGCCAGCCAGGAAGCGACCTTCTACCTCCTCAACGAAAAGCGCCGTGAGCTGCACGATATCGAGGAACTTTACGGCGTAACGGTCGAAATCCTGCCCGACGGCGAGATCGAAGGCGCGCGGATGGCGGTCGAGGTCACCGGCCCGCCGCCGACCCAGCGCCGCAGCTTCGCCCCGATCGCGCCGATCGAAGACGAGGATGACGACGACTATCCCGAAGACGAGGATGCGGAAGAGGCCGAAGAAGAAGCCGAAGCCCGTCCCGCGCGCCCGCGCGAGCGCGCGGCCGAGGGTGGCGAGAGCGACACCGATGGCGAGGGCCGCAAGCGCCGCCGTCGTCGTCGCCGCGGTCGCCGTGGTCGCCGCGACGAGGAAGGCAATGAAATCGTCGAAGGCAATGACGACGGCGAAGCAGAGCGCGACGGCGCTGCGGAAGACGCCGAGGACGGCGAAGCCGCACCTGCGGAAACCGCGCGCGACGTCGGGGCCGAGGCCGTCGATCCCGACGCCAAGCCGCGCCGCCGCCGCGGTGGTCGTGGCCGCAAGCCCAAGGTCGATGCCGCCGAGACCGCGGACGACACCGCAGCCGATGTCGCCGAAGCACCGGTAGCCGCCGACGTCGCCGAGCCGGCTGTCGAAGACGCGACGGTTGCCGAGGAAAAGCCGAAGCGCAAGCGCGCGCCACGCAAGACCAAGGCTGCAGCCGAAGCGGAAGCCGCCGAAGCAGCGGCAGAAGCGGCGCCCGAAGCGATAGAGGAAGCGCCGGTTGCCGAAGCCGAGCCGGAAGCCGAACCCGCCAAACCTGCGCCCAAGAAGCGTGCCAGCCGCGCCAAAAAGGCAGTTGCCGCCGACGCATCACCCGAAGCGGCGACGACCGGCGAAGCCGAAACCGAAGCCGCCAATGGCGACGAGGACGGTGTCGGTCCCGACGGCGAACCGCGCCGCGGCTGGTGGCAGCGCACCTTCGGCTGATCAGAGCAGCATAGGTCCCATTATGGCTTCCCCCGGCGAAGGCCGGGGGAAGCCATGAAGGCCTTCCCTTTAAAGTCTCGCCTTGCCTCCACGCGCGCTGACCCCCACAAAGTCTGAATGGCTTCAGTCGATGTTCAGATGCGCAGCGCGAGGGTGGGCAAGATGATGTCACCCTCCCCCCAATCAACACTCCGGACGAGCGCCTGGCGCCCGCTGCTCCGCATCGCCCTTACCCTGCTGGCGATGCTCGCCGTCGCGACGCGCCCGGCAATGGCGCAATCGATCCTGCGCGATGCCGAGACGGAAGCGCTGTTTCAGGACATGATGGACCCGCTGCTCGTCGCGGCAGGGCTGCAACCCGGGCAGGTGCGTGTCCATCTGCTCGGCGATCGCAGCATCAATGCGTTCGTGGCGGGCAGTCAGGACATCTATGTCTTTGCCGGGCTGATCGAGGCCGCCGACACCGCCGAAGAGGTGCAGGGCGTGCTCGCGCACGAGTTGGGCCATGTCATCGGCGGCCATGCGATTCGCGTCAACGACGGCGCCAAGACCGCGACCGGCATCTCGCTGCTCAGCCTCTTGCTCGGCGCCGCGGCGATCGCCGCGGGTGCGGGCGAGGCGGGTATGGGGGTCATGATGGCGGGGCAGCAGGCCGCGCTCGGCAAATTCCTCGCGTTCAGCCGGGTGCAGGAATCGACTGCCGACGCTGCGGGCGCCCAATATCTGTCAAAAGCCGGGATCAGCGGCCGCGGTAGTTTGGCCTTTTTCAAGAAATTGCAGAATCTGGAGTTCCGCTACGCGGTCAAGCAGGACGATGATCAGGCCTATGGCCGTACCCATCCAATGTCAGGTGATCGCATCCAGACGCTGCGCGAGGTCTATGTCATTGATCCGGCGTGGACCAGGCCCGGCGACCCGGCCATTGAAAAACGCTTTCAACGCATCAAGGCGAAGCTGTCGGGCTTTATGACAGATCCCGACCGCACGCTGCGCAAATTCCCCGAAACGAACACCAGCATCCCCGCGCGCTACGCCCGCGCCTATGCCTGGCACCGCAGCGCCTATCCGCAAAAGGCGCTGGCCGAGGTCGAAGCATTGCTCGCCACCGATCGCAACGACCCCTATTTCCTTGAACTCGAAGGTCAGGTGCTGCTCGAGTCGGGGCGTCCCAGGGAAGCGATCCCGGCGCTGCGCAAGGCGGTGACGATATCGCGGTCGCAGCCGCTGATCAGCGCGACGCTGGGTCATGCGCTGATCGCGACCGAAGATCCGGCCAATTTCGCCGAGGCCGAAGACGTGCTGAAAACCGCGGTCGCGCTCGACAACCAGAACCCCTTTGCCTGGTACCAGCTCGGCATCGTTTATGCGAACAAGGGCGATCAGGCGCGCGCCGCGCTCGCCTCGGCGGAACGCTATAGCCTGGAGGGTGGACAGGCGTCGATGGCGCTGCGTAATGCCGAACTGGCGATGCAGGGACTATCCGAAAGCTCACCCGACTGGATCCGTGCACAGGATATTGCGCTGGTCGCGCGCGCCGAGGTGGAACGCGAGCGCAAACGGCGCTAGATTCGGGCGAACAGGGGCAAAGCATCGCCGCAAACGATGCACAAGGGCAATAAGTGACTGATAAGAAAGACGATTATTACCAGCCATGGCTGCGCGATCCCGCGCCGACGCCGGACGCAGCACCGCTGCCGCCCGCGTCGCCCGCCGAAGGATTGGCAAAACCACGCGATATTCCGCCGGTCGGGATCGACGTGTCGCGCTATGCCGCCGAAGATAAGCCAGCGCGCAAGCCGGTGGTCACATCGGATCAGATGAAAGCGGGCGCCGCCGGGATATGGCACGCATTGCGCGATGGCGCCGAGGCCTTTGCCGACTGGACGATCCGGGTTGGCGACCGGGCCGACATTCCCGCACGCGTCGAGGCGATGGAAATTCCCCGGCGCGCGGGCGAACTGACCGCCAAAACCGGCGCCTTGACCGCCCGGGCGGCGCGCGCGATCGGGCGCGGATCGGCGCAAGCGGGCCGCGCTACGGCCAGAGCTAGCAGCGCCGCATGGGACAAGATGGCGCTCGGCGACAAGGCGCGGAAGCTGTCGAACGACGCGGGCCGCGGACTTGGCGAGGTGGCGGAGCGGACCAGGACCGGCGTCGGCCAAATCGCCAAGGCCGGGAGCGAAAGCATCCGCGGAAGTATTGGCGACGCCGCGACGAAGCTGCGCCCGACCCCGCGCGAGGAGCTGGCGCCGCCGCCCTCTGGCCTCGAACAATTGCTCGCGCGCGAAGAAGCCGCGGCGCGCGCCAAAGACCCGTCAGCGCCCGACCTGCCGCTGTTTGCGAGCGACGCGGGAAGGACGCCAGCACCGACCACGATGGCCGAAGGCGACGACCGATCGCCGCTGGTGGTGCCGCCAGCGAAAAAGCCGACAGCCGCGAAGCCGATGGCCGCGCCGCGCTTGCCGCAAATCAAGGGGATGGGGATGGACGGCGGATCGACGCGTATATGGGGCATCGCGCTCGGCGGGCTGCTGTTGCTCGCCGCGGCGTTCTGGCTCGGCGGCCGCATGGGCGGCGGAATGAGCAAGAGCGAGGTCGAGACCATCGTCGCCGACTATATCAAGGCGAACCCGCAAATCATTCCCGAAGCCCTCGAAGCGCAGCGCAATGGTGAGATTGCCAAGGCGATCGGTGCGATCCGCCCGGCACTCGAAAAACCCTATGCCGGGGCGTGGGCGGGCAATGCTGACGGCGATGTCACATTGGTGGTGTTCACCGATTATGCCTGCGGCTTCTGCCGCGCGAGCGTGCCCGACGTCGACCGGCTCATCCGCGAGGACCGGCGGCTCAAGGTCGTCTTCCGCGAACTGCCGATCATCGCGCCGCAGAGCCGCGACGCCGCGCTGATGGCGCTCGCTGCCGCACGGCAGGGCAAGTATGACGCGTTTCATCATGCAATGTTCGCCGCCAGCTCGCTCGACAAGTCAGCGATCGCCGCCGCCGCCGCCAAGGTCGGTGTGGTCACCGACGGCACCGCCGACGCGACCGCGAACGAGGGGCTGTTCCAGCGCGAACTCGACAGCAATCTGGCGATCGCCACCCAGTTGCAGCTGAACGCGACCCCGACCTGGATCGTCGGTGACCAGCTGTTTCAGGGCCAGATCGGCTATGACGGGCTGAAGCAAGCGGTCGCCGAGGCGCGCGCGGCGAAAAGCTGACCCGGTGACCTTCGATCCCGCCCAGCAAGCGATCGCGCGCGGCGTCGCCAATCCGCAGATGATGGCGGCGGCGCTGGCGCTCTACGAAGGGCGGCTGCACGAGGCCGAGCCCTTGCTCAAGGCGCAGCTGAAGCGCGATCCGTTCGACGTTGCCGCAATCCGGATGCTCGCCGAACTGGCGGCGCGGATCGAGCGCTATCGCGACGCTGAAAATCTGTTGCGGCGCGCGCTGGAGATCGCACCGGATTTCGTGGCGGCGCGATCGAATCTGGCGACGGTGCTGCACCGTCAGGGGCGTTCGGTCGAAGCCGTCGAGGAGCTCGACCGGCTGCAACAGATCGACCCCGACAATTTGATGAATGCCAATCTGAAAGCCGCCGTGCTCGGCCGCGTCGGCGAGTTCGACGAGGCGCTCGCGCTTTACGAACAGGTTCTGCAGGGCTTTGCGAAACAGCCCAAGATCTGGATGTCTTACGGCCATATGCTCAAGACCGTCGGGCGGCAGGCCGAGGCGGTCACCGCCTATCGCCGCGCGCTGGCGCTGGCGCCGACGCTGGGTGAAGTGTGGTGGAGCCTCGCCAATCTCAAGACAGTGGCGTTCGACGATGCCGATCTTGCCGCGATGCTGGCGGCGCTGGACCAGCCCGATATCAGCGCCGCCGATCGCTTCCACCTGCATTTCGCACTCGGCAAGGCTTATGAGGATCGCCGCGAGCCCGACGCGGCGTTCCGCCACTACGACGCGGGCAATATGCTCAGAAAAACGCAGATCCAATATGATGCCGATCAAACACGCGCGGCGGTCGATCACGCCAAAACGCTCTACACGCCCGCTTTTTTCGAAGCGCGCGCTGATTTTGGCGCCGCCGCCCCCGACCCCATTTTCATTATCGGTATGCCGCGCGCCGGTTCGACGCTGATCGAACAGATTTTGGCGAGCCATTCGATGGTCGAAGGGACGATGGAGCTTCCCGACATCCCGCAGCTGTTCGCCAAGGCGCGCAACGATGGCGGCATTTCCAAACTGACGGCAGCGGACGCAAAAGCACTGGGCGAACAGTTTCTGCGCGACACGCGGGTCCAGCGCAAAAGCGGCAAGCCCTTTTACATCGACAAGCTGCCCAACAACTGGCTGCACGTCGGTTTCATCCACCTGATCCTGCCCGGTGCGAAGATCATCGACGCCCGCCGCCATCCGATGGATTGCTGTTTTTCGAACTTCAAACAGCATTTCGCGCGCGGTCAGGCGTTCAGCTACAGCCTGACCGACATGGGGCGCTATTATGCCGATTATGTCGATCTGCTGGGTCATTTCGACGCGGTGTTACCGGGGCGGATTCACCGGGTGATCCACGAACGGCTGATCGAGGATCTGGACGCCGAAGTCCGCGCGCTGCTCGATTATCTCGGCCTGCCGTTCGAAGAGGCTTGCCTGCACTTCTATGCCAACGACCGCGCGGTGCGCACCGCGAGTTCGGAACAGGTGCGACGGCCGATCAACAGCGACGGCGTCGGGCAGTGGCGCGCGATGGAGGCGCATTTGCAACCTCTCAAAGACGCTCTGGGTGCCGTTCTTGCGCAATATCCGGCGGCGCGCTGAGCCGATTGTGGCAATTTTGTCATAGTCGCGCCGAAACTGTTCGTTCGGCGACCTGATGATGTTCGCGTCGATTGACGACGCGAACAAATAGTAGGAGCTTCGCTCATCGCTGCGCCGCACCATAGGTGGCGCGGCCCTTGAGGGGGGTCTCTATGTCTCGTTTTTCTCGCCGTGCTTTGCTTTTGGCATCCTTGTCGGGCAGCATCCTGTCATCGAGTCCGTTGCTGGCGCAGGAGGCAGCCGAAACCGGCTACGACGACGAAATCGTCGTGACCGCGCAAAAGCGCGAAGAAAATCTGCAAAATGTGCCGATCAGCATCCAGGCGCTGAGCACGCGGAAGCTCGACCAGCTGAACATCACCAATTTCGAGGACTTCTCGAAACTGCTGCCCAGCGTGTCGTTCCAGTCGAGCCAGCCGGGGGTGACGACGGTTTACATGCGCGGCGTGGCGAGCGGCGGCGACGGCAACCACTCGGGCTCGCTGCCCAGCGTCGGTGTGTATCTGGACGAACAGCCGGTGACGACGATCGGCGGCACGCTCGACGTCCATGTCTATGACATCGCGCGCATCGAATCGCTCGCCGGGCCGCAGGGCACGCTCTACGGCGCCTCGTCGCAGGCGGGCACAATCCGCATCATCACCAACAAGCCGAGCACTGCCGGCTTTGAAGGCCGCGTCGACGGCGAGGTCAACAGCGTCAAAAGCGGCGGCATCGGCGGCCGGGTCGAAGGCATGATCAACGCGCCGATCAGCGACATGGCGGCGCTGCGCGTGGTCGGCTGGTATCAGCGCAACGCGGGTTATATCGACAATGTCGCGGGGACGCGCAGCTTTCTGCCGACCCCCGGCGGAATCACGGTCAACAATGCGGATTTCGTCGAAAAGGATTTCAACGACGCCAAAGTCTATGGCGGGCGCGCCGCGCTCAAGGTCGATCTGGACGACAACTGGACGGTGACGCCGACGCTATTGTACCAGAAGCAGACCAGCAGCGGCGTGTTTTCGCAGGATCCGCTGGTCGGCGACCTGCAGACCCAGCGCTTCAACCCCGACCAACGCAGCGACAAGTTCATCCAGGCGGCGCTGACGATCGAGGGCAAGCTCGGCAATTTCGATATTACCTATGCCGGCGCCTATCTCGACCGCAAAACGTACCAGATTAACGACTACACCGACTATGCCGAGGCCTATGACGCGCTCTACGCCTCGTCGGGCGGTCTTGCCGGCTATTTCTATTTTGAAGACAGCGCCGGAAACGACATCGACCCGCGCCAGTACATCGTCGGCACCGACCATTTCCGCAAGACAAGCCAGGAACTGCGCATCGCTTCGCCGCAGGATGAGCGCTTCCGCGTCGTCGCGGGGCTGTTCTATCAGCGGCAGAGCAACGAGATCCATCAGGATTACAAGGTCGATGGGCTGGCGCCGGCCCTGTCGGTCAACGGGCTGCCGGGAACGCTGTGGCTGACCGAGCAAAAGCGCGTCGACAAGGATTACGCCGCGTTTGGCGAGGCCAGTTTCGACATCCTGCCGAACCTCACGCTGACCGGCGGCGGGCGCTATTATAAATTCGACAACAGCCTGATCGGCTTCTTTGGCTTTGGCCGCAACCCGGCCGGACCGCCGTTCAATGGCGCGGGCAGCTCGCGCACCGGGGTGGCGGGGTGCTACACGACGACCGGGGCGATCCTGCGCGACAATCCGGGCGGCACGCTGCTCCCCGCGGCGGTACCCGGCGGCCCCTGCACCAATCTGGCCGATTTCGTCGGCGGCGAACTGGTGCCCAAGCGTACCAAGGACGAAGGGTTCACCCACAAGCTGAACCTGACCTGGAAGCCGAACGAAGACCTGATGACCTATGCGACCTGGTCGCGCGGGTTCCGGCCAGGCGGTATCAACCGGCGCGCGACCATCGCGCCCTACGCCGCCGACTTCCTGACCAATTACGAGCTCGGCATCAAATCGACCCTCGCCGACGGGCGGGTGCGGCTCAACGCGGCGATTTACCAGCAGCATTGGAAGAGCTTCCAATTCTCGTTCCTGGGCGCGAACAGCTTCACCGAAATCCACAATGGTCCGAATGCGCGCATTCGCGGTATCGAAGCCGATATCAATATCCGCGCGACCGAGGGGCTGACGATCACCGCGGCGGCCTCCTATACCAATGCCAAGACGCGCAACAATCTGTGTGCGATCGATGATCCGACCTTCGCTTGTACCGATGCTGGCAATTCCATCGCCGCGCCGGCGGGTACGCGCCTGCCGGTCACCCCGAAATTTAACGGCAATGCAACGATGCGCTATGTCTTTCCGGTTGGGTCGGGCGAAATGCACCTGCAATCGGTGATCGCGCATCGCGGATCGGCGAGCTCCGATATTCGGGTTGCCCAAGCCGCCGAGCTCGGCCGAATCAGGGGATCGACAACGGTCGATTTTGCCGTCGGTTATGATTTCGGCAAGTTCAGCCTCGAAGCGTTCCTCGAAAATGCCTTTGACGAACGCGCCGAGCTGGCCCGCTCGTCAAATTGCGGTCAATGCAACGGGCGGGTTCAGATTTTGGTGAACCAGCCGCGAACGATCGGGCTGCGGGCCGGAACCAAGTTCTAGTTTGTTGAACGAGACACCGACCAACGACAAAAGGCCGAGCCAAAAGCTCGGCCTTTTGATGTGTGTCGCACTCGGCATGGGCAATATGATCGGGTCGGGAGTATTCCTGCTCCCGCGCGATCTGGCGCCGCTTGGCTGGAATGCGATCATCGGCTGGGGGGTGTCGATCGCCGGAACCCTGTGTCTTGCCGTCGCTTTCGCGCGGCTGGCCAAAAAACTGCCCGGCGGCAGCGCGACCTATACCTATGCCGCCGCCGCCTTTGGCCCCGGCACCGGCTTTATCGTCGCGTGGAGTTACTGGATCAGTTGCTGGACCGTTGTCGCGACGCTCGCGGTTGCGGCGATCAGCAATTTGTCGATCCTGATGCCGTCGCTCGGCGATGCCGGGGCGGGGACGGCGGTGATCGCGATTGGCTTTATCTGGCTCTTCACGCTGGTCAATCTGATGGGGGTGCGCCGCGCGGGCGGGGCGCAATTGCTCACCCTCGGGCTCAAGCTGATCCCCGTCGTCGGTGCTGTGCTCGTCGCGCTGTGGCTGCTGGGCACCGGCGACGCGCCGACCCCGACGATGGTCGGCACAAAGCCGGTCAGTCTCGACAATATCGGCACCGCCGCGACGCTGACGCTATTCGCGCTGCTTGGTTTTGAAAGCAGCTGTGTCGTCGGAGACCGGGTGCGCGACCCCGAACGGACCGTCCCGCGCGCAACGCTGATCGCCGCAGCAGCGACCGGGCTGCTCTATCTGCTGTCGTGTACGACGGTGACCTTGCTGTTGCCGCTCGCGACGCTGGAACAATCGAACGCCGCCTATGCGACCTTCTTCGGCACGCTGGTCAGTCCGTCGGCGGGGCAGGCGGTGGCGCTGTTCGCCGCAATCGCCGCGCTCGGCGCGCTCAACGGCTTCGTACTGCTGCAAGGCGAAATCCCGCGCGATCTGGCGCACCGCGGCCTGCTTCCCGCCGCCTTTGCGCGCGACAACCGCTTCGCCGTGCCGTGGGTCACCCAGATCGTATCGAGCACGCTCGCCAGCTTCGTCGTGTACGCCAATTATTCGCGCGGCCTTGCCGAACTGTTCAAATTCATGGTGCTGGTGACGACATCGACTGCGATCATCTTTTACATCGTCGGCGCGCTCGCGGCGCTCAAGCTCGAGCATGAAGGCACGATCAAGGCGTCGCCGGCCTTTGTGACCCTGACAATCCTCGGCTTCCTGTACAGCTGCTGGGCCTTTTACGGTGCCGGGTTGGACGCGAGCCTGTGGAGCATCGGCCTGACCGCCGCCGGGCTGCCGATCTATCTCGCGATGCGGCGATCAGGCCCAGCGGGGCGCGAACCAGCCGCGATCGCGTAGGATCACCTGCGCCGCATTGTGCCCCGGCGCGCCGGTGACGCCGCCGCCGGGATGGGTACCGGCGCCGCACATATACAGCCCCTTCAGCGGCCCACGATACGCGCCGTTGCCCAGCACCGGGCGCGCCGACCACAGCTGGTCGAGGCTCATATTGCCGTGCATGATGTCGCCGCCGACCAGCCCGAACTTGCGCTCGAGCCCTTTGGGGCTGAGGATCTGGCGGCCGACGATCGAGGCGCGGAAGCCGGGGGCATGTGCTTCGACGGTGTCGATGATGGTATCCGCAGCGGCGCCCTCCTCGGCATCCCAGTCGCGTCCGTCGGGCAGTTCGGGCGCGAATTGCTGGCAGAAAAGGCTGGCGACATGCTGGCCGGGCGGCGCGAGGCTGTCGTCGATTGTCGAAGGAATCAGCATCTCGACGATCGGCTTTTTCGACCAGCCATATTGCTTCGCGTCGAGGAAGGCGCGGTCCATATAATCGAGCGTCGGGGCAAGGATGATCCCCGACTGGTGATGCTCGCCGGGTTCGGGCAGGCAGGTGAAACGCGGCAGCTCGCTGAGCGCGACGTTCATCCGGAACGTCCCGCTGCCCGCCTTGAACGCCTTGATCCGGCGCTTAAACTCGGGTGCGATATCGCCTTCGTCGAACATCCGTTCGTAGAGGAGTTTCGGGCCGACATTGGCGATGACGCGGGCGGCGGCGATTTCTTCTCCGCCGACCAGCTTGACGCCGACGGCCTTGCCGCCATCGACCAGCACGCGCGACACGGGGGCTTCGAGGCTGATCTCGACGCCGAGCTGGGTGCAGACTTTCGCCATCATCTGGGTGATCGCGCCCATGCCGCCGATGCTGTGGCCCCACGCGCCCTTCTTGCCGTTCACTTCGCCAAAGACGTGATGGAGCAGGACATAGGCGCTGCCCGGGGTATCGGGGCTGGCGTAATTGCCGACGACCGCGTCGAAACCGAAGGCCGCCTTTACCGCTTCGCTTTCGAACCAGCTGTCGAGGAAGGTGCGCGCCGACTTGGTGAACAGTTCAAGCACATCGCGCTGCTGCGACAGGCTGAGCCTGGTCAACCCGCGCCCCTGCCGCGCCGCATCGATCAGTGTCTTAAACCCATCGCCGACATTGGGCGGCGATTTCAGCGCAAGGTCGCGCAGCACGTCAGCCACGCCTTCGAGCATGTCATAATATTCAGGCAGACGCGCCGCGTCATGCGCCGAGAAGCGCGCGAATTCCTTTTGCGTGCGTTCGAGCCCGCCACCGAGTTTCAGATAACCGCCATCCTCCTGCGGCAGGAAGTTGCTGATCGGTCGCTCGATCACGCGATAGCCGTGATCGGCGAGCTTCATGTCGGCGATCACCTTGGGCTGGAGCAGGCTGACCGTGTAGCTCGCGACCGAATTGCGGAAACCCGGCGCAAATTCCTCGGTCACCGCAGCGCCGCCGACGACGTCGCGCGCCTCGACGATGCGGACCTTCAGCCCCGCCCTGGCGAGATAGAAAGCGCAGACAAGGCCGTTGTGGCCGGCGCCGATGATGAGGGCGTCATAATGTTTGGTCATGCTTTGCTCCACCCCGCGCGCGGGGCTTGTTCGAGGCGGGATTCGGGGATCAGGTCGCGCATCCGCGCGCAGAAATGCTTGAGACACACTTCCTTGTCGCTGAGCGGACCCATGGTGAAACTCTGTGACGCCATCCCCTGCTGGACGCGGGTGATCAGCAAAGTGTCCTCGGCATTGACCTGGCGGTTGATCCGCCAGTTGAGGTAGCGCGCGGCGCGCATCTCGCGGCGGTCATCGGGCAGAACATAAGAAATTTCGCGGATCAGGCAGCTTGTCGGGCCGGTCGGCAGCCACTGCATGAAATCGACCTGATCGGGGTAGATGTCGAAGGCGACATTGGGCCAAAGCTTGAAATAGAGCCAGTGGCGCTGGCTCGCTTGCGGCAGGTGCGCGACCGGCGGCAGCAGCCGCTGGTACATGCGCTCGGACCAATTGACCGATGGCCGGTCGATCAGATCGCCCCACATGCGGTCGACATGGGGTGTCGCCTCGACGCCATAGCTTTTGCCGAACAGGCGGGTGAGGCCGGGATGCGCGACGGCGATGTGGAGGCCGTCCGAATAATTGTCGCCGACATTTTTCCAGTTCACCTCGCGCGGGCGCAGCGTGACGCGGCCGAGCGCGCCGAGGTCTTCGAACCGGTAGGGCGCGACCTGTTCCTCATAAGGCGCCATCATCGCCGCGACCGAGGGGCCGCCATCGTCGGTAAGGCGCACGAACCAGAAGCCGCGCCACGGTTCGAGATCGACGGGGACCAGCCCTGCCTTGCCGCGATCGAGCGTCGGGTAGCTCGCCGAATCGGGAACGCCGGTCAGGCGGCCGTCGAGTTCGTAGGTCCAGGCGTGATAGGGGCAGACCAGCTTTTTCGCGCAGCCCGCCGCGCCGTCGACGAGGCGCGAGCCGCGGTGGCGGCAGACGTTGGTGAAGGCGCGGACGACGCGGTCGGCGCCGCGGACGACGAGGACGCTTTCACCGCAATAATCGATGCTGTGCCAGTCGCCCGCGTTCGGGATATCGCTGTCGTGGCAGACGACCTGCCAGCTGGGGCGGAAGACACGGTCCATTTCGGCGGCGTAGAAGTCGGGGTCGCTGTATGTCCACGCGGGAAGCGACCAGCCGTCCAGAGAATCGGCGGGGGGCGGGTCGATGTTGTCGAAAGTGTCGCGCAGCGTTGCCATGAGTCGATCCTTGTTGTACAAACGTATAACAAGATGCAACCCGCTCGCCAAGCCTTTACGCGCGAAAGCGCCGATGCCCGCCGGGCGGACCTGATCGAGGCGACCGCGGCGTGTCTGGCCGAACATGGTCTGGCGGGGACCAATGTCCGCGCGATCTGTGCGAAAGCCGGGGTATCGCCGGGGCTGCTGCGCCATTATTTCGGCGGTATCGACGATCTGGTCGCCGCCACTTACGAAGCGACAAGCGACCGGATGGACGCGATTTTTGCCGAAGCGGTCGCGGGCGCCGGGTCCGATCCGCGCAGGCAGTTGCTGGCTTACCTCACCGCCAGCTTTCGATCACCGGTGACCGATCCCGAACTGCTGGGCGCGTGGACGGCGTTCTGGGCCCTGGCGCGCAGCGACGCGCGGATGGCGAATATTCACGCGGAAAGTTACGCCGGGTACCGCGCGCGGCTGGGCGAGCTGCTGGTCGCCTGCGGCGCCACCGACGCCGGGCGGCTGGCGATCATGCTGACCGCGATGGTTGATGGACTGTGGCTCGAACTATCGCTCGACGCGGGCAGCTTCGGCGCCGAGGCGGCGGTGGCGATGATCGAGCGCGCGGTGGCGGCGCTGGTATAACCGTCGCCCCCGCCTGCACGGGGGCGACGATGTATTACTTCGACAAATCGCGCAGCAGACTGTCCCAATGCGCCAGCGCGGGGGCGATCGCGTCGACCGGGACGCGCTCGTTGAGCCCGTGGGCAAAGCTGTCGCTCGCTTTCGAGAACAGCCCCGCGACGCCATAGCTCGGCACCCCGACCTTGCGGAAATGATAGCTGTCGGTGGCGCCGCCGCTCATCGACGGCACGATCGGCAGGCCGGGCGCGCGCGCATGGACCGCCTTGGTGACCGCGGCGACGACATCGGGACGCAGCGGCGAGGCGTCGCTCGCGCTGGCGTCGGGATCGGTGTTCACCTTGATCGCCGGATCGGCGATCACCTTTTCCAGTTCGGCGCGCACCGCCTCGACCGCGACGCCGGGGAAGATGCGGCAGTTGATGTTCGCGGTCGCACGCTGGGGCAGCGCATTTTCGGCGTGACCACCCTTGACCAAGGTCGGCACGCAGGTGGTGCCGATCTGGCCGATATATTCGGGGTCGGCGCGGATCGTCGCGATCGCCCTGGCGTCGGCTGGGTTAGCCGCAAAGGCCTTCAATGCCGCGCCGATGTCGCCGCCGACCTGGTCGGCGACAATCGGCATGCCGACCTTCGTCAGCTCATTCTGTTGCGGCGCAAAGCGATAGGCGCCGACCTTGGCCAGCGCAGTCGACAGCTGGACGATCGCATTGATGTCCGCGGGCCGCGAGCTATGACCACCGGGGTTGGTGACTTCGAGGATGAAGTCGGCATAGGTTTTTTCGCCCGCCTGCAACCCGTAATATTTGGGCTTGCCGTCTTCGCCGATCGTCCCGCCGCCGCCGTCGCCGTTGAGCGCGAATTCGGCGCCCTTATATTTGGCCGCAAGCGCGCGCGTCGTCGTCATTGAGGTTTCCTCATCGCCCGAGAGCAGGAGGATGATCGAGCGTTTCGGCTTGAAGCCCTCTTTCTTGAGCTGTGCCATCGCGGCGACCATCATCGACACATCGAACTTGTTGTCTTCGGACCCGCGGCCGAAAATATAGCCATTTTCCTCGATGGGTACGAAGGGATCGCGCGTCCAGTCCTTCGCGTCGGCCTCGACCACGTCCATATGCCCGAGCAGGACGATCGGTTTTTTCTGCGTCGTGCCGGCGAGGGTCGCGGCAAAGGTTGCGGTTTCACCCATAGGGGTGATTTCGATGTCGCTGTCGGCATAGCCCGCCGCCTTGAGGATCCCGGCGTAATAAGCCGCCAGTTCGGGCACCTTGCCGCGGCCCTCGACCGTCGGGATCGCGATGCTGTCCTTGAGGATCTTTTTCGCGGCGGCGGCATCGGCCGGCTTGGCATGGACGGGCGCGGCGGCGAGCATGGCGGCGGCGAGGGCGAGCGGGGCGGTAAGGTTGCGCATGACAACGGGTTATGGCGCGTGGACGGCATTGTGCAAGAGACGGTTGCGTGTGCCTCAACTAGCGCGAAGGAAATTCGCACGAAGACACAAAGACACGAAGATGGAGCGCCGTTTTTTGGCGATTAGCTTGCCGCCGCAGGCGAATTAGGGTGGGTGCTGCGCGCCATGAGTGTCGCATGGAGGGCGTCGCG
Organism: Sphingopyxis sp.; assembly: GCA_016463225.1. Lineage (GTDB taxonomy): Bacteria > Pseudomonadota > Alphaproteobacteria > Sphingomonadales > Sphingomonadaceae > Sphingopyxis. The sequence continues at coordinate 50,916 of JAEMRT010000018.1, read as the reverse complement.
AATGCGACCTCTTCGTGTCTTTGTGTCTTCGTGCGAACCCTTTTCTACGCCGCCTTCCGCCCTTTCGGCGGCGCCATCTTGGGCTTGAACCGGCACAGATCGACCACCGGACAGCGCCAGCATTCGGGCGTGCGCGCCTTGCAGATGTAGCGGCCGTGGAGGATCAGCCAGTGGTGGGCGCCGACGCGAAACGGCGCGGGGGTGCCCGTTTCCAGCGCCTTTTCGACCGCCAGAACGGTCTTGCCGGGGGCGAGGCCGGTGCGGTTGCCGACGCGGAAGATATGGGTGTCGACGGCAAAGGTTTCGGCGCCGAACGCGCAGTTCATCACGACATTGGCGGTCTTGCGCCCGACGCCCGGTAGTTCGACGAGCGTATCGCGGTCGGCGGGGACTTCACCGCCATGGTCGCGGACGAGGATTTCGCTGAGCGCGATGACGTTTTTCGCCTTGCCGTTGAACAGCCCGATCGTCTTGATATGCTGTTTCAAGCCATCCTCGCCGAGGTCAACCATGTGCTGCGGGGTCTTCACGTCCTGAAAGAGTAGCCGCGTGGCCTTGTTCACCCCCACGTCGGTCGCCTGCGCCGACAGGACGACGGCAACGAGCAGCTGGTAGGTATTGCCATAGGCGAGTTCGGTTTCAGGCGCCGGGTTGAGTTCGGCGAGACGGCGATAGAATTCGAAAACATCGGCCTTTTTCACCGTTCGGGCAGCCCCAGCACCTGCGGCATCGTATAGCGCCCGGGTTTCTGCCCGGTCAGCCACAGCGCTGCCTTTACCGCGCCGCGCGCAAAGATCATGCGGTTTTCGGCGCGATGCGACAGGGTGATCATCTCCTCCGGCCCGGCAAAGATCACGTCATGGTCGCCCGCGACGGTGCCGCCGCGCAAGGACGCAAAGCCGATCTTGCCATGGCCGCGCGCGCCCGTGACGCCGTCGCGGCCGCGTTCGCAGGCAGCGGCGAGGTCGATACCGCGGCCGTCGGCCGCCGCCTGCCCGAGCAGCAGCGCGGTACCGCTGGGCGCGTCGAGCTTCATCCGGTGGTGCATTTCGACGATTTCGATGTCATATTCGGGGTCGAGCCGCGCCGCCGCCTCGCGCACCAGATGCGCGAGCAGGGTGACGCCAAGCGCGGTGTTGCCGGTTTGCAGCACCGCTATGTCGGCAGCGGCATGATCGATCAGATAATGGTGGCGTTCCTCGAGCCCGGTCGTGCCGATGACGATCGGCTTTCCGGCCGCAATGCAGGCGTCGAGGGTAGCTTCGAGCGCGGAGGGTGACGAGAAATCGACGAGCACGTCGGCCTCAATGGCGAGCCGGGCGACGTCGCCGCCCTTGTCGATACCGCAGCGCCGCTGCCCCGCTTCGGAAATCGCCGCGGCGAGCGCGACGCCCATCCGCCCCTCGCTGCCGATAATGCCGATGCTGGTCATATGCCGTCCCCTGATGCGCGGCCTCCCTTTAGCCGTTCGTGTCGAGCGAAGTCGAGACACCGTGAGGACTGGTTTCAACGATGGGCATCTCGACTTCGCTCGATGCGAACGGATAAGGAGCGCAATGAGCAAGATTTCGAACATTGTCATCCTGACCGGCGCCGGGGTGTCGGCCGAAAGCGGTATCGACACCTTTCGCGACGGCGGCGGATTGTGGGAACAGCACCGCGTCGAGGATGTCGCGACCCCCGAGGCGTTCGCGCGCGACCCCGATCTGGTCCTGCGCTTTTACGACATGCGGCGCGAAGCGATCCAGACCAAGGTGCCGAACGCCGCGCATGCGGCGCTGGCGCGGCTCGATGCCGCATGGCCGGGCGAGCTGCTGATCGTCACCCAGAATGTCGACGATCTGCACGAGCGCGCGGGCGCCAAGCGGCTGATCCATATGCACGGCGAGCATCTCAACGCGTGGTGCACCGCCTGCGACGCGCGATTGCCGTGGCGCGGGCCGCTGCTCGATCGGCCTGCCTGTCCGGCGTGCGGCGCGGCGGAGACGCTGCGCCCCGACATCGTGTGGTTCGGCGAAATGCCCTATCGGATGGACGAGATTTACGCCGCGCTGAACCGCGCCGACCTGTTCGTGTCGATCGGGACGTCGGGCGCGGTCTATCCCGCGGCGGGCTTTGTCCGCGAGGCGCGAGCGGCGGGCGCGCGGACGCTGGAGCTCAACATGGAACCCAGCCAGGGCAGCCACTGGTTCGGTGAAGCGCGGCACGGACCGGCGGGGGTGCTGGTGCCGGCGTGGGTGGAGGAGGTGTTGGGGAGCTAGTTGCGACGGAGCGTTTCCCGGATTTTCTCAGCGCCGCACCGCGAAAAAGTCTCTGAGCAAAGCCGCTGCCTCCCCTGCCCCAATCCCGTCGTAAACCTCGGGCCGATGATGCACCGTCGGCTGGGCGAAGATCCGCGGGCCGTGGATGACGGCGCCGCCTTTCGGATCGTCGGCGCCGTAATAGAGCCGCGCGATGCGGGCGTGGGCGATCGCGCCGGCGCACATCGCGCAGGGTTCGAGGGTCACATAGAGGTCGCAGCCATCGAGCCGTTCGTTGCCGAGTTTCGCCGCGGCGGCGCGAATCGCGACGATTTCGGCGTGCGCGGTCGGATCGTGCGATTCGCGCGGGGCATTGTGGCCTTCGCCGATAATTGCACCATCCTTGACGACGACTGCCCCGACGGGCACTTCGCCCGCGGCGGCGGCGGCTTTCGCGAGGTTTAGCGCGGCGCGCATCGGTTCGGGGAGCGGAAATTGCGGCATCGCTTTTCCCGCTAGTCCCTTGACGAATCTGCGGCAAGCCGATAAGCGCGCGCCTTTCCCGGCTCACTCCGGTTCTGCCTTCCCCGTTTTGCGGGAAGCGCCCGGACGCCGAACCGAAATTTTTGTACGAGGACAAACATCATGTCGCGCATCTGCGAACTGACCGGCAAGGGTCGTATGGTCGGCAACAATGTCAGCCACGCCAACAACAAGACCAAGCGCACCTTTCTGCCCAATCTGCAGAATGTGACGTTGCTGTCGGACGCGCTGGGCAAGGGCGTCAAGATGCGCGTGTCGACCCACGGCCTGCGCACGGTCGAACATAATGGCGGCCTCGACAACTGGCTGCTGAAGGCCGGCGACGACCAGCTGTCCGATTCGGCGCGCAAGGTGAAGAAGGAAGTGACGAAGAAGCTGGCCGAAAAGGCCGCTTAAGCGCTTTCACATCGCCAAAAACAATCAGGCCGCCGGTTTCCGCGCGGCCTTTTTGCTGTCTGGCGTCTTGCGCGGCGGCAGATCAACCAGCTCGAACTGGAGCAGCAGGCTGCGCTGCCAGCGGTTGAAATTATTGTCGGCAACCAGCCACAACCAGGTGCGGCCATTCTCGACCGTTACCGCGGCGCCTTCGTAATTTTCGGCGAGCGAACGCGGCACGCGGCCGATCGTCTGCGATCGCACCACCGCGTCGTTGGCGATGTCAGCGGGATCGACGATGCCGATGATCGTCGTGAAAACCGGATCGAAGCCGAGCCGCCGGTGGACGAGCAGGATGCGCCCGTCGGGCAGCGCTGCGGCGTCGCTGACCAGTCCCTTGCCGCGCGAATCATAGAAGAAGTGGATCGGCAGCGGCCCGGGCGCCGCGGGGTCACCGAAGTAGATCAGCGCCTTGCGTCCGCGCGGGTCTTCGTCGGCATCTTCGGAAAAGACCACCGTCCGCCCATCGGGTAACCGCGCCATCGCCTCGGCCCCGCGATTCGCGGGCCAGCGCGGTGCGGGCAACCGGCGGCGCGATTCGATGGTGGTGAGATCGGAATTGAGCCGCCAGATCTGATTGATCCCTTCAAGAGCGATCCAGCTTTTGCCGCTTACGGGATCGATAAACAGCGCCTCGGTATCAGCCATCGCTTTGGTCGCGGGGCGGCCGTCGGGAGTCGGGAGCGGGCGGATGTGAACCGCGGCGACTCCGCCCGCTGCATTGATCGTCAACCGCGTCGCATAGCCATTGTCGCCGACCAGCTGGAATTGGCCCGCTCCGGTTCGCGCCAGGGCCGAGAATCCGCCGAAACGGCTGTGCGGGCTGACGAGGTTCCAGCCGCGCACGAAGCGCATCGTGCCGCGGGTCTGCGGCGCAAAGACCAGCGGGCGCGCCGCGGCGCGCTGGGTCAGGTTGTCGACCGGAAAACGATGCACCGTCCCCGGCACCGGACCGAGCGCGAGAAAGATCAGGGCGGCGAAAAACAGGCGGCGCATCGGCGCGGGTTAGGGCCGCAGCGCGCGAAAGGGAAGCGTGGCGGGGCGCGAAGCTGAACGGCAGCCAACAAGCGCGTTCAGGGTCGGCTCAATGCGAAGAGCTCATAACCCCTTCATCGACCACCGCCCAGACGGGCAGCCCCAAGGGGCCAAACGACGAAAGAAGGAGAACGACAATGAAAAAGATGGTGACCCTCTCGATCGCCGCCCTGATGTCCACCGCGACGCTGGGCATGGCGGCTCCCGCTGCGGCGCAGAACGGCTATTATGACCGTGACGGCTATTCGAGCACCAATGTCGGTTATGACCGCGACGACCGTCGTTATGACCGTCGTTACGATCGCCGCGCCGACCGCCGCGATTATCGCCAGGACCGTCGCTATAACCAGCAGCGGTACAACAACCGCAATTATCGCCAGTGCGACAATGGCACCGGCGGCACGATCATCGGCGCGATCGCCGGTGGCCTCGCCGGCCATGAAATCGCCGGCCGCGGCGACCGCGCCGTCGGCACGATCATCGGTGGCGCAGTCGGCGCAATCGCCGGCCGCGCAATCGACAAGGGGAATGACGGCTGCCGTTAAGGGCAGTCCCGACCTCCAATAATTTGCAGTCCCCCTTCATGCCCCGTCCGGCCACCGCCGGGCGGGGTTTTCTTTGCGCCGTGCGTCCGCAGCAGGGAGGGCGCAAGGCGACGGGGTTGCCTTAAACGCCGCCAAAGCCTAGGTTCTTGCCCAAGTGCACATCCGCGATTGGCGGATGCGTGAGAGAGACAGGTAATACTAGCCATGCGGCAAATGGCAGCGCCATCAGGGCGACCGCCGCGGCCCGGTCCGACGGCAAAGGCGCGAACCAAGGCGGAGCCCGCCGCGCGTCCAGCGAATTTCGTGCGGCCGCGCAGCTATGCCGCGATCGATCTGGGTACCAACAATTGCCGGTTGCTGATCGCCCGCCCGCAGGACGGCGAGCTGGTCGTTATCGACGCTTTTTCGCGCATCGTCCGGCTGGGCGAAGGATTGCACGGCAGCGGCCGGATCAGCGATGCGGCGATGGACCGCACCGTCGCGGCGCTGGCGATCTGCGCCGACAAGCTGCGCCGCCGCCACGTGTCGCTGTCGCGCGCGGTAGCAACCGAAGCCTGCCGCCGCGCCGCGAACGGCGTCGAACTCGCCGATCGGGTGCGGCGCGAGACCGGCATCGTTCTCGACATCATTTCCCCCGCCGAAGAGGCGCGACTCGCGGTGCTCGGCTGCCATAATCTGATGGAACCCGGTGAGGGTCCGGCGCTGATTTTCGACATCGGCGGCGGGTCGACTGAGCTGATGCACGTCGATGTGTCGAACCATGACGTCCAGATCCACGACTGGATCAGCGTGCCGTGGGGGGTCGTGTCGCTGACCGAACATGCGCCGCTGCCCGACGACAGTCTGGCGGCGCGTCAGGCCGCCTATGCGCATATGCGCGAAGTGACGCGCACCGCCTTTGCCGCCTTTGCCGGACGCGCCGAACAATTTGCCGGGCAAGAGCTGCGCCTGCTGGGCACCAGCGGCACGGTGACGACGCTGGCCAGCGTGTTCCTGAACCTGCCGCGATACGACCGCCGCGCGGTCGACGGGCTGGTCGTGCCGACCGACGCCATGCGCGACATCAGCCGCCGCCTCGCCGACGCGAGCATCGCCGACCGCGCCGAGATTGCGTGCATCGGCCGCGAACGCGCTGATCTGGTCGTCGCCGGCTGTGCGATATTGGAAAGCATCATCGACCTGTGGCCCGCGGCGCGCGTCGGCGTCGCCGACCGCGGCATTCGCGAGGGCATTTTGCGGACGCTGGCGATGCAGGGCCGCGACGTGCCGGTGACGCGCCGCGAGTATCGCAAATGAGTGGCGGGAGCGGAAGCGGCAAGGGTGGCGGCAGCGGCCGCGGCGGGCTGCATGTGCGCGTCAAGACCGCGAAGAAGCGCAGCGTTTCATCGACGCGCTGGCTGCAACGCCAGCTTAACGATCCCTATGTCCGCCGCGCGCAGGCCGAGGGCTATCGATCGCGCGCCGCGTACAAGCTGATCGAACTCGACGACAAATTCGGCTTCATCAAAAGGGCGCGCGCGGTCGTCGATCTGGGCATCACGCCGGGCGGCTGGTCGCAAGTCGTGCGCAAAAATAATCCGCGCGCACGCGTCGCGGGGATCGACCTGCTGGCGTGCGAGCCGATCGAGGGCGTCGAAATCCTCGAGATGGATTTTATGGACGATGCGGCGCCCGACGCACTGATCGAAGCACTGGGCAGCGCGCCCGATCTGGTGATTTCGGACATGGCAGCGAACACCGTCGGCCATCAGCAGACCGACCATCTGCGCACAATCGGGCTGGCCGAAACCGCCGCCGATTTTGCGGTGCAAACCTTGCAACCCGGCGGCGCCTTTGTGGCCAAAGTGTTTGCCGGCGGCGCTGACCACACACTGCTGACGCTGCTCAAGAAACATTTCACGACGGTCAAGCACGCCAAGCCGCCGGCGAGCCGCAAGGGTTCGCCCGAACTGTATGTCATCGCGCAGGGGTTCAAGGGTCGCAGCGAAGCGGAAGCGGACGCCTGACAGATCGGCGTCACCGTTGACGTAGTGAGCGGCTGACCGCTTTGGGGTGATAGCTGCCCTCATGCTCCCCGGCGAAAGCCGGGGCCCAAGGCGTTAAAAAGCAAGCATCGCGTGATGACGCTCTGGGCCCCGGCTTTCGCCGGGGAACGGCAGCTTTCGGCCGCAAGCCGTCATTGCTTCTTCATTTCCAATTCATGGCCGACATGACTATTGTCGGAGCCGTTGATTATACCGGGGAAAATATATGCGTAGCGCCGTTGCGTCACTGACCGCCCTGTCCTTGCTTCTGGCTTCGTGCGGCGGCGGTGGCGGCGGTTCGAATGGCGGAGGCGGCCCGATCACGGTCGCGCCGACTCCCTCGCCGACTCCCACCCCGACCCCGGGGTGCGGCCTCGCCGCGCGCCAGAGCTTTGCCAAGGCGGTGATCGACGAATGGTATCTGTTCCCCAGCGACGTCGCGAGCGGGGTCAACCCGGCCAGTTTCAGCAGCGTCGATGCCTATATCGACGCATTGGTCGCCCCGGCGCGCGCGCTCGGCAAAGACCGGTTCTTCACCTACATCACCTCGATTGCCGAGGAGAATGCGTTTTTCGCCAGCGGGTCGAGCGCGGGGTTCGGCATCCGCCTGACCTATGACCCGGCGGCAAGCCAGGTCGTCATCGCCGAAGCCTATGAAGGCGCGCCCGCGATTGCGGCGGGAATCGACCGCAGCACCCGCATCCTGGCGATTGGCACCACTGCGAGCAATATGCGCACGATCGCCGCGATCGTCACCGCCGAAGGCACGCAGGGCATCACCAATGCGCTTGGCCCCAGCGACCCCGGGGTCACCCGCATCCTGCGCATTCAGGATAGCGCCGGCACCCGCGACGTCACCGTCACCAAGGCCGATTATTCGCTCGACCCGATTTCGGATCGCTACGGCGCCAAGATCATCACCGAGGGCGGTCGCAATTATGGCTATCTGAACCTGCGCACCTTCATCTCGTCGGCGAACCCGCAGCTGCGCGCCGCATTCCTGAATTTCCGCAATCAGGGGGTGACCGATGTGATCATCGATTTCCGCTACAATGGCGGCGGGCTGGTGTCGACCGCCGAGCTGATGGGCGATTTGATGGGCGATGGTCGCAGCGGGTCGCTGTTCTCGCAGACGGTGTTTCGTCCGTCGAAAACGGCCCAGAATGACGAGCATCGCTTTGCCCCGACCGCCGAATCGATCGCGCCGACGCGCATCGCCTTTATCGGCACCGGATCGACCGCATCGGCCAGCGAGCTGGTGATCAATTCGATGTTGCCTTACCTTGGCACCAATATGACGCTGGTCGGCAGCAACACGTTCGGCAAGCCGGTTGGCCAGATCGCGCTCGACAAGGCCGAATGCGACGACCGGATGCGCGTCGTCGCCTTTGCCACCGCCAATTCGACCGGCGCGGGCGATTATTACAATGGTCTGGCGCCCAAGATCGCCAACAGCTGCGCCGCGGGTGACGATTTGAGCCTGCCGCTGGGCGATGCGCGCGAAGCGTCGGTGCGCGCGGCGATCGACTTCCTGGCCAATGGCAGCTGTACGACACGGATCGCCGACGCCAGCGTCGGTCCGGCGGCGCAGGGCAGCAATGTTCGCGTGCTGGCCGAACCCGAAATGCTGGTCCCCGACCGCCCGAGCGCGGCGCAGCGGGAGTTGCCGGGGCTGTTTTAGGATCGGGTGATGTCCCCGCATCCCCCTCCCCCTTGATGGGGGAGGCAGCGAGCCCCGGATCCAGTCCGGGGCGCAGCGGTGGGGGTGCGCTCTCGGCCTGAAGCGACAGTGCAAGGACGCACCGTCACCCCTATCCAACTTCGCCTAATCGCTTCGCGATAAGGCTGCGTATCCTTCCCCCATCAAGGGGGAAGGGCTGCCTGCCCGACAAACGGCGATTGACCATCTGATCGAAACCGAGCTAACGGGCGCCAAGCGACAGGTTCCCCGGCGACGGGGACTAAGAGGGAACGGGAAAACCCCGGCTGCCCCTGCAACTGTACGCGGCGAGCCATCGGCCAATTGCCATTGGGACTTTCAGTCCCGAGAAGGCGGCCGATCCGGCGCTGACCCGCAAGCCAGGAGACCTGCCCGTCGCCGTCGTCTTTCGCGCGGGCAGGGTGCACCGAGCGGACGGGGGTGAACCCGCATGACGACAAAGTTGGCCGCGTTCGCGCGGGGACGTTGTCGTGCGCCCGGTGGCCCAGACATCGATCCCGCGTGCGTGCGGTGTTGTCGATGAGGTTACCCAGATGAATCGCTTTTTCCGTCACTCCGTTTCGCTCGCCGTGCTGGCGGCGTCATCCCCCGCGCTTGCCGAGGAGGCGGCGCACGCCGTCGCTTCGGAAGGCGACAGTATCATTGTTACCGCAACCCGCGCGCCGCTGACGCTCGACGAAGTCCCCGCGTCGATCGCGGTGCTCGACAAGGCCGCGATCGACCGCGCGCAGGACATCGGCGTCACCGAACTGCTGCTACGCACCCCCGGCGTCAGCATCTCGCGCAACGGCGGTTACGGCACGTCGACGTCGCTGCGCATCCGCGGCGCCGAATCGGATCATAGCGTCGTGGTGATCGACGGGGTGAAGCTGAACGATCCGTCGTCGACCGGCGGCGGGTTCAACTTCACCAATTTGCTGGTCGGCGACATCGCGCGGATCGAAGTGCTGCGCGGACCGCAGTCGATCCTGTGGGGCAGCCAGGCAATCGGCGGGGTGGTCAACATCGTCACCGCATCGCCCGAAAAGGCGCTTGAGGGCAGTTTCGACATCGAGGCGGGATCGCGCCAGACGATCAGCGCGCGCGCTGCGGTCGGCGGCAAGACCGGCCCGCTCAGCTGGCGGATAGGCGGCCAGCGCTTCACCACCGACGGCATTTCGTCGCACGCCAAGGCGTTCGGCGGGGTCGAGCGCGACGGGTATCGCAACCATAATGTCTCGGGCCGCGCCGAACTGGCGCTCGCCGACAATGTCAGCGTCGAAGTCCGCGGGACTTATGCGAGCGGGCGAGTGCAATTCGACGGCTTCAACGCCGACAGCGCCGATTACGGGCTGAACAAGGAGTTTGTCGGCTATGCGGGGGTGAATATCGATCTGGCCGACGGACGATTCCGAAATCGCATCGCCTATGGCCACACCGACACCAACCGCGACAATTTCAACCCAACCCGCGCGCGGCCGCGCAGTTTCGAGGCGGATGGTCGCAACAAGCGCTGGGAATATCAGGGCAGTTTTGCGGTCAGCGACCGCATTTCCGCGATCTTCGGGGTCGAGAATGAAAGGTCCGATTTCCGCAGCCGTTCGCCCGCGGCGTCGCTGTCGACCCCGCTGCCCGCCTTCGTGCGCGGCGAGGCCGAGCTCACCAGCGCCTATGGCCAGCTCAGCATCGAGCCGGTGGCTGGCCTGACCCTGAACGGCGGGCTGCGTTATGACGATCATGATCGTTATGGCGGGCAGACCTTGTTCGCGGCGGGGGGTGTCTGGCGGCTGCCAACCGGTACCGTGCTGCGTGCCAGCTATGGCGAAGGATTCAAGGCGCCGAGCCTGTTCCAGCTGTTCAGCGAATTCGGCAACACCGCGCTCGATCCCGAAGCGGCGAAGGGCTGGGAAGCGGGAGTCGAGCAGCACCTGTTCGATCGCAAGCTGGTCATCGGAGCGAGCTGGTTCGACCGCACAACGACAAACCAGATCATCTTCAACAGCTGTTCGGCGACCGCAACCGATCCGCTGTGTTTTGTGCCCGGCAATCCGGCGGCGCGGCGCTTCGGCTATTACCTCAACGTTGCGCGCGCCGAGGCGCATGGCGTCGAAGCGTCGGCGGCACTGACGCTGGGCGGGCTGGTGCTCGACGGCAATACTAGCTGGATCGTCGCCGAGGACCGCTCCGCCGGCACCGCCAATTTCGGCAAGTGGCTGCCGCGGCGCCCGCGCCAGACCGCCAATGCGTCGGTAAGCTACGCCTTCGATTTCGGGCTGGGACTGGGCGCGGCGGTGCGCTGGTCGGGCAAGAGTTTCGACAATGCGAGCAATGCGACGCGGCTCGACGATTATACGCTGGTCGATCTGCGCGCCGAGTTCGCGCTGTCGGACGGCGTCAAATTGTTCGCGCGCGCCGAAAATGTGTTCGACGAGCAATATATGACCGCGTTCCGATACGGATCGCTGGGGCGCAGTGTTTATGCCGGCATCCGGGGGAGGTTCTGACATGGGCGCGATGTCGAAGCGCGGCGCATCGGCACTGTGGGTGACGCTGCTGACCGCGGCGAGCACCGGGGCGACGCTGGCGCTGGCCTGCGCGACGCCCTTCCCCGCGCTGGCGGCGCTCGCGGCGGTGCATATGCGCCGCCGCGGCGGCGTGGCGCTGATGCTGCTGGCGTGGCTGGCGAGCCAGTTTGTCGGCTTTTTCCTGCTCGGCTATCCGCGCGATGGCAGCACGCTGGCGTGGGGCTTTGCGCTCGGCACCGCCGCCGTCGGGTCGGCGCTGACAGGGTATGCCGCGCTGCGGGCGCTGGATTACCGGTCGGTCGCGGCGCGGCTCGGGCTTGCCTATGCGGCGGGCTTTACCGCGTTCAAGGGCATCATCCTGCTCTGGGCGCTGGGGCTCGGCGGGCTGCACACCGCGATGGCACCCGACCTGCTCGCCGAGCAGTTTGTCCGCAACGGCGCGATCCTGATCGGGCTGTATGCTCTCTATCGCCTGCTCATCGCGGCGGGGGTTCCGGCGCCGCCGCAGCCCGCAGTGAGCGCCGTCTGATGCTGACGCGCGTCGATCCGGGGCCGGCGGTGGTGGTGTGCAACAGCTGTCGCCACAGCGACACGGCGCAGGTCGACGCCGAGGGTGTGCGCGGCGGCGCGCGGCTGGTTGCGGAGCTCAGGGGTCTGAAGGAAGACGAGCCGCGCTACGCCGGAATCGCGGTGCAGGAGATGGCGTGCCTGTTCGCATGCCAGGATTTCTGCACCGTCCATCTGCGCGCGCCCGACAAGATCGGCTATGTGCTGGGACGGTTCGGCGGCGATGCCGACGCAGCGCGCGCCATCCTCGACTATGCGGTGCACTATGCCGCGAGCGACGATGGCCGCGTCGCCTATTCGCTGTGGCCCGAGGGGGTCAAAGGGCATTTCATCACCCGCATTCCGCCGCCGGGATGGATCGCCGAATGACTGCCTTTGTTTCCATCGCGGCGTTCGAGGCGGCGCTTGCCGACCTGCGTGACCCCGACCCGCATGCCACCGCCGACGCGCGGGTGCGGCAGGGCGAGCTGACCAAACCGGCGGGATCGCTGGGTCGGCTGGAGGAGCTCGCGGTGTTTTTCGCCGGCTGGCAGCGGCGGGCGCGGCCGCGGATCGAGCGCGCGCGCGCGGCGATCTTTGCGGGCAACCACGGCGTCACGGTGCATGGCGTCAGCGCCTTTCCGGCGAGTGTGACGGCGCAGATGGTGGCGAATTTTGCCGGTGGCGGCGCCGCGATCAACGCGCTGGCCGCGGCGGCGGGGCTGGAGCTGACGGTGGTCGCGCTCGACCTTGACCGGCCGACCGCCGATTTCACCGTCGCGGCGGCGATGCGCGAAGCCGAGTGCCTCGACGCGCTCAATCAGGGCGCCGCGGTGGTCGAGGCCGATCTCGACCTGATCGTGCTGGGCGAAATGGGGATCGGCAATTCGACCGCCGCGGCGGCGCTGTGCGCGCGCAGCTTTGGCGGCGATGCGGCGGCGTGGGTCGGCCCCGGCACCGGGGTTGACGGTCATGGCGTTGCACGCAAGGCCAATATGGTCGCGCGCGCGCTCGTTTTCCACAACGACGCACCGGTGTCGGCGTTCGAGACGCTGCGCCGCGTCGGCGGGCGCGAGATCGCGGCGATTGCGGGTGCCGTCCTGCGCGCGCGCCAGCTGGGGGTGCCGGTGCTGCTCGACGGGTTTATCTGTAGCGCCGCGCTTGCCCCGCTCGCCGCCGACAATCCTGCGATCGCGGCACATTGCATCGCGGGGCATTGTTCGGCCGAGCCGGGGCATCGGCACTTGCTCGACATGCTCGGGCTCGATCCGCTGCTCAGGCTCGACATGCGGCTGGGCGAGGGGAGCGGCGCGGCGGTGGCGGCGAACATCATCCGCAGCGCGCTCGCGGCGCACGACCAGATGGCGACCTTTGCCGAAGCGCAGGTGTCGGCGTCGCTGTGAGCGGCTTCGCGCTCCATCTGCTGCGCCACGGGGCGCCCACGACGCCGGGGCTGCTGATGGGGCGGACCGATGGCGCGCCGACGCCGGCAGGGATCGCCGCATGCGCGGCGCAGGCGGCGGGGCTCGGCATCGAGCGCATCCTTGCCTCTGACCTGCGCCGCAGCCGCGATGCGGGTGAGGCGATCGGCGCGATGCTGGGCCTGCCGCTCACGATCGACCCGCGCTGGCGCGAGCTGGATTTTGGCGACTGGGACGGACTGGCGAGCAGCCACGTCGACCGCGCTGCGTTCGGACGGTTCTGGGACGATCCCGACGCCAATCCCCCGCCCGGCGGCGAACGCTGGTCGGAGCTTGTGCGGCGCGTGTCGGCGGCGATCGCCGATCTGGCGCCGGTGCCGACCCTGGTGGTCGCCCATGGCGGTTCGATGCGCGCGGCGATGCATATTCTCTGCGGGTTCGACCAGCGCCAGCTGTGGGCGTTCGACCTGCCCTATGCAGCGCGGCTGTCGCTGACCGTCTGGCCTGGTGAACCGAGCAGCGCGCAGATCATCGGGCTGGCGCCATGAAGGGCTTGCTGATCGCGATCCAGTTCCTGACCCGGCTGCCGACGCCGCGCATTGCGGTATCAAGCGACGAATTTGCCGCGTCGATGCGCTGGTTTCCCGCGGTTGGGCTGGTCGTCGGAGGGCTGGTTGCGGGCGCCGGCTGGGCCGGGGCAGCGATCGATCCATGGACCGGGGCGCTGTTTGCGCTGCTGATCTGGGTCGCGGTCACCGGCGCGCTGCACCTCGACGGGCTAGGCGACATCGCCGACGCGAGCGGCGCAGCGCACAAGGATCGCGCGCGGTTGCTGGCGGTGCTTGCGGACCCGCATGCCGGCAGCTTTGCGGTCGTGACGATCGCCTTGCAGCTGATCGCCAAGCTGGTCCTGCTCCACGCGTTGATCGATGGGCAAGCGTTTGTCGCTATCGCGCTGATCCCCTTTGCGGCGCGCATCGGCCCGCTGGTCTGGTCGCGCGCGCTGCCCGATCTGCATGCAGGGCTGGGGTCGCGCTTCCGGAACGTCGTGCGTCCGATCGACTTCGCCATCTGGGGGGCGCTGCTGCTTGCGGCGGCGTGGATATCACAGTCGCTACTGACCGCGCCTTTGATTTTCGCAGTTTGGCGCTGGTGGCTGCTGCGCAACATCGGCGGCATTTCGGGCGATGGCCATGGCGCAGGGATCGAGATCGGCGAAAGCCTGCTGCTCGCCGCGGCGTTGCTGCTGGCGCATCTGGGATGAGCGAGCCGTGGACCTGGCACGGCGGCGGGCTGGTGGCGGCAAGACGCCATTTCGGAGAGGGCGACTGGATCGACCTGTCCACCGGGATCAATCCGCACCCCTGGCCGGGCGCAGCCAAGATGGATTTCGACTGGCAGCGACTCCCCGACCCCAGCGCATTGGCCGCGCTGGAGGCCATCGCCGCGTCCCATTTCGGGGTCGATCCACGCCATGTCTGCGCGGTGCCGGGCAGCGAGATCGGATTGCGGCTGGTCGGCGCGCTGATCGGCGGTCCGGCGCAGCATGTCACTCCCGGTTACCGCACGCATGGCGCGATGATCACGGGCAGCGCGGCGACCGCGTTCGACGCAGCCCATGACGGCGGCGGCGCGCTGGTCCTCGCCAACCCCAATAATCCCGACGGCCGGTTGATCGGCGCCGATGCAATGCGAGGGCTGCTGCGCGGGCGCGGCGCCGACGGCTGGTTGCTGGTCGACGAGGCGTTCGCCGATGCCGATCCGGCGGCGAGCACGGCGGCGGCGGTCAGCGACGAGCAGCGGCTGATTGTCTTCCGGTCCTTCGGCAAATTTTTCGGGCTGGCGGGGGTCCGGCTCGGTTTCGCCCTTGGACCGCAAACCATCATCGCAGCGCTGCGTGAAAAGCTGGGCGCATGGCCCCTGTCGGCGGCGGCCATCGCAATCGGTGCCGCAGCCTATGCCGATCGGGAGTGGGTCGCGGCAACCCGCGCGCGCCTGCCCGATGCCTCTGCCGCGCTCGACGCGGTGCTGGTCCGCCGCGGCTATCAACCGATCGGCGCGTGCCCGCTCTTCCGCCTGATCGAGGTCGATGACGCTCGAGGGCTCTTCGAGCGGTTGGCGCAGCGCGCGCTCCTCACGCGCCCCTTTGCCGACCAGCCGCGCTGGCTGCGCATTGGCCTGCCCGCCGATGCCGATGCGTTGGTTCGGCTTGACGCGGCGCTGGCCGATGGCTGAGCCGATCGCGCTCACCGCACTCGTGCTCGACGCCGCACTGGGCTGGCCGCAGCCGTTCTATCGCCGCGTCGGCCACCCGGTTGGGCTGTTCGCGCGGATCATCACCGCCTGCGAGGCACAATGGAACCACCGCGAACGCAGCGATTCGGTGCGGCGCGCGCTTGGCGCCCTGACCCTTTCGATCCTGCTGCTGGTCGCGGTGGGGCTGGGTTGGGCCGCGCAGCACCTGCTGCTGACGGCGCTGGGTCCGTGGGGCTGGATCGGCGTCGCGATCCTCGCCTGGCCCGCGCTCGCGCAGCGCAGCCTGTTCGATCATGTTCGTGCGGTGGCCGACAAGCTGGACAGCGGCGACCTGCCCGCTGCGCGCACTGCGGTCGGCGCAATCGTCGGGCGCGATACCGCGGCACTGGACGAAGCGGGGGTGGCGCGCGCGGCGATGGAAAGCCTCGCCGAGAGTTTTTGCGACGGCGTCGCCGCGCCCTTGTTCTGGCTGCTCTTGCTCGGCCTGCCCGGCGTCTGGGCGTATAAGGCGGTGAACACCGCCGACAGCCTGATCGGCCACCGCGAGGATCGCTGGCGCGCGTTCGGCTGGGCGGCGGCGAGGGCCGACGATGTGGCGAACTGGATTCCGGCGCGATTGTCAGGCGCCATTTTGTGCCTTGCCGGGCGCGGCGGCTGGCGCGTGCTGCGACGCGATGCACGCAACCATGCCTCACCCAACGCGGGCTGGCCCGAGGCGGCGATGGCAGGCGCGCTGGGGCTGCGACTGGCGGGACCGATCGCCTATGACGGGGTCATGCATGACAAGGCCTGGATCGGCGACGGCCGCAGTGACGCCAATGCCGGTGACATCGACCGGGCCTTGACGATCTATCTGCGCGCTTGCCTGATCCTGTGGTTGATCGCAGGAGGCATCCTATGGCTGCGTTGATGCTTCAGGGGACCGGCTCCGACGTCGGCAAGTCGGTGCTGGTCGCCGGGCTGTGCCGTGCCTTTGCCAATCGCGGTCTGATCGTCCGCCCGTTCAAACCGCAAAATATGTCGAACAACGCCGCCGTGACGATTGACGGCGGCGAGATCGGGCGCGCGCAGGCGTTGCAGGCCATCGCATGCCGGGTCGAGGCGCACAGCGACATGAACCCGGTGCTGCTGAAGCCGCAGGCCGATCGAACATCGCAGCTGATCGTCCATGGCCGGGTACGCGGCACGCTGGGCAGCGGCAATTTTCGCGAGGCGCGCGGCGCGCTGCTGACCGAAGTCATGCAAAGCTATGACCGGCTGCAGGCGCAGTGCGATATCGTCGTCGTCGAGGGGGCGGGATCGCCCGCCGAAATCAACCTGCGCGCCGGCGACATCGCCAATATGGGCTTTGCCCGCGCCGCGAACGTCCCCGTGGTGCTGGTCGGCGACATCGACCGCGGCGGGGTGATCGCATCGATCGTCGGCACCCGCGCGGTGATCGATCCCGAAGACGCAGCCATGATCCGCGGTTTCCTGATCAACAAGTTTCGCGGCGATCCGGCGCTGTTCGACGATGGCTATCGCGAAATCGAAAGGCGCAGCGGCTGGCCGGGGTTTGGGGTCATTCCGTGGCTGAACGCCGCGGCACGGCTGCCGAGCGAGGATGCGGTGATCCTCGAGCGCCCCGCCGACCCGCGCGAGGGACGCCGGATGATCGCCTGCCCGATCCTGCCGCGCATTTCCAATTTCGACGATCTCGATCCGCTCAAGCTGGAACCGGGAGTCGAAGTGGTGATGGTGCCGCCGGGGCGGCCGATCCCCGCCGAAGCGGCGATCATCGTGCTGCCGGGATCGAAAGCGACGATCGCTGATATGGGGGCGCTGCGCGCCGAGGGCTGGGACATCGACCTATTGGCGCACCACCGACGCGGCGGGATGATCGTCGGGCTGTGCGGCGGTTATCAGATGCTCGGGCGGCGGATCGCCGATCCGCTGGGGATCGAGGGGGGCGCGGCGGCGGTCGACGGGCTGGGACTGCTCGACGTCGAAACGACGCTCTCGCCCGCCAAGACACTCCGCCCTGTCACCGGAACGGCGCTGGGCGCGGACGTGGCAGGCTATGAAATGCATATGGGTGAAACGCGCGGCCCCGGCACGGCGACCCCCTTTGCGCTGCTCGCCGACGGCGCCAGCGACGGCGCGGTCAGCCATAATGGCCGGGTGATCGGCTCGTACCTCCACGGCCTGTTCGCTTCGGCCGATCTGCGCCGCGCGCTGCTGGCGCGGATCGGGGTGGCGGGGAGCGCACGCGACTATGCGGCCGACGTCGATGCGGCGCTCGACGACATCGCCGCAAAGCTCGCGGTGCATGTCGATCTGGACGGCCTGCTGGCGCTTGCCGGGGCGCGCGGATGAGCCGAAGCAGCCTCTTCGTCCTGGGCGGCGCGCGGTCGGGCAAAAGCCGTTACGCACAGGTGCGCGCCGAAAAGATCGCGGGTCGCCATCACTTTGTCGCAACCGCCGAAGCGTTCGACGAAGAAATGCGCAGCCGCATCGCGCGGCATCAGGCCGACCGCGACACGAGCTGGCGGACGGTCGAGGCGCCGCGCGACCTGCCCGCGGTCCTCGACAGGCTCAGCGCCCCCGACGCGGTGGTGCTGGTCGACTGCCTGACGCTCTGGCTGTCGAACCTGATCCTCGCCGATGCCGACATCGACCGGGCTGAGGCAGAATTATGTCATACAATCAACGGGTTCATGGGGCATATCCTTGTCGTTTCCAATGAAGTCGGGCTGGGAATCGTCCCCGCCAACGCGCTGGCGCGGCGCTTTGGAGACGCTGCCGGGCGGCTCAATCAGGCGATCGCAGCCGTCGCCGCCGAGGTCGTCTTGCTGACCGCGGGACTACCGCTGACGCTCAAAGCGCCGCCGCAGCCCCAATAGGCGCGATTTCGCGCATCGAGCCCCCGTAAAACCGGGACTTGGCGAACGCCGTATCATGCGGCTATGGCAGCGCATTGGCCGGGAATCGCCCGACCGAAACCAGGAGAGAATTTATGAACCACGCCGAACTGTCGGACGCCGTCGCCGCGTCGCTGGACCTGAGCAAAGCCGACGGACGCAAGGCCGTCGATGCCGTCTTCGCCGCGATCGGTGATGCCGCCGCCAAGGGCGACGAAGTTTCGGTCAACGGCTTTGGCAAGTTCAAGGTCAAGGCCACCCCGGCGCGCGAAGGCCGCAATCCTTCGACCGGCGCGACGATCCAGATCAAGGCCGCCAAGAAGCTGACCTTTGGTCCGGCCAAGGCCGTCAAGGATCGCCTGAACGGCTAATCCATTTCGGCTCATCGCCGCGCGCAGGGCTCCGCCGAACCATCGGCGGAGCCCTTGCTGTTTCAGCCCGGCGGCTTTTTCAGCTCGACGTCAGGGCCTCGATTGGTTTGGCGCGCGGCCTGGACGGCTTGATGGCCATATCGCCGACATAGTCCATCGCCGCCGGCGTTTTCAGATGCGCTTCAAGCACATCAAAAATCACCGCATCCTCGTCCAGGTCGAACTTGCGCGCAAACAGGTCGGGGCTGAGCGTCAGGCGCAGCGCGTCGGCGGTCACGAAGGTGCGCGGGCGCAGCTTGATGTCGCCATCGGGCACCCAGTCGATCGTGCGCAGATCGTCGTTCATCACTTCGCCCTGATTGGGGCTGTTCATCATCAGCGTCTGGAAAAACGCCTCGTCGGGAATGAAGCTGCGGCGATAAAAGGCCTTGAAGCGCTCGGCGCTCGGGTGATGGACCGCAAACTGGCAGAAACTGCGCGTCACGACCTTCCACTGCGTGCCGATAAACGGCGTTACGCCCTTCAGGAAAGCGCGCGGCAGGCGGGTGCGGAACATCCGCCCGAGCGCCTCGACAAACATATGGCTGACGCGGTTGAGCGTGTCGGGCCGGATCGCGCGCTGGTCAAGCGCGCGGATATATTGGCGGCGCGGGTGGGCGCGCAGGAAGTCACGGACATAGGCTTGCGATTTCAGCGGGAAATCCTGGCCGCTGAGGTTGATATAGTGCGTCCAGCTGCTGCTCATCGCCAGCAATTTGGCCATGCCGCGGAGCTCGGCGTCGACCAGACTATAGCCGCCCCACAGCGCCTTTTTCGATTCGATGATCGCGACGCCCTGATAGGGTTTGAGGAATTCGGCGATGTCGGCGGCGAATTCAGCGCCCGAGCTTTTGTCGACATGGATCACATAGCTGTTGCCGGGCGCATAAACGGCGCGGAACATCCGTTTGAACTGTTCGGGAAAGCGGTGGAGGAGGATGAAATAGCCGATCATGAGGGCATGCCTTTCGGATCGCCCACCCGGGCTGTCAGCCCACCGGATGCGCGATCATTTTCCTGTCCCGGAAAACCCAACCAAAGCCATTTTGATCGACAGGAGACAATGCCCGACAGTTGGCCCGCCACGTTACGACGCGGCACGGTCCAGCGGCATCGCTTGCATATGGGGGATGTCGGCCGCTTTGTAAGGCCGCGCGCCGTCAGACTGCGGCGGTTCTGCGCTCAGTCGATGCTGGTCGGGTTCGGCCTGCACCGCGTCCTTGCCCCCTCGGCCAACGTTTCCATACCCAGCGCATCGGCGAGCGTCGTGATCGCGCAACCGGCGGCCGATGTGCACCGCCTCCCCAGAGGGGGCGGAATACCATGATATGTCGAGAAAACTGGAGCGGGCGAAGGGATTCGAACCCTCGACCCCAACCTTGGCAACTTTGGGGCATTGCGTCCGCCGCGTATCGCTGCAATACGCTAACTAACATCAAGTAATTGATATTTCATTGTTTTCAGTTCGCAGATGGTCGTTGGCGTTCGCTGACGAGCGCCCGAAGCCGACTCATTCTGTACCCCAATCTGGCCCCAATTAGGATTTCTCATGACGACACGCGCCGCGAATAGGAAACTGACCGACGTCCGCTTGCGCGCTTTGCTGGATCACCCACCCAGCGAGCGCGTCGAACTGAAGGATGGAACGGTTGATGGGTTGACCTTGCGTGTCGGCCCTCGTGGGCGCCCGACGTGGACATTTAGGTTCAGGGTTCGCGGCGAAGGCGGGATCACGGAGCGCGGGACAAAGCTCAACGGCAGTCGCTATCACCGAGTAGGTCTCGGAACTTATCCCGATGTGCCGATCAAGGAAGCGCGGCGGAAGGCGGCTGCTTATTCAGACGACGCCGCGGCGGGCAGGAATCCGCTGGCCGACTTCGAAGAGAATGCCGTCGACAAGAGGGATACCGTCGCAGCACTGGTCGATGATTATGTGGCCTATGCCGAACGATCAATGCGATCTTGGCGCAATGCGAAATGGATGCTCAATCGACATATCGTTTCGGCATGGCGCGAAAAGCCAGCGGGCGGTGTTACGGACAGCGACGCAAAAGCGTTGATCGACAAGATAGCGAGGGGGATCCCGGACCCAGACACCGGCATTACGGTACGGCGCCACGGAGCCGCAAATGAAGTGCGCAAGTGGGGTTCGTTGCTTTTCCAATGGGGGATTGATGAACGCCGAGCAAAGGCGAACCCCTTCGCCAAGGTGAAAGCTCCGAAACTCGGGACTCGTCAACGGTATCTCAGCATGAATGAAGCCCGTGCCGTTTGGGCGGCAGCAAATGACATGCGGGAGCCGTGGGGCCAAGCGGTCCGGCTACTGATGCTCACTGGTTGCCGCGAGATGGAGATATGCGCCGCGCGCTGGCCTTGGCTCAATGTGCAAAAGGCGGAGTTGATCGTTCCACCCGAACACTACAAGTCCGGTCGCCATTTCCTTGTTTGCCTTCCTATTGAGGCGATATCCGTGATTCAGTCGCTGACCCGATGGAATGAAGGCGACTTCATGCTCTCGACCACAAACGGCGAAAAGCCCATCGCCGGCGTGCCGCGCAAAATCATTGACCAGTTGCATAAGAATGCTGAGAAAATCCTCGGCGGACCGATACCGCGATTTGCGCTTCACGATTTTCGTCGATCGGTGCGCACCCATCTCTCCCGGCTCGAGGTCGATGCCCATGTGGCAGAAATGGTGCTCGGACATGCCATCAAGGGTCTACGGGCGAGCTATGATCTGTATGGCTATGGCGCGGAGAAAAGGCGCGCACTTGCGCTATGGGCAACGGATCTTCTGAACCCCAAAGAAAACGATGTGAGCGACGGAGCTGAGATCCTTGCAGCAGCGTTAGAGGCGCTGGAAGCGAACGCGCCTCTGAATGAAGAACAGCGCGAGGCGCTGTTAGCGCACGCGGGCAAAGCCGTCAGATGAGGGAGCGCCCCAAATATGAACCATTCGACAATTTCATAGTGACCGAGAGTGTTCGGTCGCTGCCCGACTTCAACCTCCCTCAACTCAGAGGCGCGATTACCGACATCATTGCGTCGGAAATGGGCGGTTGGCACCTTGGAGCCGAGACACCCAGGTCTTTTGACCTCTTCGGGACGTGCCTGGCCATGGCATTCGATGGCGATGAGCTTGTTTATGACTTTGGTGCTAGCAATCCTTCATCACCGTTCGGCATTCTAACCGTGATGTTGGCCTCCGAAGGGGCGGGAGGATAATCCAAACAAACCGCGAGCTGGGTCTACCACTATAACGAAGTGAATACCGCATTTTGGCCAATAACGACTGACCAAGACGTCAAATCCGTCGCGCGGAGCCGTGCTCCGATTGCACAGTACCGGCCGGGCGGACATCTTACTCGGTGGCTTGGTGATTTCGAGCAGCGGGTTTGGCAGTCATATTCCCCATTTTGACGCCGGAACTCGGTGAGAAAGTCAGAGCGTCAGAAGTCCGCGGTCATCATCGGGACTAATACATTCTGTCGCACCCGCGCGAAACCGGCGGCGTGCAGGAAACAGTCACGATTGCGCCGCAAGGGGAACATTGACCTGCTTGTTGTGCTCGGTCATCTTGCGCGCAAGATCGCGCCCTCCGGCATCTTCAAATGCAGTGATGCTCAAAGCAGCGAGGCGCGGATCGGTGCGATCAATTGCAGCGCCTATCACCTCGGAAATCCAGAAGCAGAAGGTACGAAGGGCAGGAACCTGCGGCCGCACCGCTTCGAGGTAGAGAAATTGTCCGGATTCATTGCACTCGAGAAACCACCACGCTCCCTCTTGGTCGATGAGAAAGTCGAATGCGCCGTAACTCAATCCCATCGAACGCATATATTTCCGGCAATTAGCGAGGGTGCCTTCGGGCACTTCGACATCGAAATATTCTACGGCGTGCTCATGCAGGCTTTTCCGAAGATCGACATTCCTATCCCCAGACCGATCTTTGAAGCCGCACGCGACAAAATGATCGCCGAAACAGACGAGCCGAACTTCATACGCCGCATCGACCAGCGTTTGGTAGATCAGTGGGACAGCCTCCACCGAAAAGCGATCTTCTTCGGTCAGACCCGGCGTCGCCGCTGTGTAAGCGCCGAACACACGGCCCTCTTCGCGCCAACCATGGAACTTCAATGGTTTATGAATCACCGCTCCGTGGCGCCGCTGGAAGAGAACGACATCGTCGAAATTGTTCGAGATGATTGTTGGCTTGACATTCAGCCCAGCTTCAAGAGCTTTCTCAAGCTGAACGGATTTGAAGTTCGCCTGATCCTGGAAAATGACTGGATTTGTCGTTGGTATCGCTATTGATGCCGTGCCGCGGAACGCGTTTATGAAATGAAGATTTTGCTTTTCGATGACATCTATGTCGTCAGGGTGACTTGCTGGCGGTGCGGCTGGCTTCTCGATACGCCGGTTCCAGACAAATCCGAAATCATCGAGCGCAATCTGTAAGCTTCGATTTGTCAGGGTCGTCCTGACACCGCCGTCTTCGAACAAGATCGAAATCGTTCCATAATCAGGGAGGTCCGCCAAACACCAGATCGTGGCCTCTATGTCCAAATGGGCCAATGCCCAAGAAACAGCAGCCGCGTGATAGTCGCCTTTGTGGGAAAGAATTAGTATTTTTTTCAAGTGAGAACTCAACTGCAAGCAGTCTCCGGATCAATCCCGGAGACTGCCGTTCACTTCACATGTCGGACGTGCAGTCATCGGGTTCATAATATTTGACGTTCCCTTCCGAGCCCACATAGGTCATGGAATCGGGGCTGAAGGTTCCGGGAAGACTAAAGCCGCCGCTCCCTGCGATCTTTGAGATTTCGGAATCGGTCAGTTCACGTCCGGCGGTTCGACGGCTCAATATTCGTGACGTATCGGTCATTTGCAAAGAATCCCTCTAAAATGGCACCCTTGGTTATGCAGCCAGCTTAAAGCCGCAGCGCCTTGATTTACTTTCGGTCAAAGTGTTGTCAATACGGAAATAAATCCAATACGGAAGCATTTTGCAGCGAACGAAATCGCGGCGCCTATTGAGGGACAATTCTATTCGCCAAGGGCAACGACGGTGTCAGTGTAGGGAAAACGAGGCAATAGTTCCAACGACCGCTGACATCGGCGATATATTCCGGATATCTACGATTGCTGTTAGTTACCGGGCAGAATAGGCTATCAATTGGCGCTACGCCGCACGTACTGTCCTGATTGCAAGTCCATGCTTTTCCGGTCGCGGCTGAGGAGACCGTCACGGTCCGAACAGAGATCCCCGCAGTCTCCAAGATCCCGGTCATTGACGATGGAACATGTCGGGCGTGCAAATTGCCCGCAAGGACAAGCGCGGTCGAGCCGGGCGTGGTCAGATTTTCGCGTATGACTCCAGCGTATCGTTGAGCTCGCGGCAAGGGCTTGCTGTCGTCTACTAGAGCAAACAGCTTGATCTTTCGTTCGTCCTGAAGCTTGGTCAGCGCACAGGCAAGGCCCGCCATTGACTGACTTGTGCGCCCGTCCTGGACGTCATCGAACCACCGTCCTTGCGCACTCCGTGCTGCTAATGCAGGGCACGCCGACGCAAGATCGGCATTCGAGAGCTCAAGTCCTACGCTAAGACGTCTGCCGTCGACGGCGAGACGGCGGACTTCCTTTTCGAACCAAGCAGGAGCTTCTTGCGTTCCATGTATCTCCCCGACGACCAGCACCTGTGGCTCGGGCGGTGCAAACGGGCCAATATTTGGCGGCTCAATCGGTGCGCAGGCCGCGCATGTTGCGAGCAGCAAGGCTCCGGCGAAATGAACTCTGCGAGCGGTCATCGGCAGCATAAGG
Source organism: Sphingopyxis sp. (assembly GCA_016463225.1). Taxonomy (GTDB): domain Bacteria; phylum Pseudomonadota; class Alphaproteobacteria; order Sphingomonadales; family Sphingomonadaceae; genus Sphingopyxis. Next base: position 26,520 of record JAEMRT010000018.1, on the reverse strand, counting down.
GTTTCATAAGAAGGCTATGCGTCCAGTCTTTTCGACCATTATTTCACGAAACGTATCGCCTGCGCCGTTGACCTTGAGCTTCACGCCGTTTTTTGCACATTCGACCTGAAGCGTTTCGAAATCCGGCGATGCTATGGCTTCGATGCGCTTGAGATCGACTTCGGACGCGAATTCGGGTCCAGTCACGAAGCCCTCGACCTTCGCGCCCCCCTTCGCACGCGCAACCACGACATTGCCGCAAGACAAGCCTTCCCATCCGTCGCAGAAGCGATGAGGCACCGAAATCGCGCTGCCTCCCGGCGCGTGGGCCGTAACCATCGCGCAGCTCTGGTCGTCGGTCTTTTCTTCGGCCAAAAATATCGTGTCGCTCTTGCGCGGTGGCGCTTCCTCGGAACAGGCCGTCAGCGAGCAAATGAGCGCCAGAAGCATCCCCTGTTTCAATGAATTAACTCCTTGGGAGGGCTGACGCGAGGATGGTGCGGCTGAGCACAATCGAAGTCAAGCGTCTGTTGGGTCGACTATCGCGTGGCAGAGCGCCTTGGCCTTAGAAGAAGCTTGGAATTCGAATCTTTTCGATAATTGCCGCCAAATTGGACCAAACTTCTCAAGGTCGAGCGGGCGGTGATCCGGATATCGTGCCAAGCCAGAAGTAACCGTCAAAACTGTCGCCATCGGTATCTTCGGGCAGTCGCCCAAGGGACATATATGGCAAGTTGTCTCTATTGGTTTGTCCTGCTTCTGGCTGATTGCCGCAATTCAGCATATCAGTTGTAACAGGTTTCTTAGGGGGGGGGCGGACCCCGGCCTTCAGGATGCAGTTCCAAGCCGTTCCACTCGACCACGCCATGTTCAAAGACACGGTCTTGCCAGCCCGCTCCAGTAGCATGGCCATCGGTCGGTACTGATCGCCGAAGCGATCAATTTCCTTCTTCCGCGCATGGGCGTTGCCGACGAGAACAAGCACATAATCGAAATTGTCGGCATTAGCGGCATCAATGATATTTTCTGCCTGTGCTTCCTCGTGGCCAGCAGCACTGCTTAGTGTCTTCAGGCGGCTCGCCTGCGCATCGTCCCTGGCACCGTTGAAGGCCACAACGGAGAGTCTTGCTCCGTATTCCTTCAGCCGATGAAGCCGCGAGAGCATTTCCAGCATTGCCACGCTCTTTGTTCCGTCACGGCCACCGGCCCATCCGGCCGCGGTCAACGACTGCTCGAAGGTGGCATGCGGCCCGTTCCAGGCTTTCTGGACCTGCCTATTGTAAATCGCGCCTAGTTCGACGGCGATCAGCACGCGTTGGTTCTGGGCCGCAAGGGCAGAAGCCTGTTGTCCGAAGAGAAGTGGCGCTTCTTTCGTTCCGTGAATTTCGCCGAACACGACAAATCTAGGCTGAAGCGCTGCAACTTGCTCCCACCCCCGAACCGAGGGTGAAGACTCGGATTTCCTGGGCGCGTATGCCACAAGCGGAGGAGGGGGGGAGCTAGTTTGCATATTCGTGCAGGATGCCAGCATAGCACTACCCAGTATCAGCACCAACTGCGCGCGGCGCCCGCTTCGGGTCGGCTCTCGCGGCTCCTGAAGCAAGGGACCAAAAGGGCGCGTCATACCCACCGGCTCAAAGCGGAGGTGTTGCGGGCGCTCTCTATATCCTTTAACCGTCTCCATTCTGAACCCGCTCGTCACTAACATGGACCTCTTCGTCGGGATAGTCGTCGGGAGATTGGCCGTTGAACCGTGGGTCGCTTCTGAGGTTTTTCAGCACCTCGACCGCGTCGCATTCACGACTGCGCCTGGATGGTTCCCATGAGAAATCATCGCTCGCGCAATGCAGAAACTCGCTGAAAGGCTGCAAAATTCTGCAATCGGGGCAGTGCATTTCCTGCCAAAGCCACTGGCCCGCCTCATTTACTTCGAAGAATACATATTCTCCATCGGCATTTCTGGCCAGATCGAAAGTGCCAAATCGAAGTCCAAGGCTCACTAGAACTTTTTTTAGTGAGTTGATGACGTCAGGTGGAAGCTCGCAAGGCTCGAGAGTGCTCGTATATTGTGGAGAGGATCGCCAGTCGACGCTCGATTGATCATCGAGAGACTGAGAATCTATTCTTACTGCCGCAGAGAAGTTTCCGAATATTGTTACCCTATACTCTTCTTTTTTTCTTACATATTCCTGATAGATATGCGGGGATATTTCGAAGGCAGATGCATCAAATACATCATCCTTTCCTATGCGAACTGTCAAAGCCTGAAACACGCCATCGTCGGTCTTCCATCCATGCGAGTGGTACGGCTTCACGCAAGCGTCCCCGACGGCGTCGATAAATCCCCTGATATCCCCTATATGGTTCGATATCAGCGTCTCTGGCACAAGGAAATTCGCGCGCTTCGCAGCTTGCAATTGCAATAGCTTGTTGGACGAGTATCGCGCCGAGGCCAGCGGGTTTACAGGAAATCTGTCATCGATCAGCCCCAAGAAACCGGTCAGCGTCGACTGGGTGTTATTTCGGACAAATGTTCTATCTGCCGGATGCAAATTCTCTGGCAACGAGAATAGTTTGCTAAAACGCCTGTTCCATGAGGAGTGAACATCGGCTGACGTTCCTTCAAATCCTCCCATCCTGATTTTTGTACAGCCCTCCGAATATCTTGCGGATACGGATTCTCCGACCATCAGATGGGCAGTATTTATCACGATGGGATTGCCGCCCCGGATCTGCAACACGCGTTCGACCGCGCATGCATGCGTGTCCAAGCTGTTGGTAAATATTAAGATGTCGCGCCCGGGCATCGGTCACCTGACTGAAGATTATGCGGTTAAAAATGGGGCAATTTCTCAGAAACTGCCCCAGTTCTATATGCAATCCAAATTCTGATTTTGGGATAAAATATCTAGTCGGGGTGGCTTCCGTCGTATTTCCATGCTTCGGAATTCGGGATATTCGTATAGACATCCGTGTTGGCGGGGGCGTCGTTTCCGAAGCCGCCGCCGCCATTAACGGTATCGATTTCGCAGTCTTTCAGTTCGACTGCGGCCACTCTTGAAAAAGGACGAACATATTTGCCCATGTTTACTCTCCTCTAGATGTAAGATCATTCTTAGAGAATGCGAATGCCCTACGCCAATGAAGATGACCTACATAGCGATTCGATACAAGTATAGAATCATCCACATTGGAAAGTAGTGAATTAGAGAAAAATATATTTAACTCGTAAATATGATACCTACGAGTCTCTGGTGATATAATATTTGAAATATTGCGTGCGTTTGCTTTATTCTGGGTGCTGGATTTCCCTTCCAAGCATATGCCTCTTTGTTACTTCGAACCTGTCGGTGACGTCATCAATCCTACCGTTTTCAACGGAGAATATTCTTGAAGCGGCTATTATCGTCTCCAGGCGATGCGCAACGATGATCCGGGTGATTCCCATTTTCTCTATTGCTGCGTTGACGGCTTGCTCGTGCCGTATGTCCAGATGTGCGGTTCCCTCATCCATCACCAGTATCTTGGGTTCTCGGTAGAGCGCGCGGGCAAGCAACACGCGCTGCTTCTGCCCGCCCGACAAGGTCGACCCCATGTCTCCTACCAATGTTTCGTATTGCATCGGCATGCGCATGATGTCGTCGTGGATCGATGCGGTAGTTGAAGATCTCCTCACGCGTTCCATGTCGATCTGGTCGTCGAACAACGCGATGTTCTCCGCGAGGGTGCCGGCGAAAAGATTATCGAACTGCAATACGGCGGCAACCTGGCTGTGAAAGTTCTTATAGCCAAATCGGGCCAACGTCAGATCGTCGATAAGTACCTCTCCATCGTCGGGTTCGACCAGGCCCAGGATCAGTTTGACCAAAGTCGATTTTCCGCCGCCGGACGACCCGGTGATTGCAATATGTTCACCCGGCTCAACGACCAGGCTCGCGCCCTCAAGAACCAACGGGTCATTGGGAGTATATCGATAAGAGATGCTTCTCAGCTCGATCTTGCCGTTGAGCATCGTCGGGACGTCCATGCTCTCAGCGAAGACCTTGTCCTCCTTCGTCAAGGCGATATCCGACAGCCGTTCGAGATGGAGTCCGAGCATTTTCAAGGCTATGCCCTGATCAATGAGCGCGGAGGTTTTCTGGATGAACTGCGTCTTGTAGGCCATGTACGCGAAGATCATGCCTATGCTGAACCCCGAGCCGTCAATCACGAAACCGATCGCCAGCCAGATGGCAACAATGTTCTCTATTCCGAAAATGAGCATATTGGCAGATGTTTGCCAAATACGGATCCGCGCGACTCGAACGTCAGCATTGACAGCGTCGGTAAGGCGAGCTTGCCACATTGCGTGCCGCAAAGTTTCTCGCCCGAATAGGCGCAAGGTAGTCATGCCGCGCAGAGTTTCGATAAGGGTTGTCTGCTCCTTTCCATGAGTGATGATCGACGCCTCCTGCGCTTCTCGTTCAAAGGAAAAGGAGACAAATCGCACGGCGCTGTATAGCGAGAAGGCGACGAGGGCGATGATCGCCAAAAGAGTGCTGTACCAGAACATCAGCGCCAAGGTCAGAATCGCCATCGTGCCGTCCACTATCGCTGCGACGGCTCCTTGAGTAAGCATATTCTGGATCGGCGTGATCGATTGGAACCGGGATAGGATATCGCCGGTATGGCGCTTCTCGAACCAATCGATAGGCAATCTGAACAAGCGGCGCGCGATGTTGGAGGCGATGCCGTAACCCAGCGTAGTGCCGGCGACGAGCAGGGCAAGCGATCGGAGGTAGGAAGCTCCCGCGTCGATGAGCGTGAACAATCCAAAACCTAATGCAAGAACGGCCAGAAGATTATTGTCCAACGCGGGCAACGCCCGGTCGATGGCGACCTGCATATAATAGGGGGACGCGAGCACAAACGCCTGAAGCACAACGCTGAGCACCAGCACTTGTGCGAGCGCCCGCTTCATTCCCGTTATTCGTCGCCAAAGTTGCGGGAGCTTCAAGCGTTCTCGATACTGACCGGTTTCGAAACTGTCGCTGGGACGAAGTTCGAGCGCGACGCCGGTAAAATGCTTCGAAACCGTAGCCATCGGCATCCAAATGGAACGACCGTCTGGGTCGTGGATCAATGCCTTGCCGCCGCGGACGCCCTCCAGCACCACAAAGTGATTCATGTCCCAATGCAGGATGCAGGGCGAATGAAGATACGCCAATTCCTCGATCGGCAACTTTACTGCCCGCGGGATCAAACCAATTTTGTCGGATAGTTCGATCAGCCACCGCAGTGATGCGCCGCGCAAAGACGGCGCAAATCGCCTTCGCATCGTGCCGAGATCAACATCAAGCCCGTAAAAATTGGCTACCATGGTCAGGCAAGCAAGCCCGCATTCGGCTGTCTCCGTTTGACGGACGAGGCGCACACGCGCTCGGCTCATAATTCCAAAGTCGAGCATAACGATCTAGCGACGCCGTACTGCAAACAAGGGCTCAAAAAGCCATTGGAGCAAGGATTGCTTTTCCGTTACAATTCGCGCGCTCAGCGACATGCCTGATACCAAGGGTTCCTTCCGGCCAAATGCGACGACATAGATGCGGTCTACCGCGACCGTTACCGGGTAAACCAATGTGGTTGCTCCACTTTCCGACTGCTTGCTCACCGCGCTTCTAGCGACCGTGAGCACTTGGCCCCTGATTGTCCCAAAACGCTGGTAGGGAAAGGCATCCAATGCAAGACGGACCTCTTGCCCGGGCTTAAGAAAACCGATTGCAGCGCTTGGAACGGTGAGTTCGGCGCGCAGCTTCGATCCGGCAGGGATGATCGTCATCAATGCGCTCTGCTGGTTCGCGACCTGGCCCACGCGCGCTGTAAGAGCCGTTACTTGTCCAGAAACAGGCGCGCGCAACACATAGGATCGAGCGCCGGAATTGTTTGCGGACTGCTGCACCAATTCAGCCCGGCTCGCTGCTAGCCCCGCTTTCTGCGCATCCGCTTGAGCCATTATCTGGGCCGCGGTGCGTTCTAGTTCAATGAGAGTAGCGCGTTTTGCGGCAAGCGTTTGCACGAACTGCGCCAGCCCTTGCCGACGCGACACTAGGGCTTCCTCCCGATACTGTAGATCACGCTGGCTAATGAAGCCGCGCTCCGCAACTGTGCGCGTCCGGTCAAGATCTCGCTGCGCGGATGCCACGAGGTCACGCTGTAGACCGATCTGGGATTGGATTTGCAGTATTTCGGCTGATATCCCGGATTTTTGCGCTGACAATTGAAAGACCTGTGCCTGCGCGGAGGCCGTGACGGCGCTGATTTGAGACGCGAGGCTTTCGTCTTGGCGCCTGACGGCGGCCTCGATCTGTGTGCCTGTTGAAACGCCCGATCTGCTGTCCTCCTCAACACGGATCGATGCCAATTCATCGCCAGCAGAAACAGTCTGTCCATCGTGGACCGAAAGATCGGAAACTATGCCGCCCCGCGTCGGCGTTATAAGAGAAACGCCTTTATCGGGCACGATAACGCCGCCAACCGTTTCAACACGCGAATAGTCCGCGAGGGATAGAAGTATCAGCGCAGCCGCTACACCGCCGAATATAAGATAGCCGATAGCGTGCCACGCGACCGGCATCGCAACTGCAACATCACCCGAAAGCCGATCCGCCCGATGAGAAATCACTTCCGGCCGAAACAATGCGCACCCCCCCGTGCTGCTACCCTTGTCGCCATTCGGCCATGGTCGGTCACGAAATGCCGCTCATGCTCGGTCGTCGCAGCAATTCTCGCTGCATCTTTGTGGTTTTAGTCATGCTGCCCGTTTGCAGGATTTCCCAAGATTTATAGATGGCTACAGCATGATTGCGGAATTGCAAGCGCGCGTGCAAGGCCGCGTGGGGTATTTGATCCACATTGGTGGGAACAACAAGGTTCGCTCGAAAAGCGAATCACACTAGCTCGGCTAGCGAGGGTGAGGGGAAAGCCTTCCCCTGACGGCCGGCCCTTGGTCGGTCCGTATCCCTTCCGCAGGGGCTGGGCGCCCCCGCGACGCCCCCGATATTGGACGCGGTTGCTAATGAGCGCTCGCTGCCGGCGGCAAGCGCCGACAGGAACGCTGCAACCTTGCCGATCTCGCGCGGCTCGGCGAGCCGGCCGAGTGGCACACCTTCGACAAGGCCGGCCTCGAATTCGTTCCAGCCTGCATCGCCGCCGGCAACCCCGTGCAAGCCGGGCACGCTCGTTAACGTCCTGCCCGAGTGGCGAACCGAGAATGGAATCGTCCACCTTGTCTTCACGACGCGAACCGGACTGCCGCCGCTGGTCCGCGCGTGGATCAACCATCTCGCAAAGGGCTTCAAAAACCCCGACTTGTTTGGTGACGAGGCGCGAGGTCCCCGCGGATGAGCGAGAGTACGCGATGAAGGATGTCAGCCCATGGCCGGTTGCAGACCGACCTCTTTTGGCGCAGCAAATGCCCATAGCTGCCACAATCCGCGCTGGCGGGAGCTTCTAGAACTTTTCTTGGTTTGCGTGGATCGCGATTATGCGCTGAAGCCGCCGTCGATCGTCTGCATCGAACCGGTGATCATCGCTGCGTGGGTCCCGCAAGGAACACTGCAATCTCGGCGATTTCGTCGCCGTGAGCCTGGCGCTTGATCGCCATGAAACTAAGCATCCTCGCCGCGATGGGACCGTCTGATGGATTCATCTCGCAGTCCGTGGGCGGATTTGCTTCAGTCTCCTAGTTTCGGATACCAGTCACTGCCCCGCCCCTCCGGCGTCATGTCGAGTACGTGCCACAGGTTCTGCAAGTCCGGTCCGCCGCGCGGATCTTGGCCGGGATCCGCGGCCTCCATGGGCATATAAGCCCGCCAGGACAGGCGCACTTGTTCGCCGTCCTTAACATAGACCGCCATCACCGGGTTCTCGCTGCCGTCCTTGTTGAGCGCGTTGAAGAAATTCGCGTAGTCGTCGCCCACGGTTTGTACGAAGTCGAGATCTCGCCAGCCGCGCTCCTGCGCGAAGGCATACTGCCGCCCCACCGGCGAGCGGCCAAAGATCTTCATCGCCACCCGCTGCTTAATCGAACGCGCATTGCCGTTGAGCGCGGCAAGCGTGGTGGTGCACATGGGGCACGGACGCTCACGCTCGGGCCCATACATCCAAAAATACGAGAACAGGGTTTCGTGCTCGCCAAACAGATCGGCCAGTGAAGCATCGAAGCCGTGCTCGTCCTTGAACGCCCAGTCTTTCGGCATGACTGGCCCGGGCGGCAGCGCGCGGCGCTTTTCGGTCACGCGGGTCATCGTTCTCCGCTCTTCAATCTCTGCCTCGAGCAGCGCCTTCCGCGCGTCGGTATACTTTTCGCTCTCGCCAGAGACAGGCTTGTAACCTTGGGCGAGTGCGGATGCAGGCTTTAGCGTCTGGGCGGTCATCGGCGATCTCCTGTCCGCTCAACGATCCAGCGCGCCCAAGTGTTCCCGGTCAGACCGCCTCCGTCACCACCTCATCATACTCCGCCCGGTTTGCATGAAACTTCGGCAAGGAAAGGGTCAATCCGCCAGTGTCATCACCGGCAGCGCGCTCGGAGTGACAATTGACGAACGTCCGCATCCCATATGATCCCAGCGACGTGAAGCGACCAATTTCAGCGACGATGGAGTGCAACCTCAGCTTGCCACCCCACCGGACACGTTTCGCCAAACTTTCCGTCGGCTGGAAATGAGCTGCTGGACCTGGCCGATAGCTGTCTGTCCGCTTCTGGCGGGAAATCGTGAAAAGCAGACCTTGGATAACGGGCCGAGCCCTACGACTGCATTCGACCAGTTGCGGTCATAGCGAGCTTTGCTAGTGTTGCCCGGTTCCCGACATTTAGGAGGTAGTCTTGCCCGGACCAATCCATGGCTCATGCCTTTGCGGAGAAATCCGCTTCGTCATCGATGGCAAATTCGGACCGGCCGGCCAATGTCACTGTTTGAAGTGCCGAAAGGTATCTGGCACCGATGGCAACGCGGTTTTCTATGCCGCGAAAGCGAGATTCCGCTGCATGAACGGCGAAGACAATATCGGGACTTACTATGTCCCCGATCAGTGCGGGTGGCATTCCAGCTTCTGCAAGACTTGCGGAAGTCCGACGCCCAACACCGATCAGGAAGGGAAGATGTACTTCATCCCGGCAGGCCTGTTGGACGACGATCCGGGGTTTCGAGGTTATGCCGCACATATTTTCGTCGGTTCGAAGGCTCCTTGGGTGTGCATAACAGATGGAGCCCCGCAATATGCGGCAGGATTTAACTCAGATAAAGTCGATAGCTAACGCGTCAGAGAAGACAGTCCGCTCTTCGTCTCAGGGCATGCGCGTGCAGCGATTCGGGTTTCATCGCGATCGAAAAACCAGCGGCATCGGCAGCGCGCATAGGTCACGCCCGCGGTCTTCGGAACCCTCTTGGGAGAGGATTTGTCAGGTGGGCCAGTCGGGCGCCGGTATAATCTGCCCGGACGCTTTGCCGAAACCGATCGAGGCATAGCCATCGCGCATTGCCCGCCCCTCAAGGACGATAGTGTCGCCGTCCTCCAGCCATTCGCGCGTTTCGCCATTGTCCAGCTTCACTGAACCCGCAACCAGGCTCTCGGCCAGACATGCGGCCTCCGCCATTTCAGGCCCCGAACAGGTGCCGCTGCCGAGCAGATCGCCCGCCGCGAGCGAGCAGCCGTTGCTGGCATGGTGCGCAACCATCTGCGCGAAAGTCCAGTACATGTGACGAAAATTTGTCTTACAGATCGCCTGGGCTGAAACGCCAGCGCCGCGCATCGTCTTGGTCTGCAGCCGCGAGGTGAGCGCAATGTCAAATCCGCCTGCCTGCTGGTCTCCAGTTTCGTTGAGATGCGCCGGGACCGGCGGATCGCCCGCAGGCCGCGCAAAGGCCGGGACGCGGAACGGCGCGAGAGCCTCAACCGTGACGATCCAGGGCGAGATCGTTGTCGCCATGCTCTTGCCGAGGAACGGACCGAGCATCGTCTCCCAAAACTGGATTCCGCGCGACGACCAGTCGTTCAGCAGGCACATCCCGAATAACGCATCGCTCGCCTGCGCCATCGATAGTGGCTGACCACGCGAATTGCCTTCGCCGCCAAACCAGAGCCCGACCTCGAGCTCATAGTCCTGTCGCGGCTCAGGTCCGAATGCCAGGTCGCCGGCATTGAAGCTCTCCTGCCACGTCCCGTTGGGGCGGTGGACCGGCGTACCTGACACCACAATCGAACTCGCCCGGCCGTCATAGCCGACGGGCAACGTTCGAAAGACAGGGGGACAAATCGGCTGGCCGCGATCGTCGTTACCGTTGCGCCGTCCGATGTGGAAGGTCGACACGCACATGTCCGAGAATTGCCGCACCGTTGTCGGCAGCAGCATCTCGACATCGGCTTGAGCGACAAGCACCCGACCAGCCGCTTCGCGCAACCCAGAAGCACCGCCCTCGGACAGCAAGTCGGACAGGCGAGCACGAAGCGCCGAAGCCGGACCGTTTCCCAGCCGGAGAAGCGGCAGAAGATCATCGCCGGCGCCTGCTCTTGCCGCCGCCTCGGCGTCCCCTTTGAGCAGCTCCAATTCGAGCAACGCGGCCAGATCGACGATCTTGTCGCCGATGGCGACACCTCCTTGCGGCCCGCGCCCGGGACGCCTGAACCGGCCAAACGGCAGGTTCTGGATCGGAAAGTCGGTATCACCATTAGCCGTTGGCTCCCAGCAGAGCAGGTCGGGGTTATGGGTGGCATTGAGCATGGTCATCGGCATATTCTCTCCAGGCCATACATTTTCAGTGGCAGTTGGGGTCGAGTGAAGGCGCGCGGAACGCACGAGTCTATCAGGTGATTGACAAGCACTGCGCCGCGAACCACATAAGGCCCATGAGCACCGACCAAACTCCTGATCCATCGACCAGCGGCGCGAATGCGCGCGCGCGCCTGATCGAGGTTGCAGTGAAGCACTTCGCCGATCACGGCTACGCGGCCGCGAGCCAGCGCGCCATCCAACGCGAGGCTGGCGTCAACATCGCGTCGGCGCATTATTATTTCGGATCGAAGGAGGCGATGTTCCGCGCGGTCATCGACACATTTATCCATGACGTTCAACAAGAGCGGATCCGTCGGCACCAGGCGATCCCCGCCGACGTGGCGGGTCGTCCTCGATTGGAGCGACTGCTGTTCGACTATTACCAGCCGGGCTTTGCCGTGGCGGCAAACCCAACCGGTTTTCACTATGCCCGCATATTGGCGCGGGTGCAGGGTGAACGGCCGGGGCAGCCGATTGCGATCTTCGAAGACATCGTCAAGCCGGTACGCGAGACATACGTCGACAGCCTTCATCAGCTCTATCCCGCCCGCACCCGCGACGAGGTGCGAGATTTGCTCACAACCGGCGTCACGATCATGGCCATAGGTGCCGTCAGTGCCCCGGACGGCAACCTGCGGCCGCCCAGCGACGTCGAAGCGCAGGCCCAGCGGGTTGCAACCATCGTTGCCGCCGCTTTCGAAGCCTTGCTGGGTCCCCCGGTCCATCAGTCGTAGATTACTGCGACGGCGCGGATCCAGCCGGCGCCCGCCGCGCGGATTTTCACCGGGAAACACATCATCTCGAAGCCGGTCGAAGGCAGCACTTCCAGATTGTGCAGCTTCTCCATCTGGCAATATCCGATCTCGCGGCCCGCTTTATGCCCTTCCCAGATGATGGACGGATCGCCGCCCTCGGCCCAACGCTTCGCGGTATGGACGAATGGTGCGTCCCATGACCAGCCATCGGTGCCAACCACCTTGACGCCGCTGGAGGCGAGGAACAGCGTGGCCTCGCGACCCATGCCGCAACCTGCGGAAACATAGCCTTTCTGGCCGTAGATTCCGCCTGCGCGGGTGTTGACGACGACGATATCATAGGGTTGTAGCGTATGACCGATCCGGTCAAGCTCGGCCTCGACATCGGCCCTCGTCGCGACATGGCCGTCCTCGAAGTGCCGGAAGTCGAGCTTGACGCCGGGTTGCCAGCACCAGTCGAGAGGCACCTCATCAATCGTCATCGAACGCTGACCGCCGCCTGGCAGTGCCTCGTCCTGGGTCGAGTGGAAGTGATAGGGCGCATCCATATGGGTGCCATTGTGTGTGCTGAGATCGAGCTGTTCGACCGCCCACCCCTCGCCGCCCGGCAGCTGTTCGGCAGTTAATCCGGGGAAGAAGGATACAAGCTCGCCCGCCGTCTCCGTGTGCCTGAAATATTCGACTTTCGGCTCAGAGCCGGGCGGGTCGGACTCGACGCCGTTTTCGATGGGAATGGAAAGGTCGATCAGACGGCGTGGCATAGGAGTTCTCCGACAAAGGAAATCAGAATTTCTTTTCGAGCTGGATGCCGATCGTGCGGGGCTTGTTGAAGCTGACGTTCGGGTAGGAGAAGGTGATGTTGACGCTGTTCGGCGCTCGCTCATTGGTGAGATTTGTCGCGAACGCAGTGATTGATATCTGGCTTTGTTCGAGGGTGACACCGGCGCGCATCCCCAGCTCGCCCGTGGCGTCCCCCTGCAGCGTCGGGCTCGTCTGGTTGGTATGGTACTGATATATGAGGCCGTGCCACCGGTATGACGCTTCCAGCAAACCGGTCACATCATCGTTTAGACGGGGTGCATAGGTCGCCTGGACATAATATTGCCATTTGGGTGTGTGCGGCAGCTTGTTTCCGGTGGCGTCGACAGGAGCCTCCTGGATGTCAACGGCCGTGGTGAAACTGGCGAAGCGAGCGTTGGTATATGAAACGTTGCCGATTAATGTCAGGTCCGTCGTTGGCCGGAACATGCCCTCCAGCTCGAAACCGTCGATCTTGGAATTGGCCGCATTGGTAAGGGCGACGCCGCCGGTGGGCACGCCGGCGCTAAGCTGGAGATCGTCATAGCGGTTGGAATAGGCAGACAGCGCCACCGTCGCCCGCCTGTCAATAAGATCGGCCTTCATACCGACTTCCGCCGACCGCAGCTTTTCCGGCCTGAATGCCGGATCGTCACCGAACGCGTTGAAGCCGCCCGATTTGAAGCCGGTGCTATAGCCCGCGTATAAAAGCAGGTTCCGGCTGGGCTGATAGGTGGCCTTGGCGCGGAAAGAGGTATTGGTGAACACGCCCTGCGGCGGCGTGTATTGCAGCGCCGGAATAAGCGTTGCACCCGTGTCATAGTTGACGATCGTCCGGTTCAGCGTGAAGTCTTTCGTTTCACGCGTATAGCGCACGCCGCCAAGGAGCGCGATTTCCGGTGTCACATGGAATGTTGCATCGGCGAATCCCGCATAGGACCGAGAAATCTGGTGCACAACAAAACCAATTACCCGCCGGTCAGGCGCCGTTATTTGCAGATTGTTGATCACGAACGCCATGTCCTCGACCGCGCTCGAATAATAGGAGCCAAGTATCCAGCTGATATTGCTGTCGTTATTCGACTGTAGACGAACTTCCTGGCTGAAATATTTGGACGGCAGGTCGCCAGTGTTAAATCCCTCGCGATCAGTGCGCGCAAAACCATCGGAGTCGGCAGCGCCCACCAAATGATATTTATTGTAGCCGGTCACTGAAACGAGATCGACAGCGCCGATGTTGTAGGTGAGATCCAGCGAGATTCTGTCATCGGTGGTGCGGCTGAAGGTCGGTCGGTTGAGCGCGTAGCGGTCGTGCTGGAGCGCATTTAGTTCCGCCGGCGACAAGGGCGTGGTCGGAGTCGCGACCAGCGTCAGCGGGCCGATTGGCGACGGGTTGAAGGTGGTGGCCGCGTAACGAGCGAGCGCCGGTTCTGCATAGGTGCGGATATGCGAGACTGTCAGCCGGGCATTTAAATTCGACGACGGCCGCCAACGCAGCGTTCCGCGCGCCGAAAAACCGCGCCCTCCGGCGATGGGCCGGTTGTTGAAGGTATTCAGACCCCAGCCCTTCTCGTTATAATAGCCAACCGCGGCGCGCACGCTCAGCGTATCGCTGACTGGCCCGCCGATCGCCGCCTCACCGCGGATTTCGGAAGGGTCGGCATAGGACGTGCGAATGAAGCCATTCAGCGACGAGCCCGGCTCGGCCGTCTCGATCAGTATCGCACCGGCCGTCGCATTGCGTCCCTGCAGCGTCCCCTGCGGCCCACGTACGACCTGGATTGAGTCGATATCGAGAAGCGCGTTGCTGGCGAACCTTCCCGAGGGCTGATAGACTCCGTTGATGTAGATCGCGACCGGGTCGTCCAGCAGCACCGTATTGGAGCCCGCAGTGCCGCGAATCGTGATCGGTGAGCCGGCATAGCCCGCATTGCCTTGGATGAAGACGCCGGGCGTTAAACCCTGGAGTTCAACCAGGTTCTTGGAGCCGGAAGCATTCAGGGCATCGGCGTTGACCACGGTGATCGCGATCGGAACGTCCTGAATACGTTCGTCCCGCTTTTGCGCCGTGACGATGATTTCGCCAGCCGACGATTCCGCCTCCGTGGACGTTGCTTGGCCCGGCGACGTCGCCGCTTGTTGAGACGTCTGCGCAAGCGCGCCGGTGGTTGCCAGGACTGATCCGCTCGTCAGCATGATTGTCAGAAGAACGCGCTTGTGCATTGTACTTCCCCTCCAGTGTTTTTTTCTCTATCAGTCGATTGATAGATGACAATCAACGTCGCGTCAAGGGCAGCGGAAAGGGACGAAGATGCAGGAAATCAGCAAGCGGGCCGCCACATTGCGGGAGCTTCGCCAAAATTGGTCAACCTTGTTGGGATGCACGCTGGGCGTTGCGCTCGGAGTCGCGGCGATGCCTTTTTATACGACAGGGGTCTTCGTCGGCTCGCTCCAGACCGATTTTGGGTGGACGCGCAGCCAGCTGTCCGCCGCGTCGCTGGCCTCGACATTCATGGTGGTGCTGTGCGCGCCGATCGCAGGTCTCGCGATCGACCGCTGGGGTGTCCGGCGGCCTGTTGCGTTCAGTATGATCGCGCTTGCCCTCGGCCTGGCTACGCTCGCCGCGATGTCGGGAAGCTTCATCCAGTATCTGCTGATCCAGTCCCTGATGTTCGCCTTCGCGGTCGCTTCCACACCGATCAGCTTTTCGCGTGCCGTGAACGAGCATTTCGATGTCGCGCGCGGTCTGGCACTGGGACTGACCCTATCGGGCACGGGGCTCGCCGCATTTCTCGCCCCGCCCGCGGTCGCGGCGATCATCGCCGAGCAGGGCTGGCGCGCGGCCTATCTGCAGATGGCGGGGCTTGTATTGTTGGCCATGCCCGTTGTTGTCTATCTGCTCGGACATTCTTCCAAACGGCCGACCGCACCCGCCGCGCTCGCGGCAATCAAGACTGGCGAGGAGCCAGAGCGTCTGACCTACGGTGCCATGCTGGCGGATCCACGCTTCCAGCGCCTTCTCGCCATCTTCTTCTTTCTCGCGCTCGGCGTATCGGGATTTGTTCTGCACCTGATACCCTTGCTGTCAGATGCGGGAATGTCGGCGACGGACGCGGCGGGCATTCAGGCAAATCTGGGCCTTGCGGTCATCGTCGGAAGACTCGCCGTTGGCGCGGCGGTCGATCATTTCTTCGCACCAAGGGTCGCGGCGCTCTCGCTCAGCCTGACGATCGCAGGAATCGCTGCATTGGCGATTTTCGGTCCGTCGGTCGCGCCCGCGGCCGCCTTCGCCATCGGCTTCGCGCTGGGGGCCGAGGTTGACCTGATCGGCTATCTGACTGTGCGGTATTTCGGATTGGGCGATTATGGGCGGCGCTATGGCGTTCTTTACGGCGCCTTCGTCCTGGGCACGGGCTTCAGTCCGTTGCTGATCTCGACGATCGCCGGACGGTTCGGCGGCTATGATCCGGCGCTATGGACATGCGCGGGATGCGTGACGATTGCCGTGGTATTTCTTGCAACGGCTCCGCGTTTCGCCGCGCTTTCCGGCGAGGATCACCCATAGTGCAGCTGCGCGTCGCCCACGCCAAGGCCTGCTGCGCAAAGGCATGCCGATCGCCGCTGCCGCCGCGGATGGCCGCTTTGTCGATCAGGTCCACCTGACTCGCGCCCGCACCCAGCGCTGGGGTGCGACCCCCGGCGCTTTCCGTGTCGCCAGCCGCCTGCCAACAAGCTTGAGACAGAGACATCAGCCTACTTCCGCTTTAGCCGCTGCAATGACAGCTTCCAGTAAAGATCAATCATGACTTTGACGTCTGACATCAGGCGCATAGCTGCGATTCATCTGCCGCTCACCTAGACAATAATCATTACTGGCACATGCAACTAGGTTAGCCCGGTTTTTTGCTAGCACCGCAGCCCTGTGCTACAGTGGCGCTGCGCTAACGGCGTTCTACCCCACAGAAAACAGATCATTTTTACTGTCGAAATTCGAAGTGATTTTGGCTCGAAGATCGCATTGCTCGGTCAGAGACGCGCGCGGCGCGAGTGCTGCCAACGTGGGGATACCGACGCGTCGTTGTCGCAATGCTGGCCCGACAATTTCGGCCGCATTTCCCTTCACACTCAAAGCTCAGGAATCTTTGTCATGGATGACAACGACACGACGACGCATGCACCGATGCCAACATCGCGGACCGCGCGGATCGCACATCTGAATGATCGACTTCGCCTTCACCTCAAAGGTGGTCAACTCGCCGTCACGCGGGGAATCTTGGATTTATATGGCGGCGTATATGTTCCCGAGATCGTAGAGCGCGTCCGAGCGTTCGATGATTTTACCGCCGACAACGATCCATATTGCGAAAAGGATTTCGGAGCGTTCGATTTCCTTGGCCACCGAATAAACTGGAAGATCGACTATTACGATCTCGACATGCAGTACCGGTCGACTGACCCCGCCGACCCGGCGGTCACAATTCGGCTCCTCACCGTGATGTTGGCGGCGGAATATTGATGCCGCGCCGCATAGCGATTGCCAATCCGGTCGTCCGAACCGCTGCTCGGCTAACTCCATTCCGGCAAGGTCAACTTGATGCCCTTTGCGGAATCTATTGCACGCTGAACGCTCTGCAAATCGCGGCCTACCCAGTCCGACCGCTCGGCCTGTCGAAAGCACGATCTCTATTCACCTCGGCCGTTTCCATGATGCGCAAACGCCATTCCAGCCTCAACCCCGTCACGCAAGGCATGGCGAACGAAAGAATGATCTGGCTCGCGGACCACATGGCCAAATCGGCCAGCACGAAGCGAATGCAGTTCGTGACTGAAATCTGCGATAGCGAGGACGTAGGAGGCTGGATCGAAGAGAGTCTCAATTCGGGCGCGCCGGTGGTCGCTTGCCTCTCCGACTGGGTCCATTTCAGTGTCATCGTCAATTTGGCACCCACCGGATTGGCCCTTTTCGACAGTCAGGAAATGCCATGGCTTCCGATCAACCCGCCAGAGATACTTGCAGACGTAATCGATCGAGCGGGAACTCTCCGCATTCGGCGATATACGCCGACGCGGAATAGCTAGACTCTGAGCTTCCACGACACCGGCGGATCATAATCCCGCTTGTTCGAAAAGCGCCGCAACTGACAGGCCAAGGGCGGCAGCCACGCGCTTGACATTAAGCACGGTGAGATTGCGCTCGCCGCGCTCAATTTTTCCCATGTGACTGCGGTCTATCTCTGCTTCATCTGCAAATGCCTCTTGGGTCAATCCTCGCGCAGCGCGAAGGCGGCGAATAGCGTCACCTAGGGCGACAAGAGTACCATCTTTGTCTGATTTTCCTGAAACGCGAGACATCGGCGCCATCAATCGTGCTCGAGCGATTCAATCTACACCGTAAATACCGGGGCACTTTACGGCTCATTTGTTTGTCGGCTATATTGTGTCCGACGATCTGCAGGGGAATAATCAATGAATTTCCGGAGAACCCAGCGCCTAGCGGCAATTGCTATCGCGATGGCCGGCGCCGTCGCAGCTGAGCCGACCGCCTATGCGCAAAGCCCAGATGAAAAGCCGACGGTCTGTCATGGCTTCTATTCGCATGTTCCCGACGGTTTCCATCCCAACAGCACCAGGAAATTCGACAGCTATCCCTTTTCGGTCGAAGTCCAGCCGCGCGCCGTGAAGATCGTGTGGCTCGATATGGTCACCGAGTATGTCGAGAAACAACCCAGCATCGGCGAGATCGTGACAGGATACGACGATTGGGCATTTGGGAACTTCCGCATTCTGTGCGGAGACAATGGATCCGTCGTGCTTGTCGCGGATCGCAAAGGCGAAGGCGTGCAGACGTTGAAGTTGTCGCGATCAAACGGCGACATTTTTACCGTGGCCGAAGCGCGAGGCTGGCCGATGGCGGAGTAGGTCCAGAATAAGATTAGAGGGTTTGAAAGGGGGCGACGATGGATTTGTCTTGTCCAAATTGCCGAAGCGACAACACTCAAAAGCTGTCGCTTGCTGTCGAGGGAGGCACGTTCAGCAGCAATGCGACCACTTTAGGCGTCGGAGCGACTGGCGGCGGTGCTGGCTTAATGGCTGCATCTACTAGCGGCTCAGCAGCCTCGATGCTTGCTCAGAAACACGCTGCGCCGGAGAAGTGGCCCGTCATTTCAGGTGGAATCGGCATCATCGCAATATCTTGGATTGCGGCACTTTTCATCGGAAACTGGGTGTTCCTATCCGGGTGTGGGCTGGCCGCGATACTCGCGATCATTGGTTGGAAATATAACTTCAAAGACTACCGGCGTGAACTGGCCGAATGGAACGCGAAATACATATGCCTAAGATGCTCTGACGTGTTCACGCCCGGCGCAGGCCGACATTGACCGTAGCAGGAGAAGCTCAAGCGGCCACTTAGATGCCGGAATTGCGTTCAGCCGAGACAAGCAAAGGAAGCCCCAACATGGCCATCAAGAAGTCGCTGTTAGCCGCAGCGTGTCTCATCGCCGGCTGCTCAGAAGCTCCCGAGAAAGTGGAGAGACCGGTTTCCAGTTCAGAAATCGCTGAAGGAGCGGTTTCCCCTTTTGAAGATCAAGTTACGCAGATCGAAACCGAGATGGGTTCCCAATCGTCGAAAGATACGTCCGCATCCCCCGAAGCGAAACCATATTTGGTAGAATCCGACCTTCTGTCAGACAAGGAGGCAGCAGCGATAGACAATGCGAAGATGTCACCTCAAGCCAAAGCCCTGCTGGCAGCAGTTTTGATTGCCGAAAATCGAGACAAGCGGCTCGGAATCAAACGCACTTCGATGGAAGATCAAATCGAGCAGTTCCGAAAGAAGCACGACGAGGATGCGCGCAGTTACGCCAAAGAGCATAAACTGGAGAAAGCCCGAGCCGAGGCTGAGGAGGCAGCAGCGCGGGAGCGCGATCAGCTTCGCGACGAACGGCGACGTGCCGCAATGCGATGCAAAGACAGGAAGGAAATCGAAATCCTTCGCTACGTCGAAACGACCGGATCACCGCCTAACGGTGCGCAGGATCGAACCAGTTCATTTTGGGCCGAATGCAATCTTGAGAATCTTTGATCTAGGTTAGGTGCCATGAGCGAAGGGCTGGAAGTGGAATACCAACTGATGCCCAAAGCCTAGTTATGTACATCAATAGCCCATAGACACCCTGCCTCGACTTGTTCGCCGAAGTCTGCCCGCAATCAGGGTAAGCGAATATGGTTGGAGAGATAGATGAACACTGCCGCACGATAAATTCCTACCCCAATATGCAGAAAAACTGATCGGGGAGAACGAGGCCAGGAGTTCCCAACCTCGTTCTCTGACCCATATCGACGGCGATGATGGAACACCTTGTCGGCAGATATCCGTACCCAATCTTTCAGTTCCGTTGGGGTGGTGGCTCCCAGCCAGCAGTGTTGTGTTAGTACATAGCTCTATATCGCTCTCCCCGTTATCGGCAGCAATTAACGACTATGGGGTTCGCGGATTATGCCGTCTCATTCACGTACATTTTCGATGTATTTTGAAACCCGCCCGGCTCACCGACATCCCAATTAGAAGCGCGAGATCCTGCAAACGCCATTGGTCGAGCCAGAGCAGATGTTCCACAAACGGCTGAATGTGATCGATACGGCGTTTCCCTCTTGGTCGTTTTGGGGTTAGCCCTTCGCCTTGGAAGAAAGGTCGTTCACCCCAATGGCTTTTCATGACGTAGGTTGCCGCCCTGATTGGCGTTGTCGTGATTTTCTGCGACAGAACCGGTCGGCGCACGGCACCTTCCCGCTTTGATTTGCTGAACGGTTGCAGGTTTCGCGTTCCCTTCATCCTTTTCACGACATCGATCATCTCTCCTGAAGCCAATCCATGAACATGGAGGCGGAAAGTGTCGGAAGCGGAATCATACTCTCCGTCTATAAAAGCAAACAGCCAGCCGGATGCTCGATTGGCTCCCTTCCGTCTCAGCGCTTGTCGAAGTGCAGTCAGGAGTTTGACGGCATCTGCTTCGCAAAGCGATCCCGCCGGGTATATCCAGTTCGCGGGAAGTAATGTGAACATGCGGACCGCTGTGATGTCGCGTGACATCAACCGCAGGAGATGTCCGCCAACTCGTTTCCGATGCTTACGCATATATACCGACGACGCGACAGTCGACGCCGAGTCTATGCGATCGATAAGGGCCGCGATTTCACTGCGGCGCCACTGATGGTCGATCTTGCGTTTTTTGCTGATCAGCCGCGAAGCTCTCTTGCACCGCTCCTTGTCCTCCTCCTTTGCCTCGTCCTTGGTTTCGAACGCGAACCAAGTTCCATCCTCCAAGACACCCGGCTGGATCTGATATTTTTTGGGGGGCTTTGGGAGCCTGTCGATACCGCGCCGACTCATTCGCCAGCTCCTTGGCTTAGCAGGCTCCGCGCATATACTTGGGCGCTCTTGCGAGCCACGAGACGTCGACGGCCAATGTAGATGGTTTCAACGTGAACCAGCCGCTCATAGGCCTTGGTTCGGCCGATGCCCAACATGCGAGCGAAATCGACAATGGAAATAAATTCGGGTTTCAGACTGGGTTTCATAACCAGTTCCTTTCTTCAGGAGACTGGCGTTTCCGTGCGCAACGAATTCGCGACACATACGCGCCGCAAAGCCTTCACAGTAGCGATTTCCGAAAACAGGCGATTCCGGCAAAAATAACGTGTTAGCCTATATCGCCGATCAAAGTGTTGCGCACAGGACACACCTGTTCGCATGGACTTCAATATTTTCAATGTCTTGAGATTGCTCGGCTCATAGCGGCAGATTTTTCTGAAGGCGTCCGAGCGAAACGACGAAATTGGTAGTTTGGAGATGTAAAGGCGTGGACTCACGCGTCCGTTGATTGATTTTCCCAAAATTCTGACGTGGGAGGCATCAATCACCGCTAGCTTAATTGGGCTTTCAATTTCTCGCTCAATAAGTGGTCGCGCTCTATCTACGATGGTGACGACCGACTTATGCCAATGGGCGATTGATGCATCGCGACAGATAATCCGCTGAGAGCGCTTACGGCTGCTACTTGCACGATGTGTTTGTTCATTCTTGCGCCTTGCCACTCTTCAACCAGCCAACATATGATCGCCCAGCCGTTGCGATCTTACCCCATAATGCTGCCACCAGGAGCAGGAGGCCGACTGGTAGGACTCCATCACCAAAGAAACTGGAAATGGCTTGTCGTTCCAGAACGCGCTTGTTCCACCATGACTGTTCCGCTTCGATCTTGGCGTAAATGTCATCGTATGATTTGCGACAGTCGCTGGCCTCTTTGATCGTTGGATTGCGCCATTCAAGATTCTCAACGCCATTCCCATCTACCACCGGATAATCGCATTTCTCGTAGCGCGCTGGATCATTGCGATATGCTTCACTTGCCGCTGTCGAGACGTTGTAGGTCGTGACTGACTGGTAGCCGGTATATGCCAGCCAGACCCCCGCTCCGCTGAGCGCCAATCGAAATATGATAGTGTTAGTCTGAAGCGTCATGGCGATTGCCCCCATCAACGGCACATCTAGGTCGCAACATAGCCAGACGATATAACCGGACTGATCTTTTATCAGTCGGTTCACTCACAGGAAGATAGCGCGGACACGTATGTTCTGGAAGCATCCAACGATAGCGTGGCGTGAGGCCGGATGATGACCTGTCCGCCCGGAAGCTCACTCTGATGCACAAAAGGCAAATTGCAGCGGTGAGACAATGCGAAAAAAGGCGCGCGCACCCCAATCTGGCCCCAATTCGCCAACGGCAATAGGGTTGCAATCAATGCATTGCGCTTAATTTATTGAATTTCATGTGAATAACTGGAGCGGGCGAAGGGATTCGAACCCTCGACCCCAACCTTGGCAAGGTTGTGCTCTACCCCTGAGCTACGCCCGCTCTGGCGGCTGAAACCGGTCGGTTCCAGCGGGTGAGGCGGGCGCTTAGCATCGGGTTTTTGAGTCGGCAACCCCCCTTCACGCTTTTCGCATCTTATCGCGGGCGAAGGGTTGGCATATTCGCCGCAAATCCCACATAGATGGTCAGGCATTTTGAGCAGGAGCATGACGCGTGGCCACTTTGGGTCTGAACCCCACCGAGAAGGAAGCGGTCGAAGCCTTCCGCCGCGACGTTGTCGAACCGTCGATGACCAATCTGGTGATCCTCGATTTCTGGGCCGAATGGTGCGGGCCGTGCAAGCAGCTGACCCCGATTCTGGAAAAGGTCGCCGCCGACTACGCCGACAAGGGCGTGCTGCTCGCCAAGATCGACGTCGACGCGAATCGCTTCATCGCCAGCCAGTTCCAGGTTCAGTCGATCCCGACAGTCTATGCGATTTTTCAGGGCCAGCCGGTCGCCAACCTGACCAACGCGCGCACCGAAAGCCAGTTGAAGACGATGCTGGACCAGTTGCTCGCGCAGCTGCCGATCGAAAGCGAAGCGACGGCGCGCGCGGTCGAGATCGCGCCGCTGATCGACATGGGCGAAACCGTCCTCGCAGAAGGCGACGGCGAACGTGCCGCCAGCATCTTCGGCCAGATCCTCGAAATGGCGCCCGACAATGCCGCGGCGCATAGCGGATTGATCCGCGCCTTTGTGCTCGCGGGTGACCTGACGAGCGCGCAGGGCGTGCTCGACATGGTGCCCGCCGAAATCGCCGACGATCCCGCGATCGCGCAGGCGAAAAGCGCACTCGCGCTCGCCGCCGACGCCCCCGACGCGGGCGAACTCGCCGCGTTCGAAGCTGCGGTCGCCGCCAATCCCGAGGATCATCAGGCGCGGTTCGACCTCGCCAGCGCGCAGATCGGCGCTGGCCAGCGCGACGCCGCCGCCGACAATCTGCTCCACATCGTCGCCGCTGACCGCGAGTGGCAGGAGGATGCGGCGCGCGCCAAGCTGCTGGCGCTGTTCGAAGCCGTCGGGCTGGAAGATCCGTGGGTTGCGGCGCAGCGCCGCCGCCTGTCGCTGATCCTGTTCGGTTGATGGGCGACACCGCGCCTTTGACCATCCAGCGGATCGCGATCTTTCCGCTGCCCGGCGCGGTGCTGTTTCCCGGGCTGCACCTGCCGCTGCATATTTTCGAACCGCGCTATTCGGCGATGGTGCAGGAAGTGCTGGCACGCGACCGCCAGATCGGGATGATCCAGCCGCGCGTGCTGCCCGGCGAAGAGAGTCGCGAGCCGCCTGCGCTTTACGACGTTGGCTGCGTCGGGCGGATCGTCGATGTCGAAGCGCTCGACGAGGGACGCTTTAACCTGGTTCTGGAAGGCGTTGCGCGCTTCCGCGTCCGCCGCGAGCTCGACGTTATGACGCCGTTTCGGCAGGTCGAAGCCGAGATCGAAACCGAGATCGAGGATGATGCGGTGCTGTCGAGCATCGAACGCGCCAGCCTCGAGCGCGAGGCGAAGCGCTTTGCCGCGCGGCAGGGTTATGTCGTCGATTGGGATTCGGTCGGCCAGCTCGACGATGCGACGCTGGTCAACGGCATCGCACAGGTCGCGCCATTCGATGCCGCCGCGAAACAGGCGCTGCTCGAAGCGACGCCGATCGACGCGCGTGCCGAGCTGGTCGTCCAGCTAATGCAGTTTTTCGGCCGTTACGACAGCGACGACGGCCGCGCCACGCTGCAATAGGCGGGGACCGGTTCAGCCCGGGTGTGGCACCTGACCCGGCACGCCCTTCGCCGGAGCGACGTCTATATCTCCGCCCCTGCCAACAACCGCGGCAAATCGCCCGCCTCGCCGCGCGCCTCGTCCATGAAAAAGCGCTTGAGCAGCGGCATACGCTGGACCGCGCCGAGCCCGGTGCGGCGCACCGCAGCGGCGGTGCGGCCGGGGATGCCGAACAGGCGGGTCAGGCCGTCGGTGGCCAAGCTGACCATCATGTTGTCGAGCCCGCGCCAACGCTGATAGCGCGCGAGCAAGGCCGCATCGCCGAGGTCGAGCCCGAGCCGCGCGCCCTCGACGAGCACTTCGGTGAGCGCCGCGACATCGCGGAGGCCGAGGTTCAGCCCCTGCCCGGCGATCGGATGGATGCCATGCGCGGCGTCGCCAACCAGCGCGATGCGCTCCGCGACGATCGACGCGCTGTGGTGGAAGCCGAGCGGATAGGTCATCCGCGGCGCGACGAGTTCCATCGCGCCGAGCACCCCGCCCGCGCGTTTCTGTAGTTCGGCGACGAAGCCGCGGCCGCCGAGTTTGGCAAAGCCGGGGCCGTCCTTTTCGGCGACGGTCCACACAAAGGCCGAGCGATGTCGCCCCTCGGCATCGTCGACCAGCGGCAGCAATGCGAAGGGGCCCGAGGGATAGAAGATTTCGTGCGCGACATTCCCGTGCGGCCGCGCGTGCGACACCGCGCCGATCAGCGCATGATGGTGATACGACCAGTTGGCAATGCTGAACCCCGCGGCGTCGCGGGTCGGCGAGCGGCGGCCTTCGGCGACGATCAGCAGCGGCGCCACGAGCTTCGTCCCGTCAGCAAGGGTCAGCGTGACGCCATGCGCATCGATATCGCGTGACACGACCGCGGCGGGCATATGCAGCCGCACCAGCGGCGCATCGGCAAGCCCTGCAGCGAGCGCGAGGCGGAGCTGGCGGTTCTCGATCATCGTACCGAGCGGCGGGTCGCCGTCGGCGGTGACAAAATCGAGGTTGCCGCCGCGACCGCTGTCGGGGGCGCCGTCGGCCACCTGAATGGCGCGGATCGGGCAGCCGTGCCCCGCTAACCGCTCGGCGATCCCCAGCACTTCGAACATCTGCCAGGTCGCGCTCGCGATCGCCGACGCGCGGCCGTCGAAACCCGGCGCGATCGTTGTTACCGGATCGGCGGGATCGACGATCTGGACCGACAGGCCATGGTGGGCGAGGGCAAGGGCGAGCGCCTGGCCGACCAGGCCGCCCCCCGAGATCAGGACATCGCTGCGCAGCGTTTCACTCATGAACCGGCCCTAGCGCGCGGCGGAGCGGTTGGAAAGGCTGTGGACGGGCGCGGGGCCGCGCTTGACGGCGAGTCCGGCGCATGTGCATATCGCCGTGGTTAATTGATGGGGACCGTAAACAGCATGGCTAGCCGCAAGGGCGCATCGGTGAAAGCCGACTGGCGCACCGTTTTTCGCCAAAGCATCGCGCGATCGCTGGTGATCGGCGCGGCGGCGGCGCTCGGGCTGTTCACGCTGTTCCTGACCCTTGCGCTCGTCACCTACGACAGCACCGACGCGGCGCTCAACACAGCCGCCGATGGGACCGCTGCCAACTGGATGGGCAGCATCGGCGCGTGGTTCGCTGACCTGGGCCTTTCCATCGGCGGCGTCGGAGTCGCGCTGCTGCTGCCGCTGCTCGGCCTCCTCGCGTGGCGGCTGTGGCTGGGTGAGGCGCAGCCCTATTGGCCGCGCCAGCTCGCCTATAGCTTCGTCGGCATCCTGCTTGTCGGACTGGGCGCCGAACTCTGGTCGCCCGCGACGAGCGCGCCGATGCCCGCAGGCTGGGGCGGCATCATCGCCCTGCTGATCGGCGGCGCGATCACGCCGCTGTTCGCCGCGGCAGGCGAGCCCGCGGCAGCGCTGATTCGCATCGCCACCATCCTGCTGCTCGTCACCGCCGGGCTGTGGCTCGCGTGGCGCGCGCTGCGACTGGAAAAGGGTTGGGCGGCGCGCTTCCGCCTGCCCGCCGCCGAGCGCAGCCGCATCGTCGAACCGGCGCGCACCGCCGACGACGGCGCCAGAGCGCCGAACCTGATGGAGCGCGTCGTGCGCCCGCGCGCGATCGCGGAGCCGAGCGACCGCGCGCCGCCCGAGATCGCCGACCCGGTGCAGCGCACCGCACCGTCGAAACCCCGACCCAAGCCGCAGACCGAGCTGTTCACCAATTACCAGCTGCCGTCGATCGACCTGCTTGCGCCGCCGCCGCCGGGGCCGACCGGGCAGATCGACAAGGCCGGGCTGGAACGCAACGCGCGGCTGCTCGAATCGGTGCTCGAAGATTTTCAGGTCAAGGGCGTCGTCACCGCGGTCCGCCCCGGCCCCGTCGTCACCATGTACGAACTCGAGCCCGCACCCGGCACCAAGGCGAGCCGGGTATCGAACCTCGCCGACGATATCGCGCGCAACATGTCGGCGCTGTCGGCGCGTATCGCCCCGATTCCGGGCCGCACGGTGATCGGCATC
>JAEMRT010000179.1 GCA_016463225.1 Sphingopyxis sp. | reverse complement strand
GGGTGGAGGGGCGGCAACTGTCGCGCCAAAGCCCCTCCGTCAGCCCTTCGGGCTGCCACCTCCCCCTGCCTACGGCACAGGGAGGATCGCTCATCCCGTTCCGGCGGCACTTCACCGCAACGCACGTGCACGTTCAGCCCAGCGAAAGCGTTACATCGCTAGACACACCGCCTTTACCGAACCTTGCGTCCTCTGAAAGGATGACAGCCATGACCCGATTCGCCCTGCTCGCCCTGCCCCTGCTCGCGTTCGCCGCGCCGCTGCCCGCGGCCGCCGCCGACAGCGAAACGCGCGATACTGTCGCGACGTTGAACGATCCGGTGGCGCAGGATCGCATGGCTGACACGATCACCGCTATCGTCGGTGCGCTGATGCAGATGCCGGTGGGGCCACTGGCCGAGGCGGTCGCGCGCGTGGATCCCGAATCTGACGCCGCCTACATCCCGCGCGACGCGACGCTGGGTGAGGTTGCGGGCCGTGATCGCGACTATGCCGACCGGATGGGTGCCGATGTGCGTGCCAAGACGCGGATGGCCGGGCAAGCCGCTTCGGCGCTCGCGGTTTATGCCCCCGTGCTCAAGGATATGGCGCGCGATATGGCCGCGCAATGGGAACGCGAACGCAAGGCGCCGCGCCGCTAGGCGACAATCCACAGTCCAGAACGGTCACACCGCGCCATAGCCGTTGCACGCGGCGCCTCGCTGCCGCTATGCCGGACCCATGTGGCAACTCTATCAATTCCCGCTCTGTCCCTTTTCGCGCAAGGTCCGCCTGTTGCTGGGCGAAAAAGGCGTCGGTTATGAATTGGTGCGCGAATCGCCGTGGGAGCGCCGCGACGAGTTCATCGACCTGAACCCGGCAGGGCGCACGCCCGTAATGGTCGATCAGGCGCGCGGCCAGGTGCTGATGGACAGCATGGCGATTGCCGAATATTTCGAAGAAACCGTCGAAGGCAAGGCGATGATCAACGGCACGGCGGCCAACCGCGCCGAAATCCGTCGGCTAACCTCATGGTTCGATCACGACTTCTATTATGAAGTCACCGGCCCCTTGCTGTTCGAGCGCATGCAGAAACGCATCGTCCACCGCCAGCCCCCCGACGGCGGCGCGCTGCGCGAGGCGATGAAGGCGGCGAACAACCATCTCGACTATGTCGATTATCTGATCGACCACCGCACCTGGCTGGCCGGCGCGACGATGAGCCTCGCCGACCTGACTGCCGCCGCGCATATCTCGGTCGCCGACTATCTGGGCGGCATCGACTGGACGGGGCATGAGCAGACGAAGGGCTGGTATTCGGGGCTGAAATCGCGCCCGAGCTTTCGCCCGCTGCTGGCCGAGCGGATGGAGATTGTGACGCCGCCGAAATATTATGAGGATGTCGACTTCTGAGACACTGACCCTTCGTCTTAGTGGGATGCACTCACTGCTGGTCCATAATTCGTAAACATCGCAGGCTTAGTGTCGCGACCGAAGTGATGCTCTAGTCCAGACAATAGTCCAGTTAGAGAGGGCGATTGTGAACCGATACCGCGATAGAATTGGCGCGATCGCCCTTATTGTCATGACGCCATGGGGCATGGCCGACGCAGACGAGCCAGCAAGGACGGAACGGACACCGGGCTTTGCGCTTCCGGATTTTACATCCGGTTATCCCAATACCCAGTTCGAGTACGAAGAGGCGGACGCAAAGCGGCTGGCCCTTGAGCTGCTCCCTGTCGCGGCCAAACAGGTTGTGCGAGCGATCGTGCGCGAGCAGGTCGGGTTGCCCGGCGGCGGTTATCATGGGCTCTACATCGATCTTGTTCTAGAACCCCGCGTCGAGCGGCAGTCGATTTGCGAGCAGCCACGGATTGCGATCGTGATGCGCCACAACAGCATGGAACGCTTTCAGGCCAGGACCATGCGGCTCGTGATCCGCGACGGTTCTATCGCCGAGCATGACTTCGATACGGTGCATCGGACGGGACGCTACCGACGCCTTCCAGAGACACCGCAATCGCCGACCGCCGCGCTCGAAGCGTGCCGCGAACTTACCGGCGACATGTCGGGCTGGAAGGCCGCGATGGATGCGAGCGACTTTGCCGGTCAGCAGTGGCGGCAACAGCAATTGATCAGCGCCCTCGAAACTCTCACGAGCGACAAGGTCAAATGCATTGGCGTCGACGACAAGCCGTGCAAGCAGAGCCAAAGCGAATTGCTCTCCTATTTTCGAGACACGCCAGCCCGCTATTCGGTGGGTCAATTCGTCCCGGGAGAAGGCGAGATCAACATTTTTGACTATGACGATGACGATGTCGACCGCGATGTGACGATGTGGCTAGTGCAAGGGCGGCCGCGCACGATTTCCATTCGCCTTCGCCGGGCTAATCGACCCGTGATCTGAATCTGGACGAAATCCGAAGCCGCCTCAGCAACCCCTATATTCCCAATTTCGGTCCTTGCCCTCGGCGACCTGCGCGACGATCATTTCGATGCGTTTGACCCGCGTTTCCTCGCGCTTCGCGTCGAGCACCCATTCGATATAGTCGCGCCGCTTGCCGGGCGAGAAGGCGTCCCAATGGCCCTGCGCCGCCGCATTGGCCCTGAGCGCAGCGCCGAGGTCGGCGGGCAGGTCGAGCGGTGCCTTTGGCTTCGGCGCCGGGCGCTTCGGTTGGCCCTCAGCACAGAGCGCCGCCGCCTTGGCAATCATCGCCGCCATCAGCGCGTCGCCCGGCAGGTCGGCGAGCGATACCAGCCGCCCCATGCTGCCCATCGCACCTGTATCGCGCGGCGAACCCGTCACTTCCTCGTCGCGCCAGAAGCCGAAGGTAGCATGTTCCTTAAAGGCCGCCATGCCCGCGAGATTCTGCCCGCCCAGCACGAAATGCGGCACGCCCCATTTCAGCGTCTCTTCGGCGCCCGGCGCATGGTCATGCACAAGCTTGCGCAAATGGGTCAGGATCGGCTGGGCAAAGGGTTGCGCTTTCGCAATATAGACGTCGACGCGCGGATCACGGCCTTTCAGCCCGGCCACCGCGCCGCGACCAGATAGTTCAGCGCCTCGCTGCCGCCCAGCTTGAAGCCCTTTGCCGGCGACGGCGCCAGACCGGTGCGGTCGATGACCGCGAGCCCCGCCCCTTCGAGCAGCGCCGTCAGTTCTTCGGGTCGCAGAAACTGATCCCAGTCGTGGGTGCCGCGCGGCACCGCGCCGACGCGCTCGGCGGCTTCGACAAGCAGCAGTTTCGACAATGTCGTGCGGTTGGGGGTCGACAGGATCATCAACCCGCCGGGCGCCAGTCGTGCTGCGAGCTCGGCGATGAACGCCGCAGGATCGGTCACATGCTCAACCACCTCCATCGAGGTCACAAGGTCGAATTCGCCCTTCTCTTCCCCGTTCGTGTCGAGCGAAGTCGAGACACGCTTGGGGGGCGCCAGTCTTCCGGGTGTCTCGACTTCGCTCGACACGAACGGATTTGGGAGGTTGGCCAGCTCCCCCGCGAAATAATGGATATCGAGCCCCTGCCCCGTCGCATGCGCGCGCGCCGCGGCGATATTTTCCGGCGCCGCATCGACACCCGTTACCTTCGCGCCCATCCGCGCCAGCGGCTCGGCCAGCAGGCCCGCACCGCACCCGACATCAATCGCCGTCCGCCCCGCCAGCGCATAGCGCTCGCGCGCATCCACATGCCAATGCGCGTCGACTTGCGCGCGGATATAGGCAAGCCGCACGGGGTTGAGCTTGTGCAACATCGCCGACGACCCATGCGGATCCCACCAGTCAGCGGCGAGCGCGCCGAAATGGGCGGCTTCGTGCGGGTTGATCGTGGCAGCGCTCATGCCCTGCGATGTGGCACTCCCCCTCACGCCATGCAAGAAATTCTATCCGCTACGGCGCGCGCTCCTCTTGCCTTCCAGCGCCCCCTTCCCTAACAGCCGAGCGCCGCGGAATTGTTCGAATGTTGCGGTAGAAACCAGTTTCTTGAAAGCGGGGCGACATGGCGCGGATCGTGATGAAATTCGGGGGCACGTCGATGGCGGGCACCGAGCGGATTCGCACCGTGGCGAAACTTGTCGCGCGCGAAGTTGCGCAGGGCAACCAGGTCGCGGTCGTCGTGTCGGCGATGGCGGGCGAGACCGACCGTCTCGTCAATTTCTGCCGTGAGGCCAACCCGCGCTACGACCCCGCCGAATATGATGTCGTCGTCGCCGCCGGCGAGCAGATCACCTCGGGCCTGCTCGCGCTGACCCTGCAAGCGATGGGTACGCCGGCGCGCAGCTGGCTCGGCTGGCAGCTGCCGATCCGCACCGAAGAAGCGCACGCCCGCGCGCGCATCGCCGACATCGACACTGGCGCGCTCGGCGCCGCGATGGCGCGCGGCGAGGTTGCGGTGATCCCGGGCTTTCAGGGGCTGATGGACGACGGCCGCGTTTCGACCCTCGGCCGCGGCGGGTCGGACACCAGCGCGGTCGCTGTCGCTGCGGCGCTCAAGGCCGATCGCTGCGACATCTACACCGACGTCGACGGCGTCTATACCACCGACCCGCGCATCGTCGCGCGCGCGCGCAAGCTCGACTATGTCACCTATGAAGAAATGCTCGAACTCGCGAGCGTTGGCGCGAAGGTGCTGCAAACCCGCTCGGTCGGGCTCGCGATGAAAGAGGGCGTGCGCGTGCAAGTGCTCTCCAGCTTCGTCGAGGGCGACGAAGCCCCCGCCCGCGGCACGATGATCGTCAGCGACGAGGAAATAGAGGAACATCAGATGGAACGGCAGCTGATCACCGGCATCGCCCACGACAAGAATGAAGCGAAGATCATCGTCACCCGCG
Source organism: Sphingopyxis sp. (assembly GCA_016463225.1). Taxonomy (GTDB): domain Bacteria; phylum Pseudomonadota; class Alphaproteobacteria; order Sphingomonadales; family Sphingomonadaceae; genus Sphingopyxis. The sequence goes on along the minus strand of JAEMRT010000179.1, from coordinate 1,925 downwards.
TGCCCGACAAACCCGGCGGCGTCGCCAACATCTTCGGCCCGCTCGCCGCGGCGGGGATCAACGTCGACATGATCATCCAGAACGTCGGCCGCGACAAAGGTGAGACCGACGTGACCTTCACCGTGCCGCAGACCGACCTCTTGCGCTCGATCGACCTGCTCGAGGCCGCGAAGGAAAAGATCGGCTTCAACCGCATCATCAGCGACGACAAGGTCGCCAAGATCAGCGTCGTCGGGGTCGGCATGAAAAGCCACGCCGGCGTCGCGAGCACGATGTTCCGCGCGCTGGCGGACCGCGGCATCAACATCCAGGCAATCTCGACCAGCGAGATCAAGGTCAGCGTGCTGATCGACGAGGATGAAACCGAACTCGCGGTGCGCGTGCTGCACACCGCTTACGGGCTCGACGCCGAATAATCTATTCGGCGGCGACCGATTCCAGCGCGCCGCCTGCGCGGCGGCGCAGCCGCGCCTGCCCGATGAAATGCACCACCGCGATGTGGACCGCGAACAGGCCGAACTTCGACGCCAGCGGGAATATCCCGATGAACAGCGGCCACCAGGCGGTGAAAAACACCGCGACGATCAGGTTGAGCGCCGCGCTCGCAAACATCATCGCCGCCCAGATAAAACCGAACCGGTCCATCACATCGCCGACCAGCGCCAGTTGCTCGGGCTGGATATAGCGGCCCAGCCAGCCCTTGCGCAGCATCACCGTCCCGACGATCAGATAGACGATCGTCGGCTTGACCATCACAAAGCGCGGATCGCCGGTGAACAGCGTCGCGGCGGCGGCGAGGAGCACCGACGCCAGGCTGATCCACTGCAACGCCGCGACCTTGTGCCCGCGCACGAGTTCGTATCCGACGACCGCAACCGCGACGATCGTGCCGGCGACCGTCGCGGGAACGATCCCGGCACCAACGGCCAGCAACACCGCAAAAACGATGACGCCCAGCGAGTCGAACAGCATCGGACCGAGAGCATAAAGCAGGGTTCGCATCGGGCATTCTCTTTTTTGCGAATCAATGTTGTCGTCGTCAACATGACTCGTCGCGACCGGCGACGTCAAGGATAAATTTACATTGTTAACATTGACCGCGGTAAAACGCGCCAAGCGAACGACCGCGCGACCGGCAGCGGAGGTCGATCCTCCCTGTCGCGCAGCGATGGGGAGGTGGCAGCGCGGAGCGCTGTTGGCGCAACGTCGCCGCCCCTCCACCATCGCCTTTGGCGACGGTCCCCCTCCCCATGGCTTCGCCACAGGGAGGATAGGTCGGTCGCTGCCGATCTGGCGGCAATGGCAGCAAACGACCATTTGCGGACATCGGATAATTTCGGCAATAATGCAGATGATCTTGGCAACAATGGTGGAAAACCGTGGTGCGTCTTGCAACAATAGCGTCCATACTTTTTGTCCTTTTGAGCGGATGCAACTCTCCCGATGACACTTCGAGACCCGTAAAACTTGTTATGACGGACGGCGGACCCACAGCGTCTTGGGACGCTGGCGACAGGGTGGCGGTCGAAGGCAAGCTCTCCAAATCCGATGGAGAACCCTACCTGTTGCGGTTCACGGTCCAAAAAGGATGGTTGGCAAGAAAGCACTGCGCGATAATTCGTGGCGTGGAAGAACTTGGATGGAATTCACGCTGGAAGGCAAAGTGGCTGACCAATCGTAATGCGCTTGCAAAGATTACAGGTGTAACGTTAGCCGAAAGGCACCCAACGTATCGATTTGCCGAGGGCGGCGGACAACACACTCATGAAATGTGCACATTTGCTCTGCAAATCGAAAAAATCCAAACGTTGTAGCTCGTCCGCTTCCCACCCCAAAGCCGCCATCCCGCGCAGCGAGACCCCGAAAAAAACGCTTTCCTACAATATTTCGCCATGCTCCATACTGTCAGATGGAACATACTTCCC
>JAEMRT010000178.1 GCA_016463225.1 Sphingopyxis sp. | reverse complement strand
TTCGCGTTCGGAGAAGAGCGCGACGAGGACGTTGGCGCCCGTCACCTCATCCTTGCCCGACGACTGGACGTGCAGGATCGCGCGCTGGACGACGCGCTGGAACCCGCTGGTCGGCGACGGGTCGCTGTGCCCCTCGACCTTCAAACTGTCGAGTTCGGTGTCGAGATAGTGGACGACCGCCGATTGCAGGTCGTCGATCGCGACGCCGCAGGCGCGCATCACTTCGGCGGCATGGTCGTCGTCGATCAGCGCGTAGAGCAGATGCTCCAACGTCGCATATTCGTGGTGACGCTCCGATGCGGCTTTCAGCGCATTGTGCAGGGTCTTTTCGAGGCTCTCCGAAAAAGACGGCATGGACTTTTCTCCTTGCGAGGCCCGCCGGGGGAGAGAGGCGGCCCCTAGGAACACAACGTGGCGATGCCGCCGCCGCGCCGCAAGGGAAAAGCGGAAGGCTTTGTGAAATTACGATGACGGGGGTTGCAGTATGGTTAACGGAGGGTTGAGAAATTGGAGGATGGGACGGCCATCTGCCTCGTCACCCCGGACTCGATCCGGGGTCCAGAAGGCGAGGGCGGCGATGGATCCCGGATCAAGTCCGGGATGACGACAGTGTACGTCCGCAAATGGTCGTTAGCTGATATTCGGGGTCAACCCTCGCCTGCCCGATCGACCATATCCATAAAATCGCGCGCCGTGTTGCGCTCGCCCTCGTCCTTGAACGCGACGTCGAGGTCGGGGGCGACGCCGAGCATGTGCATCAGCGCCCACAGTGCGAAGCGGCGGCCGGGGTTGGCCTCCAGGCCGAAGTCAACGCGCATGCGTTCGGTGCCCGCGGCGTGCGCCTCGGGGTGGATCGCCGACAGGTCGGCGGTGCCGAAATAGCGGCGGAGCTGGTCGTCGAAATCCATGCCGCCCTTTTGGCCCGTTCGCGCCGCTTGGCAAGGCAGCGCGGAAAAATCGGCTTACCCGAAACCCCGCTCGGTTGTCTTTGCCCAAGCGCCCCGATAGGGCGGCGTCCGTGAAGACCAGCATCGACATCGGGACCGACAGCACCGGGCAAAGCGTGCGCATCGACGTGCAGGAGCTGCTGGCGACGCGGCTGCTCGTCCAGGGCAATTCGGGGTCGGGCAAGTCGCACCTGCTGCGCCGGATGCTTGAGGAAAGCGCCGCGCTGGTGCAGCAGATCGTGATCGATCCCGAGGGCGATTTCGTCACCCTCGCCGATGCCTACAGCCATGTCGTGATCAACGGCGGCGATTATAACGAGCGCGAGATCGCGGCGATGGGCGCCCGCATCCGCGAGCATCGCGCGTCGATCGTGCTCAGCCTCGAATCGCTCGATATCGAGGCGCAGATGACCTGCGCTGCCGCGTTCCTGAACGCATTGTTCGATGCGCCGCGCGAGCATTGGTTTCCGGCGCTGGTGGTGGTCGACGAGGCGCAGATGTTCGCGCCGAGCGTCGCCGGCGACGTGTCCGACACCGTCCGCCGCGCCAGCCTGTCAGCGATGACGAACCTGATGTGCCGCGGGCGCAAGCGCGGCCTCGCGGGGGCGATCGCGACGCAGCGGCTGGCGAAGCTGGCGAAAAATGTCGCCGCCGAGGCGAGCAATTTTCTGATGGGGCGCACGTTTCTGGACATCGACATGGCGCGCGCCGCCGATCTGCTCGGCATGGAGCGGCGGCAGGCCGAGGCGATCCGCGATCTGGAGCGCGGGCATTTCCTGGGGCTCGGTCCGGCGATTTCGCGCCGGCCGTTGTCGATCCGCATCGGCGCGACGCAGACCGCGACGCGGATGGGGACGCACAGCCTGATGCCGCTGCCGCAAGCGGGCGGCGACGACATGCGGTCGATGCTGTTCACCGAGATGGAAGCGCCGGTGGCGCCGCGCCTGTTCGCGCCCGAGCCTGAGCCGGTTGCGGCGAGCGAAGTGCTCGAGCGCATCGCGGCGGTCGAGGGTCTTCATGAAGACCGCGACGCCCCGGTGGTGCTCGACATCGTCGCCGCGGTCGAAGAGGCGGAGCAAAACGACGCGGTGGTGATCGCGATGCTTGAAGACATGCTGGCCGACCCCGACAGCGCCTTTCAGCCCGACGCCTTTCTCTATCAGGATTTTTCGGTGCGTTGCCGGATGCAGCGGTTGAAGAAGGTGCCGCTCGATCTGGCCGCGTTCCGGCGCCGCTTTGCGCTGGCCAAAGGCGGTGTATTCGATCCGTCGGAGCCGCGCTGGGCGGAGGCGCTTCGCGTGGCCGAGCGGCTGCCCGACGACATGCTCGCGCCGTTCCTGCAGATTGCGCGCGCCGCGATGGATGGCGACATCTGTCCAGACGATGACGTGCTGGGGCGCGCCTATGGCAGCCGCTCGCCGGGGCGCATCCGGCGATTGGTCGAATATATGGAAAAACAGGGCGCGATCGTCGTGCGCTCGGACTTCGGCGGGCGGCGCTCGATCGGAATTCCGGAGCTCGGTATGAGCACCGAGGCGGAGTAGCCCCTACCCCTTTTTGAACAGCGCGTCGGCGATAGCCTTGTGACTCGTTGCGGCGGCACGGTGCGCCTTGACGCGGTCGATTTCGGCCTCGAGCGTCGCGATACGGTCATCGAGTTCGCTCACCGACAGCGGATCGAGCGGTTGCCGGGTCAGCGCCGCGAGCACATCGTCGCGGCGGCGGGGAAGGTCGTCATCGTCCATGGCGGTTCCTCCTGATATGCCTCGCGACTGTTGACCCGGTGCGCTGCGCTGTCAATAAGGTGGCCGTAGGGGCGAAGTGAAAAGTGGGGAAATTCAACGTGACCAGCCTGCCAGCGAGCATGACCGCGATCGCCATCAGCGCGCCCGGCGGACCCGAAGTTCTGGTACCCGAACAGCGCCCGGTGCCGCAGCCGGGGCCGGACGAGGTGCTGATCCGCGTCGCCGCCGCCGGGGTCAACCGCCCCGACGTCCTGCAACGCATGGGATTTTATCCGCCGCCGCCGGGCGCATCGGACCTGCCGGGGCTGGAGATCGCGGGGACGATTGTCGCGGTCGGACCGGGCGGTGATCCCGAATTGCTGGGGCAGGCGATGTGTGCGCTGGTCGCAGGCGGTGGCTATGCCGAATATTGCGTCGCGCCGGTCGGCAGCTGCCTGCCGGTGCCGAAGGGCTTTTCGATGGCCGAGGCGGCGGCGCTGCCCGAAACGGTGTTCACCGTCTGGCACAATCTGTTCGAGCGCGCATGGGTCATGGAGGGTGAGACGGTGCTGGTCCATGGCGGCACCAGCGGCATCGGCACGACCGCGATTGGCCTCTGCAAGCTGTTCGACATCAAGATCATCGTGACGTGCGGCAGTGCCGACAAATGCGCCGCGGCGCTGGCGCTCGGCGCCGATCTGGCGGTCGATTACTCGAGCGACGATTATGTCGAGGCGGTGAAGGCGTTCACCGGCGGCAAGGGCGTCAACGCGGTGCTCGACATGGTCGGCGGCGATTATGTGCCGCGCAACCTGGAGTGTCTTGCCGACGACGGCCGCCATGTCACCATCGCGTTTCAGCGCGGCGCGAAGGTCGAGATCGATATTTCGCAAGTGATGCGCCGCCGGCTGACGATGACCGGATCGACGCTGCGCGCGCGCAGCGCCGACTTCAAGGCGGCGCTCGCCGACGAGATCCATCGCACCTTGTGGCCGCGGCTGGCCGAGGGCGGGTGGAAACCGACGATGGATCAGATTTTCCCGCTCGCCGAAGCCAGCGCCGCGCATGCGCGGATGCAGGCGGGCGAGCATGTCGGGAAAATTATACTAGCCGGGGCAGATGTCGCCGGGACATCCAGGTGATACCCGCGCGCGGTCCATAATTTCGCGGGTTCCGTTCTGCGCATCGCGAGCGGTGCGATCAATATCCTCGCGCGTTTGGCATGTCCGGATCGCTTTTGCCAACGAGCCGGTGACTCCCTCGCGCTTGCACACGATGAAATAGCGGTGATCTTTGGGCAATTTCGCGTTGAACGCCCGGATTTCCGCCAACGACATGTCGGGCGCATTGGGGCGTTCGACGTCCGCGGCATCGGTCGCCGCGACGTTGGTTGCGCTTAGCATGAGCGCGATCCCGCCCAACATAGCAGCGCCCGACATAATAGTTTTCATGATCTTCCGCTCCTGAAACATGTCCGTCCGGCATGTGTTTCACAATTATGCCATCGGGGTCAACGACCGACAAGTAGCTCCGTGCAAATACGACAGCAACGCCTCTGCGGCATCGGTGCACTGAACGCTTTGGCGACTATTCATCCGCAGGGCACAGGGGGGGCGGACACCCAGGGGCTACACGCGTGCGCTCCATGATGTCCCGGGTGCCGTTTTGGGCATCGCGGGCGAGACGATCCATATCTTCGCGTGTTTGGCATACCCGAACCACTTTTGCCAACGAGCCGGTGACCCCCTCGCGCTTGCAAACGATGAAATAGCGGTGATCTTTGGGCAATTTCGCGTTGAACGCCCGGATTTCCGCCAACGACATTTCTGGCGCATTGGGGCGCTCGACGTCCGCGGCATCGGTTGCCGCAACGTTGCTTGCGCTGAGCATCAGCGCGATCCCGCCCAACATGGCGGCGCCCGGCACAATAGTTTTCATGATCTTACGCTCCTGAAACATGTCCGCCCGGTATGTGTTTCACAATTGTGCCATCGGGATCGACCGCTCCATAATTAGCTTCGTGGAAGTCCGGCCGCAACGTGATCGCGGCACCGGTACCTTGACGGGCGCTAGCGTTGGCGGCCGGCTTTTGGCTCGCCCCTTGCTCCCAAATGCAATCCGGTTTACAGCGACCGCCATTATTCGGCCGCCCCGTGAGGGGCGGCCCTTTTATTTCCGCTTGGAGAAAATCGCCATGGCCACCGCCGACGCCACCCCGCTGATGCCACATGCGACCGCCGCCTGGCTGGTCGACAACACTGGCCTGACCTTTATCCAGATCGCCGAATATTGCGGCATCCATATCCTCGAAGTGCAGGCGATCGCCGACGAGACCGCCGCGACCAAATATACCGGCCGCGATCCGGTGCGCGCACACGAACTGTCGATGGAAGAAATCGAAAAGGGTCAGGACGACCCGAATTACAAGCTCAAGATGAGCAAGCAGGCGCAGGACACGATCCGCCGCACCCGTGGCCCGCGCTATACCCCGGTCAGCAAGCGCCAGGACAAGCCCGACGGCATCGCCTGGATCCTCAAGAACCATCCCGAGGTTTCGGATGGCGCGATCGGCAAGCTGATCGGGACCACCCGCAACACGATCGGCGCGATCCGCGACCGCAGCCACTGGAACAGCGCCAATATCGTCGCCAAGGACCCGGTGACGCTTGGCCTGTGCTCGCAGCGCGAGCTCGACGCGCTGGTCGCCAAGGCGGCGAAAAAGGCGGGGATCGCTGCGCCGACCGACAACCGGTTCGAAGGTGACCGCGAAGCGCTGCTCGAAGAGCTGCGCGCCGAACGCACCGCTGCCAACGAGGCGCGCGCGGCCGAGGCAGCGGCCGAAGCCGCGAACGACGTGGCGGCAGACTGACGCGTGGTGACGGGTCAGGATGACGACAATATCCCGGCCGCCAGCGGCTCGCCGGACGCCTCGCTGACCCAGGACGACAGCTTCACCGCGACCAGCCATGCGGGCCTGACTTACCCGTGGGGCGATGCCGCACCGGGGGCGGGCGAGACGATCCGTATCGCACCCGGGATCAGCTGGGCGCGCATCCCGATGCCGGGGTCGCTCGGCCATATCAACAGCTGGCTGCTCGATGACGACGCCGATGGCCATGACGGCGTGGCCATCGTCGACACCGGCATCTGCCTGACCATGTGTTCGGACGCGTGGAAGGCGCTCTACGCCGGGGCGCTGAACGGCAAGCGGATCACGCGCGTCATCGGCACCCACCTGCACCCCGACCATATTGGCCTCGCCGGCTGGATCGCGAAGAAACAGGGCGTGAAGCTGTGGATGACGCGCGGCGAGATGCTGACCGCGCGCGCGATCGTCGCCGAATCGAGTGACACCGCGCCCGATGAGGTGCTTGTCCAATCACGCGCCGCGGGTTGGGATGAGGCGGCGCTCGAAGCAGCAAAGTCGCGCGGCTGGAACATGTTTCAGCGGATGATTTTTACTCTGCCGCGCAGCTATGTGCGGATCGCAGATGGCGAGACGCTCAACATGGGCGCGCATCAGTGGCGCGTCGTCGTGGGATCGGGGCATAGTCCCGAACATGCTTGCCTGTGGAACGAGCGCGAGGGTGTGCTGGTGTCGGGCGACCAAGTGCTGCCGCGGATCAGTTCGAACGTGTCGGTCAACATCACCGAACCCGACGCCGATCCGCTGGGCGAATGGCTGGCGTCGATCGACAAGCTGCTTGCCACCGTTCCTGCCGATGTCACCGTCTGTCCCGCGCATGGCGAACCGTTCAAGGGGCTGCATGTCCGGTTGATGGCGCTGCGCGACGAGCACCGCATGCGGCTTTACAATCTGGCCGAAGCCGCGGCAAAAGCGCCGATGCGCGCGGTCGACAGCTTCCCGCTGCTGTTCAACCGCCCGATCGGCGAGCATAATCAGGGGCTGGCGACCGGTGAGGCGCTGGCGCATCTCAAGCGGCTGGAAGTGGAAGGTCGGGTAAGGCGCGAGGACCGCGACGGGGTTTGGTGGTATCACGGGGTGGCGTGAAGGCGCCGTACCGATGTCGGTTTTGGGGTGGTGGGTTCAACTGTTCGTCGCAACACATGCATTAAATCGCATTGCT
>JAEMRT010000177.1 GCA_016463225.1 Sphingopyxis sp. | reverse complement strand
CAGACGATCCACTTAACTGTTGCCGAAACCTGTTCAGACAAACCGAGCCACCTCTATCTGAATGTCGATCGGCCCTCGTTATGGTCGATTATATCGGTTGCCAAGCCTGCCCTCGATCAAGACTGGGCGAATAACAAACCTGCGTATTCCAGAGATATCGCATGTGCCGCCTTATCGCTTGCTACGCTTCTTACGCCGCGCGTCGAGAAGGCGATCTACATTGTCGTCATCGTCGTATCGAACATGAATGGCGGCCCATTCCAGACCGGCCTTATCACATGCAGCCGTCCACATCCGTTCGATCGCATGAAGAACTGTACCGTCATATGGTACTGGTTCCCGCGGCCACTCCATACCCTGCGTGGCATAGCGCATCACCTGTGCCACCTCCACTCGTGCGAAAAACATGTTGCCAACCGGCATCGGTCCTGGATGCGTCCTGAGCGAACAGCCAATTCTATCCGCAATTAATTTACAGAAAGGAAGATTCTTACCCCAACCCACGGCGCGGGACGTATCAGGGATGAGCAAACCCAGCCTATCGTCCTTAAAGGCATCTACTGCAGTCTGATTCAAGAGCGCACCATATAATGACTTTCGCCATTTTTCGCCATAGCTATCGCCGACATCCGGACTTTTCTTCGTGTGGATGTGACAAATGGTTTCGCCAGCTGACGCATGTTCGACCGCATAATCAAGAAATGGACCGATATCGCGCCCCTTATTCTCTATTAAGATTATCGTGGCGTTGGGGAACTCCATAACATCAGCGATACGACTGATGTCCTCGTAATTTTTCTTGGTCGTGGTGGTTATCAGAAACCGTCCACTTTTTGCTTCGCCAACAAAGCAGGTGAGCATCTCTTCCACAACGTCAGGATAGAAAGCGTGGATATGGATCAGCATCGAAGACGGCAGCCGTTCCACCACATCCATTTCGGCTAGCAAACTCCGATATCGAATGAAGTCCCCATTCTCTTGACGTGCGGCATGAACACCTGGGCGCGGATTGATAGCCACCACGCCGAGTTGCAACATCTTGATCGTTTGATTGATGCTGTCCTCACGCTGACGGGGGGAGATGAATGTGTCGAACGGCGTCGCATGTATGGGGCCGGTGTAATCTGCATCGACTTCCACATCCGTGGGCAGCGGACTACACGCTGAGATATCGTTCAACGTCGCCAATATCTTATTCTGATAGCTGCGATAGGAACTGCCGTCTTGCAACGGAGACGATTTTGACGGAACAGACGAAGATTCCGCTGATTTGTGAGACGTTGAAACAGGCGATCTCTCACCTTCGCTACGACCGTTTGGCTTTCGGCCGATATGTTGACCAATGCGCACGAAATGCTCTGCAGGACTCATACCGCACCTGCGGACATCAGGATATCGTTCGACATACCAAAGTTCATCGAAGAAACCAGTGTCGATGAGCTCACGCATTTTATCATTTGCTGCTGTCATATAGATGCCCGATCTCAGTCGAATTTGCGATTTTCGGCGATGCCATGGTAAATAAAATGACGAAATGGATCTTGTCCGTAAAATAGAACATCAGGATAACGTTCTATATAGGTGAAAGTATTGAATATGTTCCGTTTCATAAGTTCTTTATTTCGTCTAAATATTTTCCATCCGAGCGGCATAAATCGCCACCACCATTTTTCGTTTTTTAAAAGAAACTGCCCTACTTTAAGTAAAAACTGGCTTCGTTGTTCCAACTCTACAACAGTGTCTTGTAACTGAGCGATCATATCGCTCATACGTGCAATTTCACTTTGACATTCTTCCAGCCGGGACCGATACAGCCAAGATTCTTGCATTGCGATCTTCAATCGTGTCCGGCTTTCCTCAAGGCGCTCGCTGACGTTCTGGAAGCGCGCCTGCGCTTCGTTAATACGTAAGGTCGCCTCATCATATGAGTGTTTTTGCTCGGCATTTTCAGCAGCTTGTTCCGTTCTTACCGCCATCATGTCATATCCCATTGAATAATGTTTTCCCGATGCAAAAATAATAAGAATATTCTTGTTCAATGCTCATCGTCACGTACGATGGTAAATTTCATTTCAGTTTTCAATTAAGAATAGTATAAATTAACGGCGCGAGTAAATTTCGCTGTCCTGCATCTTCTTATAATTTTCCATCTTTATTTGACCATAAATGGTTCGTCGCAGGCGATGTCACAGGCAGCTTCTCAACGCGGGGCTACAAACTGATAACATCACCTCTATATGGCGTGCCGACTGGATCAATTATGCGACCAAGGATCTCCATACTATTCTAAAAAATTCGGACAGTGATAGATGCTTGTTCTATATTTTACCCACAACTTATTCAACAATCCATGGGGAAAGTCTCTAACCTCAGTCATTTAGGCCGTTTAGGCATAGCAGCGCAATCGTCTGGCAAAGATGCAGCGTCGGCAGCTCTGAAAGAGAGCGCTATGGCCTTATCTACGCGATAATGGGGGGCAGATCAGCCGGAATCAACGGATAGACCGGCCTGACCATTCCGCCAAACTTGAGTCACGACACGGCAACGTACACTCGATCTTTCGATCAAGCACGACTGGATACATCCTCACCATTCATCACGGGTCAGAAGAACATCTTTTTGTCGCGGCAAAAGATAGATAAGACAGCCACGAGAGGCGGAAGCACGCCGTCCATCTTGCCTACGTCATCGCTCACTTTTAACCGTTTATCCTATTTCTCGTCTTTTCCCATTCTAATTCGGCACTACCTTCTAAATCGCAACGTTCAGTCACTTGCGTAGGGAGTTTCTCACTGTCATTGAAGCCCGAAACTGATTTTGTATAGAGAGCAGGTGCAGTCCCGCCCACAAATTGCACATATTATCAGATTTGTTGCCGTAAATCCGTCTCATCCATCGCACATTGGGAAAATATCTGTGGCATTAGATAAAGATGAGGTCGCCAAGAAAATAATAGTAAATGGCTTGATCGATGTTGATTTTTATAATTTTCAGATCAAAGGTCAAAGATTTACAGGAAATACCCATGCGGCTATCCATTATGTTAATATAGGTGAATCTGAGGGTATAGCGCCAAGTGCTTTTTTTGATCCGGTTTATTATGCTGAATCGAATCCTGACTTGTCAGGTTCGGAAATTTTGATTAACCATTACATAGATTTTGGAAGGGAGGAAGGTCGGCATGGCAGTTTGGCTTCCCATCTTATGGCTGAGAATCTTGATAAACTGGCGGTAGATGAAGCGATCATCCCCCCATTTAATAATATTGGGACCAATTTTTCATACATAGAGAATCTAGCGATATCTTTGCAATCTATAGATAAAGATTTGCGGTATTTTTCCTCGAAATATTATTTGACAAGACACGCAGACATACAGAAGCATAACCTAAATCCCGTTGTCCACTATCTCAAATATGGCCTTGTTGAGGGGCGCGTTACAAACGTAGAACTTCTTGATAACATTCATATGGATGAAGGAAGGATCGATTCCACGTTACCTTTCATTCTTATTGGAGTGCATGAAGCATCGACGACAGGGGCGCCTATTGTCGGCATGGACCTCGCTCTAGAAATGCAAGGCCAATATAATGTCATTTTTCTTTCTTTGCGCGATGGTCCTTTAATTGACAGGGCAAGGGCAGCTTTCCCGGTGGTCGTTACGGCTACACACTCGGACGACGACAATAGATTTTTTGTTGATCTGCTGACGCAAAATTTTGCATTCGAACAAGCTATTTTTTCAAGCAGCGCTTGCGTGTCCTTTATCAGACCATTGGCATCTAAAAATTGCAAAATCACATGTCTAGTCCATGAATTTCTCGAATATATGATTTCGGCCAGGAGCATATTATACGTATGCGACCTGCTTGTTTTCTCATCTCGTGAACTGTTGAAGTCTTGGCAATATATGCTGGACGACGTCGGCCGCGCACCAGAAACTGTTATGGTACTCCCGCAGCCTGCGTCAGCAGCGAGTTCGCGCAAAATGGCAAAGGAAGAAGCCCGCACGGCGCTGGAAAAAGCTATGGATCTGGATTTGGACGGTGCGACCTTGGTGCTTGGAGCAGGGCAAATCCAAATTCGTAAGGGTACTGATATTTTCCTTCAAATCGGAAACCAGCTTCAGCGTGAGGTCGGAAAATTCGTGACCGTCTGGATTGGCCAGCAGATAAGCGAATTTGATATGGGCTTTGGCGTATGGTTCCATGCCCAGATGGAGCGAAGCCGTGATCCATCCGGTAAACTCGCGGTGCATTTCGCACCACCGGGGCCGCTGTATCCCGTGCTGATGGATGCAGCCGACGTCTTTTTGGTAACGTCGCGCCTCGATCCCCTTCCCAATGTAGCGCTTGATGCTGCAGCGCGTGATATACCAGTGATCGCCTTCGCTGGTGCGACAGGTCTGGCGGATTTGGCGGAAAAGGGCCAAATAAACCTGATTGAAGTAGAGATAGCAGCGGTGGATGAGGTAATCGCCGCGATCAGAGCATGTGCCAGTCCCGTTCCAATGAAGGAACACAAATGATTGCACTTGAGTTTACAGCAGTTTGAAAATGGGTGCGTTGTGAAAAATCCTGGATCATGTGCAATCATCGGAGGTGGCTTGATCGCCACTGCAGGGGCTTTGGCGCTTGAGGAGCTTGGACATGACGTCACGGTAGTGACGCGTGCACCGCGCCCCCTGCGCGGTGAAACTATCACATGGAATTACGGGGATGTATCGAGCCAGACCGCCTATAACGCGGTCGCAGCAGTGGACAGCGTCGTATATGCTGCAGGTACTTTAGGTCCCGCGACGGAGCTTGATTCTGTACATGCTGCGATCGCGGACGAGATAATTCCTGTTCTCAAGTTAGCGGAATATGCTGCGGCAGGTGGCGCGCGAACTTTCGTATTCATCTCCTCCGGCGGAACCGTTTATGGGCCGGACGCGCCGCTGCCGACCCGTGAAATAGTCCGTACTGCCCCGATCAATATTTATGGCACCATCAAGGTGCTTACTGAGCAAGCACTTCTAGAGGTTGGCCGGAAACACGGGCTTACTATTGTCATTTTACGTGTTTCCAATCCTTATGGTCCGGGGCAAAGTGGGACACGAAGGCTGGGCTTTATAGCTGCGGCTATAAAAATGGCGCTTGCCGGTGAGCCAATAGTCATCTGGGGTGATGGAAGTACGACACGCGATTTCATATTTTTGGAAGATGTCGGGGCGGCACTTGCTTCTGCTGCGTCTTATCGAGGGGAAAGCGTCATCCTCAACATCGGATCCGGGACCGAGCATTCGTTGTTAGAAGTTTGCGATATCGTATCTAGTAATATCACTCGCCCTATGGACATACGATTCGACCAAAGTCGAAGTTTTGACGTCCCTAGGAGCTTTCTTGACGTATCTCGCGCCGCAGAAGTATTAAATTGGCGCCCTTTTATTGTTTTGGAGGAGGGTATTAGCAAGACTATGAAAGGAATTATATAAAATATGGTTCGATATCGCGCATTATTTATATATTTTTTGGTATATTCAATATATTTTAAAGCGTCGAGCGTGAAATAGAATCCAGGAAATTTCTAGAATTACGTGAATATAATTCACAAGTACTGGAATCGGATCATAGGAAAAGTCTATTCGCCCGATCTTAAAAATGCTCCTGCCTATCATATTGCTTGTGGGCAATTCCGCGGCTCGGCCTCTTGCCATTATGGGATATGCACGAGTCGTACTGCGTTTCGACGCCTAGAGACACTCTGGCCTTCCAAGTGTTGATTTGATGCACTTTGCCGACAAGGTGTGCCATCCCTCCCGAAAGGTCTCTCATTCTGATGTAGAGACTGCCCACGAGTAATACCAACGAGCTTGGGTGCTGACTCACGCGCGCGCGGGGGGCAAAGCGCTAGAGCAGAATCCGATCACTCTGTTTCATAACCGTACGCCTGCGGTCAGTGCCGCCTGGCGGTGATCGGCTGATATTTGGAGATGGCACCGGTGCAAGCACTGGTGTTTGCACCGGTACTAGAGACGGTGCGATGGGTCAGGTGACGATAATTTCGGGCATTGAGCGGCGGCGGGTATGGTCTGACGATCAGAAGCGGGCGCTGGTGATGGCGGTGTCGCAACCCGGCGCGAACGTGGCGGAGATTGCGAGGGAGGCGGATTTACGGCCTGGCCAGATCTATCGCTGGCGGCGACAGATGTTTGGCAATGCGCAAGGGTTTGCGGCGGTGGCGGTCCAGCCTGATCCAGCGCCGCCGAAGGGGCCAGCGGTTGTCGTGGAACTGGACAACATCATGGTTCGCATAACAGTCGATACGCCGCCTGATCTGGCTGCTGCCGTCCTGCGGGCGCTGCGGCGATCTGTGCAAGATTCTATGGCATGATGGTGTTGGCATGTCGCTGTACGCCAAGCGTCTCGAGCGCGGTAAGTACATCTGGCCTTCCGCGGTGGACGAGGTGATTGCCATTTCAGCCTCACAGCTGGCCTGTATGCTGGAGGCGATCGACTGGCGTAATCCGCAGGCTACCTGGCGCCCAACATTGGCGGGATAATTGATGCCAGACGCCCTAAAAAGCTAGAGATTCCGGTGTTTTTCTGCTATGCCTTTGGGCATGGGTGGCGCGGCGCAAGAAGAGATCCAGAGCCTTCGCGCGCAGCTTGCCGCGGCCCAGGCGGTCGCCGCTGAAGTGGCCCGGATCAAGGCGATCAACGCAGACCTTGTCAACGGGCACCGAAGATTCCGCAAAAGTGGGCATCTAAAATTCCCTAGTT
>JAEMRT010000176.1:4056-6808 GCA_016463225.1 Sphingopyxis sp. | reverse complement strand
TCGCCGAACCCGTCGCCAGCATGCCGCATGCGACGCAAATCCTCACCGAACTGGTCGGCGAAGCGATCACGGACCTGACCGAACGCGGCAAGGGCGGACGCCATTTCCGCGCCACCTTTTTTCGCAGCGATGGTCTGGCGCGCAGCATCGCGGTCGAAACCGGCCATGCCACACGCGACAGCGGCCTTGTCATGCGCCTGTTCGCCGAACGGATGGATGCGTTGCGCGATCCGCTCGACCCCGGCTTCGGCTTCGACATGATGCGGTTGGCGGTGCCGCGGCTCGAACCCCTCGCCGCGACGCAGCTCAAGCTCGAAGGCGGGGAGGTGCGCGCCGCGGCGATGACCGAACTGGTCGATCGGCTGGCGACGCGGATCGGCCGTGGCGGCGTGCGCAAATTCGCCGCTGTCGATACCCACATCCCCGAACAGGCGCAGCTCGCCTTGCCCGCGATCGACGCACCGCCGCCCACGTCCTGGCCCGTCCCCGAACCCGGCGAACCCCCGCTGCGCCCCTTCTATCTCTTCGATCCGCCGCAGGTGATCGAGGTGATCGCCGAGGTTCCCGACGGCCCGCCGCACCGTTTCCGCTGGCGCCGCGTCACCCACGCAATCCGCCGCTACGAAGGGCCGGAACGGATCGCAAGCGAATGGTGGCGCCGCCGCGACAATGCCGGATTGACCCGCGACTATTACCGCGTCGAGGACGATCGCGGCCGCCGTTACTGGCTCTTTCGCCACGGGCTTTACGATGAAAAGCCCGACCCGCGCTGGTATATCCACGGGCTGTTCGCATGAGCGAAGAACCCGAAACCAGCTTCGCCGAACTGGTCGCCGCGACCAACTACAGCTTCCTGCGCGGCGCCTCGCATCCTGCGGACATGGTGGCGGAAGCGATCAACCTCGGCATGTCCGGCATCGGCATCGCCGACCGCAACAGCGTGGCTGGGGTGGTGAGGGCGTGGGCGTTCCTGAAAGAGCTCCAGGTCAAGCAGCCTGAAACCGCTGCGAATTTCCGCCTGGTCGTCGGCGCGAGGCTCGTCTTCGCCGACGGCACGCCCGACATCGTTGCTTATCCAACGACCCGCCACGGCTGGGGGCGCCTGACCCGACTGCTCTCAACCGGCAATCTGCGCGCGCAAAAGGGCGACTGCATTCTCTATCTGCAGGACCTGCTCGATCATTGCGACGACCTGTTGCTGATCGCGATGGGCGGCGATGCAGCGCTGCTTCGCAAACTCAAACAGGCGCGGCGAAAATCGGTGTGGCTGGCCGCGACCATGGCGCGATCGGGCGCCGATGCGCGACGGCTGAGCGAACTTGAACGCCTGTCGGCCGCAACCGGTGTTCCGCTGCTTGCAACCAATGACGCGCTCTATGCGACGATCACCCAACGGCCGCTGCACGATGTCATCACCAGCATCCGCGAAGGCACCACGGTCCAGAAAGCCGGCAAGCTGCTGCGCGCCAATGGCGAACGCCATCTGAGAGCGCCCGCCGAAATGAGGCGGTTGTTCAAGGATCATCCGCAAGCGATCGGAGAAAATTCCAAGCTGCTTGCCCGCATCCATTTCCAGCTCGACGACCTGCGCTATGAATATCCGCACGAGCCGGTGCCCGATGGCTGGAAGCCGTTCAACTACCTCCATCATCTGGTGAAAACCAAAGCCGAGGAACGCTACAAGACCCCGCTGCCCCCCAAGGTTCGCAAGCTGATCGCGAACGAACTGCGGCTGATCCGAAAGCGCGCGTACGTCTACTATTTCCTGACCGTTTACGATCTGGTCCGCTACGCCCGGACCCGCGAACCGCCGATCCTGTGTCAGGGTCGCGGCTCGGCGGCCAACTCGATCGTCTGTTTCCTGCTCGGCGTCACCTCGGTCGATCCGATGAAGCACGACCTCCTCTTTTCGCGCTTTGTGTCGGCCGAGCGTGACGAGCCGCCCGATATCGATGTCGATTTCGAACATGAGCGGCGCGAAGAGGTCATCCAGTATATTTATGACCGCTATACGCGCGATCGGGCCGCAATCGCGGCCACGGTCATCCACTATCGCCCGCGCAGCACGATCCGCGAGGTCGGCAAGGCGCTGGGCTTCAACGAGGATGTGACCGCGCGGCTGGCGGATACCAGCTGGGGCAGCTGGGGCGACGAGGTGCCGGTTGAGCGGCTGGTCGAGGCGGGCCTCAACCCGCACAACGGCGAAATCGAAAGACTGCACCGCTTTGTCGGCGAATTGCTGAAAGCGCCGCGCCACCTGTCGCAGCATGTCGGCGGTTTCGTGCTCACCGAAGGGCGGCTCGACGAACTGGTGCCGATCCACAATGCCGCGATGGAGGACCGCACTTTCATCGAATGGGACAAGGACGACATCGACGCGCTCGGACTGATGAAGGTCGATGTGCTGGCGCTCGGCATGCTCACCTGCATCCGCAAATGTTTCGACCTGATGCGCGCGCATCACCTGGGCGACCAGACGTTGGAAGTCGACATCGATTGCGACGATGCCGCGGTGTACGGCATGCTGCAAAAGGGCGACAGCATTGGCGTTTTCCAAGTCGAAAGCCGCGCGCAGATCAACATGCTGCCGCGCCTGCGTCCAAAGGTTTTTTACGATCTGGTCGTGCAGGTTGCGATCGTTCGCCCCGGCCCGATCGAGGGCGACATGGTCCATCCCTATTTGCGGCGCCGGAACGGAGAGGAGCCGGTCGAATTTCCCGAACCCGCCCCCCCCCACCCCCCCCAAGAAATT
>JAEMRT010000176.1:2732-4046 GCA_016463225.1 Sphingopyxis sp. | reverse complement strand
CCACATGACCCGAACGAGCTCAGAGACGTTCTCGGCAAAACTTTTGGCGTGCCGCTGTTTCAGGAACAAGCGATGAAACTGGCCATCACGGCTGCCGATTTTACCGCCGAAGAAGCGAACGGTCTGCGCCGCGCGATGGCGACCTTTCGCAATGTCGGCACGATCGAGAATTTTCGCGACAAGATGATCGGCGGCATGGTCGCCCGCGGTTACAAGCAAGACTTCGCCGAGCGCTGCTTCAAGCAGATCGAGGGGTTCGGCAGTTACGGCTTTCCCGAAAGCCATGCCCAGTCCTTCGCGCGGCTCGTCTATGTCTCGTCATGGATCAAGCATTATCACCCCGCGGTCTTCACCTGCGGCCTGCTGAACTCGCAGCCGATGGGTTTCTACGCCCCCGCGCAGCTGGTGCGTGATGCGCAGGAGCATGGGGTCGAAGTGCGCGAGGTCGATGTGAATGCGAGCGGCTGGGACAACAGCCTCGAGCCACGACCCGACGGCGCTCTCGCGCTCCGGCTCGGTTTCCGACAGGTCGACGGGTTTCGTGAGGAATGGGCGAAGCAGATTGTCGAGACACGCACCGTTCCTTTCGTCAGCATCGAGGAACTCGCGCGCCGCGCCAACCTGTCGGCGCGCGCGCTGCGTCTGCTGGCCGAGGCCGATGCCTGCCGCTCAATGGGGCTCGACCGGCGCCCCGCGCTATGGGACGCACGCCGGGTGCGACAGGGGGTGCTGCCGCTGTTCGGCGCCGCAGAAACCGACGAGCTTGGCGCCGAAGAAGACGCGCAGCTGCCCCCCACCCCGCTCGTCGAGCATGTGCTGACCGATTACCAGACGACGCGGCTGTCGCTAAAAGGCCATCCGATGGCGTTCCTGCGCGATGATTTCGAACGCGAGGGGGTGCTGAGCGCGGCGCAGGTTGCGGCAGCGAAGAACGGTTCGATCGTCCGCACAGCGGGGGTCGTGCTGATCCGCCAGCGCCCGGGCAAGGGAAATGCGATCTTCATCACGCTTGAGGATGAGGGCGGGGTCGTCAACATCCTGCTGTGGGCGCGCCATTTCGAACGCTATCGCCGCGCCGTCATGGCGTCGCGGCTGATGCTGGCCGAGGGCGAGGTGCAACGAAGCAAAGAAGGCGTCATCCATCTGATGGCGACGCGCATCGTCGACCGGACCGCGATGCTCGATACGCTGGGCGACGGGCGCGAAATACGCCCCGACCTGTGCCGCGCCGACGAGGTCGCGCATCCGCAGCTGCCCCGCGGCTATGCGGCGAAGCACGGCCATCCGCGCGACGTTCGCATCCTGCCCAAGTCG
>JAEMRT010000176.1:0-2722 GCA_016463225.1 Sphingopyxis sp. | reverse complement strand
CATTGATGGGTAGCCGACTGACGTCGGCAAACGGCACCAGCCCGCTTCCCCACCGCTCTTCGGCGCCACGCGTCGCCTTGAGCGGTGGGGAAGCGGGCAGGTGCCGTCCCTGTTCGGCTGCGTCGATCGCAAAAAGTTGATGCCCCGGCTGTGGGGGCCGGGGCATCGGATCAGGCTATCTAAGGGACCAACCGAATATAGCCTGAAAATCGTTCGCGGGGTTTAGCCGCGGAGCAGGTTCATCACGCCCTGCTGGCTCTGGTTCGCCTGGGCGAGCATCGCGGTCGATGCCTGCGACAGGATCGAAGCCGCAGCCAGCTTGGTCGATTCAGCCGAGAAGTCGGTGTCTTCGATGCGCGACTTGGCGGCTGCCAGATTCGTGACAGTCGACGTCAAATTGTCGACAGCCGATTCGAGGCGGTTCTGCTGCGCACCCAGGTTGGCGCGTTGCGTCGCAACGGTCTGGATGCCCGTATCGAGCAGCCCCAGCGCCGTCGAGGCACCGGCGGCCGTCGACAGGTCGACTGCGGCAACGGCGAGACCGGTGGCGGTGAGGTCGCCGATCGCGATGTTGACCGTCTGACCCGTAGCCGTGCCAGTCTGGATGTCGATGCTCGCGCCACCCGACAGCAGATTGGTGCCGTTGAAGGTCGTGCGGGTCGCGATATCGCCGATCTGCGCAATCAGCGCGGTGACTTCGGTCTGGATCGCACCACGGTCGGTGGTGCTGTTGGTGCCGTTGGCCGACTGGACAGCCAGTTCACGCATGCGAACGAGGATGTTCGAGATGCCGCCCATCGCGCCTTCGGCGGTCTGAGCGAGCGAAATGCCGTCGTTGGCGTTGCGAACAGCCTGGGTCAGGCCGCGGACGCTGGCGTCCATGCGGGTGGCGATGGCGAGGCCGGCGGCGTCGTCCTTGGCGCTGTTGATGCGCTTGCCGCTCGACAGGCGTTCCATCGCCTGCGACTGCGAGCGTTCGGCAACACGCGAGTTATTCTGGGCGCGAAGCGCGCTCACATTGGTGTTGATGACAGTCATAATGTTCCTTTCCGGCCTCGATGGCCATTCCCGTGATGTGAGGGCTCGAGGAGCGGTCACGGAAAGCAGTAACGGCGGGCGGCGGCGGCGCTTAAGCCCGCGCCGTCAAAAAAATGCCGAAGGTTGTCCATAGCGACTAGCGCGACAATTCAACCATCTGAAAACTATCGATTAAATCTTTTGGCATGGCCTTTGCATTGTTCTTTGCGTGCGGCGCACCGCTGCGCACAGGACGGATGGAAAGCAATGAGCACGATTGACCCGAGCCGGCTGCTGCAGATGCGCAGTTCGATCCTCAATCAGAACCAGGCGCTGCAACGCGCCGCCGGTCGCGGCGGCATTGGTGGCACCGAGGGCGGCGTCGATGGCGCTGGCGGAACCCCCGATTTCGGCGCCGCGATCAACAACGCGCTGCAACAGGTCAACGCCCAGCAGACGAAGGCGAGCGAGATCAGCGAAGCCTATGAGCGCGGCGACACCCACGACATCGTGAGCGTGATGATCGAGCGGCAGAAAGCCTCGCTCGGCTTCGAAACCACGTTGCAGGTCCGCAACAAGCTGCTGTCCGCGTATCGCGACATCATGAACATGCCGGTCTAACCCATGGCCGAGACCCAGATCCTCACCCCCGTCGACAACGGCAATGCGAACCGCCTGCCCGCGCCGGCGTTCGGCGGCCGGCTCGCGCCGCTGACGGGCTTCATCCGCCAACCCGCGGTGCAGCGCGCGCTGCCGGCGATCGCCATGACGTCGGCGATTGGTATCGCCGCGCTCGCCTATTTCACCATGCAGTCGGCGCCGCAGGCGCAGCTGTTCGCCGGGCTCGACGACATGGACAAATCGGCAGTCGCCGAAGCGCTCCAGACGCAGGGCATCGCGCACAGCATCGATGCGAGCACCGGCGCGCTGACCGTCGATGCCGACAAATTGCATCAGGCGCGCATCGCGCTGGCCGGACAAGGCCTGCCCAAAGCTGCGCCGAGCGGCGACAGCCTGATCGCGGCACTGCCGATGGGGTCGAGCCGCGCGATCGAAGGCGAAGCGCTGCGCTCGGCGCGCGAAGCAGATCTGGCCCGCACGATCGAGACGATCGACGCGGTCAAAAGCGCGCGCGTCCATGTCGCCGCCGCCGAACCCAGCCTGTTCGTCCGCGACGACAAACCCTCCACCGCGTCGGTGATGCTGACCCTGCAGAATGGCCGCTCGCTCAGCGATGGTCAGGTGCAGGCGATCCGTTTCCTCGTCGCCTCGTCGGTGCCCGGGATGAACGCCGATCAGGTGTCGGTGATCGACCAGCGCGGCGCGCTGCTGTCCGACACCGCATCGGGCAGCGACATGAAGGCATTCCAGTTGCAGGTGCAGGTCGAGGATCGCTTCCGCCGTGCGCTCGACACCCTGCTCGGCCCGATGCTCGGCGCGGGCAATTACAGCGTCGAGGTCCACGCCGACGTCGACATGTCCGAGAGTCAGGCCACGCGCGAGAGTTTTCCCAAGGACGACCGCGCGATGACCAGCGAACAGATCACCCGCACGGTCAGCGGCGCGGGCGATGCGCCCGCCGTCGGCATCCCCGGCGCGCTGTCGAACCAGCCGCCGCAGGCGACGACGGTCACGGCGAACGCGCCGACCCCGACGCCCACCCCGGCCGCAACCCCCGGCACCGAGAGCAACGAAAACGCCGCGC
>JAEMRT010000175.1 GCA_016463225.1 Sphingopyxis sp. | reverse complement strand
CTCCCTAAAAGGGAGGGGAGACGCGACGCCTCCTTCCAGTCGCTAAGGCTCGAACGCCGCCAGGATCGGGCACGGCCCCTTGTCGCTCGCCGCGCATTGATCGGCGAGGCGCGCGAGGGCGGCGCGGGTTTGGGTCATCTGCGCGATCTTGGCGTCGAGTACATCGATCCGCTGGCGCGCAAGGCTGCGCACGCGCACCCGGTCGTCGCTTTCTTCCAGCCCGAGCAGCTCGGCGATTTCTTCGAGGGTGAAACCCGACGCCTGCGCCGCGCGAATGAATTTCAGGCGGCGCAGATCGCTTTCGTCATAGCGGCGCACCCCGCCGCCCCAGCCGTCACCACCGCTGCGCGCGGGCGTCCCCATTAGGCCGCGGCGCTGATAATAGCGGATCGTTTCGACCCCGACGTCGCCCGCCTGCGCCAATTTGCCGATAGTGATTTGCATCGCTTGACTCCGTACTATGGTACGGACCTTATATGGAGTGCATGACACAACAGGCAACACTCCATCGCATGGTCATTCCCGGCCATATCTGTCCCTTTGGCTTGAAGGCGAAGCATCTGCTGAAGCGGCGCGGGTTCGCCGTCGACGACCGCTGGCTGACCACGCGCGCCGAGGTCGAGGCGTTCAAGGCCGCGCACGGCGTCCAGACGACGCCGCAGACCTTTATCGATGGCGTCCGTATCGGCGGCTATGACGATCTGCGCCGCCATTTCGGCCTGACCGTCGCAGATCCCGATGCGGTGAGCTATCGGCCCGTTGCCGCCTTGTTCGCGATGACCGCGCTGATGGCGCTGGCGGCGAGTTTTGCCGCGTTCGACACCGCGTTCACGATGCAGGCGGGCGAATGGTTCATCTCGTTCAGCATGATCGTGCTGGCGCTGCTCAAGCTGCAGGACTTGGGCAAATTCGCGACGATGTTCCTCAATTACGATCTGCTGGCGCGCCGCTGGGTGCCCTATGCCACCCTCTATCCATTTGCCGAGGGGCTTGCCGGCGTTTTGATGACCGCGCATGCGCTGCCGTGGCTGTCGATCCCCGTCGCGCTGTTCATTGGCGGCATCGGCGCGGTGTCGGTGTTCAAGGCGGTCTATATCGACAAGCGCGACCTGAAATGTGCCTGCGTCGGGGGCAGCAGCCGGGTGCCGCTGGGGTTTGTGTCACTCACCGAAAATCTGGCGATGGTCGGCATGGCGCTGTGGATGGTGTCGCTGCTTCTCTGAACCCCCACGGCCTCTGTCATTGCAGTAACCCATGGCTCGTCTATCGAAGGAGGGTCGATTCGTCCTTCGGAGCCGCCCATGTTGAACCGCCGCCATTTCCTTGCCACCGCGACCGCTGTCGGCCTGGCCGCGCCCGCGATCGTCCGCGCGCAGGGCATCCTGCGCGACTTTCCGTTCAAGCTGGGCGTGGCGGCGGGCGATCCGGCGAGCGACGGCTTTGTCATCTGGACCCGGCTGGCGCCCGAGCCGATGGAGCGCCACGGCGGGATGCCGCTGACCAATGTGCCGGTCGAGTGGGAGGTCGCGAGTGATGGCGGGTTTCGCGACATCGTCGCCAAGGGAACCGAACTCGCGCGCCCCGAGCTGGCGCACAGCGTCCATGTCGAAGTTGCCGGCCTGCAGCCCGATCGCCCCTATTATTACCGCTTCACCGCCGCCGGCGAGCGCAGCCTGCGCGGCCGCGCGCGCACCCTGCCGGCCCCCGGCGCCAAGGTTGAGGCGCTGAAATTCGGGGTCGCCGGGTGCCAGCATTTCGAATCGGGATTTTACGGCGCCTATCGCCATCTCGCCCGCGAAGATCTGGCGTTCGTCTATCATTATGGCGACTTCATTTACGAGTATCAGCAGAATTATCTGTACGACAGCGGCCTGCCGATCCTCCCGGTGCGCCGGTACGAACAGCGCGCGCTGATCGACGTCACCGATTTCCGCGCGGCGTATGCGCAAACGCTGCTCGACATCGACCAGCAGGCGGTGCGCTCGGTCCACGCGGTGCTGTCGAGTTTCGACGATCACGAGATCATCAACGACTGGGTGTCCGACATCGACAACTGGTCGCTCGACCTGCCCGGCAACGACCCCGAAGCCGCGTCGCCCGAAGTGTTCATGCTGAAAAAACAGGCGGCGATGCAGGCGTGGTACGAACATATGCCGGTGCGCAAGGCGCTGCTCCCGCGCGGCGGCATGGTCGCAATGAACCGCGAGTTTCGCTATGGCGACCTGATGGCAATGCAGCTGCTCGACACGCGGCAGTATCGCGGCGACCAGCCGTGCGGCGACGGGTTTAAACCGGCGTGTCCCGAGGTGTTCGCGAAGGAGGCGCAGGTGCTGGGCCGCGCGCAGGAAGACTGGTTGAACAAGAATCTCGCCAAACGCGGCGCGACGTGGAACGCGCTGGCGCAACAGGTAACGATGATGTCGCTCGACCGGCGACGCAAACCCGACGAACCCAAAAAGATCGTCAATCTCGACAGCTGGGCGGGCTATGAAGCGCCGCGCGAACGGATATTGTCGCGGCTGGGCGGGCTGGACAATAGCGTCGTGCTGACCGGCGACGAGCACCAGAATTTCTGCGGCGACCTGGTGTTGAAGGACAAGGTCGTCGGCGCCGAATTTGTCGCAACCTCGATTTCGAGCGGCGGCGACGGCAGCGACAAGCGGAATGGCACCGACGAATTTCTGAAGCTGAACCCCGAACTGAAATTCGCGAACGACCAGCGCGGTTATCTGGTGTGCGACGTCAATCGCGAAGCGTGGCAGACGCATTTCATGGTTGTCGACAAGGTGACGACGCCGGTGAACACGCTGTCCAGGCGCGCGACGGCGGTGGTCGAGAACGGTGTTGCCGGGATCAAGATGGCCTGAGCTGCGGGCCGGGCGTCACTTTCGGCCGAACAATCTTTCGACATCATCCATCGCCAGTTTGACCCAAGTCGGGCGGCCATGGTTGCACTGACCACTGTGCGGGGTGACCTCCATTGTGCGCAGCAGCGCGTTCATTTCGGCAACGCTCAGCGTGCGGCCGGCGCGGACCGAGCCGTGGCAGGCCATGGTGGCGGCGACGAGTTCGAGCTTTTCGTTGAGCCCGAGCGCGGCGTCATAGCCCGCAAGATCGTCGGCGATGTCGGTGACGAGTTTGCGGCAGTCGATCGCGCCCAGCATAGCCGGGGTCGCACGGACCATCACCGCGGCGGGGCCGAAGCGTTCGAGCTCGACGCCGAGCGTCGCAAGCTGCGCCGCCGCGGCTTCGAGCCGGTCGCAGGCGGGTTCGTCGAGTTCGACGACTTCGGGGAGCAGCAGACCCTGGCTTGGTACTGCCTGCCCGCTCATGCCGCGGCGCAGTTGTTCGAGCACGAGGCGTTCGTGCGCGGCGTGCTGGTCGACGATGACGAGGCCGTCTTCGGCCTCGGCGACGATGTAGGTGCGCGCGATCTGGCCGCGCGCGATGCCGAGCGGATGCGCCTCAGCGTGCGGCACCGGTGCGGTCGCCGCTTCGGCGCGTCCCATCGGCAGTGCATCGCGTGGCGGCGCAAAATCGATGACGCGGTCGCGCAGCAGCGCGTGGGTGGCGGGATCGGTGTCGGCGCCGAACAAATGCGTCGCCGGGGCATGCGGATAGGGCAGATGCGCGGCGAACAGCGTCGGCGCGGGCGGCGCAACCGGCTCCTGCTGCCACGCCGCCAGCGCCGCTTCGGCGGGGCGCTGAACGCTGCGGAAGCCATGTTCATCGAGCGCGCGGCGGAGGCCCCCGACGATCATGCCGCGGATCAGTTGTGGGTCGCGAAAGCGCACCTCGGTCTTGGCGGGGTGGACGTTCACATCGACCTCGCCGCCCGGGACGTCGAGGAACAGCGCGACCACCGGGTGGCGGTCGCGCGCGAGCAGATCGGCATAGGCGCCGCGCAGTGCGCCGACGAGCAGCCGATCCTTCACCGGGCGGCCGTTGACGAACAGATATTGATGATCGGCGATGCCGCGATTGTAGGTCGGCAGGCTGATTACCCCGCCGATATGGACGTCACCGCGTGTCAGATCGACGCCGATGCTGTTCGCGGCGAGGTCACGCTGGGTGAGCGCCGCGACGCGGCTCAACTGGTCCTGCCCGCCCTGCACATCGAGCGCGCGGCGGCCATCATGTTCGATCGTAAAGCCGACATCAGGCCGTGCCATCGCCAGCCGCTTTACGACATCGAGGCACGCGGCATATTCGCTGCGCGCGCTGCGCAGGAATTTGCGGCGCGCGGGGACGCGCGCGAACAGATCCTCGACGACGACGCGCGTGCCATTCGCGAGCGCCGCCGGGCCTTCGGCGACTACCGCACCATTGTCGACGACGCGGCGCCAGCCGTCGCCGCCGACGATCCGGCTTTCGAGCGTCAGGCGTGCGACGCTGGCGATCGACGGCAACGCTTCGCCGCGGAAGCCCAACGTGGTGACATCCTCGATCGCGTCATCGGGTAGCTTGGATGTCGCATGGCGTTCGAGCGCAAGCGCCATATCGGCAGGCGTCATGCCGCAACCGTCATCCTCGACCTCGAGCCGCGAAATGCCGCCCGCGGCGATTCGCACCGCGATACGATTCGCCCCGGCGTCGATGGCGTTTTCGACCAGTTCTTTGAGCGCTGCGGCGGGTCTTTCGACCACTTCACCGGCTGCGATCCGATTTACGAGCGTTTCAGGCAGGCGACGTATTGACATGGGGGCTGTCCTAGCGCAGTCGAGCGCAAATCGCGACCCACCCGCACAGCCTTATCATATTGTCCAGCCAGCCCCCGTCGGCCGAGCCGGAATCTCTCCCTGATTGGTCCTGTCGCCGGCCGGGCGCGCAGGTGTAACGACGCGGCGGCGTGGCCCTTCCCCAGGGCCAGCGCCGAGGACAGGGAAGCAGTATCGATGTCATTCTTTTCTCGCTGGTTCAAATTCAACTCCCAGGACATGGCGATCGACCTCGGCACCGCCAACACGGTGGTCTATGTGCGCGGCAAGGGCATCGTGCTGAACGAACCTTCGGTCGTCGCGGTTGAGACGATCAACGGGATCAAGCGGGTGAAGGCCGTCGGCGACGACGCGAAGCTGATGATGGGCAAGACCCCTGACAGCATCGAGGCGATCCGCCCGCTGCGTGACGGCGTCATCGCCGACATCGACGTCGCCGAACAGATGATCAAGCATTTCATCACCAAGGTGCATGGCGGCAAGCCCAACGCGTTCCGCAGCCCCGAAATCGTCATCTGTGTTCCGTCGGGTTCGACCAGCGTCGAGCGCCGCGCCATCCGTGACGCCGCGTCGAACGCAGGCGCCAGCGAAGTGTGGCTGATCGAGGAACCGATGGCCGCCGCGATCGGCGCCGACATGCCCGTCACCGAACCGATCGGGTCGATGGTCGTCGACATCGGCGGCGGTACGACCGAAGTCGCGGTGCTGTCGCTCCGCGGCCTCGCCTATACCACTTCGGTCCGCGCCGGCGGCGACAAGATGGACGAAGCGATCGTCTCTTACGTGCGCCGCCATCACAATCTGCTGATCGGCGAAGCGACTGCCGAGCGGATCAAGAAGGATTTCGGCATCGCGCGCACTCCCGCCGATGGGGTTGGCCTGACGATCCACATCAAGGGCCGCGATCTGGTCAATGGCGTGCCCAAGGAAATCTCGATCAACCAGGCGCAGATCGCCGAAGCGCTGTCCGAACCGATCGGCACGATCGTCGAAGGTGTGCGCATCGCACTGGAAAACACCGCCCCCGAACTCGCCGCCGACATTGTCGATCAGGGCATCGTCCTGACCGGCGGCGGCGCGCTGATTGCCGAGCTTGACGAGTTGCTCAAGGAAGCGACCGGACTGCCGGTGACCGTCGCCGACGATCCGCTGACCTGCGTCGCGATCGGCACCGGCCGCGCGATGGAAGACCCCGCCTTCCGCGGCGTACTCCAGCAAGCTTGATCGTTTAAGCTCCGCCATGGTCCGCCCGGTACATCGACGTCCGGGGCAATCCCGAAAGGCCCAATACAGCCTGTTCGCGGCCTATGTCATCGCGGTGACTGGCGCCGTCGCCGGGCTGCTGCTGGCGATCCTGTCGGTCGTTGACCCCGTCGGCTTTGCCCAGCTCCGCTTGGCAAGTCAGGAAATCACCGCGCCGGTCGCGCGCGTGTCGCGGTCGGTGATCGGGTCGATTTCGGGCATCGACGACCGTGTCGGCGCTTATGTCAGCGCGGGTTCGCAGAACCGGCGGCTGCGCAGCGAGCTGGCCGATACGCGCCGCGAGCTGGTCGCCACCAGCACCTTGCAGGAAGAAAACCGCCAGCTGAAGGCGCTGCTCAAGCTGCAGGAAACCGACAAGACCGCGCTTGCCAACGGCTATCTGCTCACCTCGACCTCGACCAGCAGCAAACGCATCGCGCTGCTCAGCATCGGGCGCAATCTGGGGGTCGCCGCGGGACAGCCCGTGCGCGGCGCCGACGGCCTGATCGGGCGCGTGCTCAGCAGCGGTCCCTCGGTGTCGCAGGTGCTGCTGCTGACTGACGTCGATAACATCGTCCCTGTACGCCGCGCCCGCGACGGCCTGCCCGCGCTCGCTTATGGGCGGGGCAACGGCGATCTCGACATTCGTACCCTCAATATTGCCAACAACCCGTTCAAGCCAGGCGACATTCTGGTGACTTCCGGAACCGGCGGGCTGTATCCGCCGAACATCCCGGTCGCGATCGTCGTGCGGCGGCAGGACGATGGCGCCCTCGCCCGCCCCCTCGCCGATCCCGGCAAGGTCGATGCGGTGTCGGTGCTGCGGCCCTATACCCCCGACAATATCGAAGCCCAGCCC
>JAEMRT010000174.1 GCA_016463225.1 Sphingopyxis sp. | reverse complement strand
TGTCGCACAGCCTCGTGCAGCGGGGTCAATTCCCTATGGTGGTCGGACGATGGCAGAACGCTATATTTTCAGCGGCGCACGGGCATCGGTAATAGCCGGACAGAGTTTTTCGCATGGGTTCCCGGGCGCAATGTGCCGCGCAGGTTGCTCAGCACCACTGACGCCCTGTTTGGCTGCCAATATGCTGGCGACGAGATCATCTGCGCGCAGGAAGCATCGAACACCCCCAGGCTTCTGGTCGCGATTTCTACCCGGGATGGAGCCCGACGCCTCTTGCTCGATCCCAATCCTGAATATGCCGCACTGGAGCCGGGAGCCGTTCGGCGACTAGAATGGAGAAATGATGCGGGCGTCGCAGCGTTCGGTGACCTCGTCCTGCCGCCCCGCTACACGTCCGGTCACCGATTGCCGCTGGTCATCGTCCAATATCAGTCGCGCGGCTTCCTGCGCGGCGGCACGGGCGATGAATATCCGATCCAGGCGCTGGCGGCACGGGGCTTTGCCGTTCTCAGCTTCAATCGCCCACAATGGCGGCCAGCTACAGATGCGCCACTGAATGAGAAAGAATATCTACGGCAAAGCATGCATGGTTTTGCCGATCGTCGTGATGTCCTCTCCTCACTCAGACAGGTTATCAGGCAGCTGGATCTGGAAGGACTGATCGACCCTCTGCGCGTCGCTATCACCGGGCAGAGCGATGGCGCCGTGACCGCCACCTTCGCGCTTGCCAATTCAACGCTCTTTTCCGCAGCGATCCTTAGCACATGCTGCGAAAGCGAATCCGGACTCGAAATATCGGGCGAAGCGCTGGACAATTTCTATATTGGCATGGGCTATCCGGCCACGCGAGCTTCCGGAGAGTCATTCTGGCGCGTAGCCTCGCTTGTAGACGCGCCTGACGCCAGACCGGTCCCTCTTCTCATTCAGGCGGCGTCCAGCGAATTTCGAATGGGCCTGGCGACCTATCGCGACCTGCGGCGGCGGGGTTGGCCGATCGAAATGTATATTTATCCCGATGAAGGGCATGTCAAACTGCACTCGGCGCATCGCGCGGCCATCTACGATCGCAACATACAATGGCTTGAGGAGCAGCTCAATCCGCTACCCGCGACCCCTGGCGGCTGACGCTATGAATATTCCAGCTTTTCACGACCATGCCCGGCACCAGATCTCCATCTCGTGCAGGTGAAGAATGCGCGTGGGCGTCGCAAGCGCTACGCCCCGATCCGTTCCGAGCATCCCGATCGCGTCCCGATCAACAAGGCCATGGTCGGCCAGGCAGCCATTTTGCAGATCGTCGATGATAGTATCCCGATGCAGGATCCAGATCTGGTGCAATAGTCCATCAAATGCACCCTTTCCGGCACGACCTGTCAGCAAGGGCGGCAGAAAGGGCTCCATCGCCGCGCGGGCCAAGGCACGGTCGCGCCCTCCTGTGAACCAGAACCAGGTCGGGAAAGACAGGCAGAGCTCCAGAATCGGCTGGGACAGCAACGGATAGATAGTGGGCCGATCGTCGGAAATGTTGAGATGATCGGTCGAGGCCGTCGCCCGCGCGATACTCCTGACATGCTGCCTGGCCCCGGGAGGGGCCCCGTGGACCGCCTTGAGCCAAGGGTGAACGTCGGTGTCCTGCATGGAAAGAGCAAGGGGTGTCAGCAGATCCGCCATGATCGGCCAGGGAACGAGCATATCTTGCCTGACGCAGGCTTTGAAAGCCTGCCGCAAGACCATTGGCAGGGACGTCCCGGTTACGGCGCAGATATCCCTGGCCGTTGACGCCAGTGCGCGAGAGAAAGCTGTATGGCTGTAGCGGTCAGCCAACGGATAGGCCGAATGCAACTTCCCGAACACATTATCGCCGCCACCACCATTAAAATGCGCACCATGATCCCGTGTTGCAGCCCGTTGCGCCGATGCAAGATCGAAAATCTGTGTGAAAGTGCGGGCCGATGGGCGCGGCCGGTGGACGGAGAGATTGATGGCGACGTCCATATCCTGAGGCGACATTAATGTGGGGCTGATGGAATATTCCAGATGGTCCGCAAGCGCGGCAGCATAAATACGTTCATCAGCCAGTGGCGAGGCTGTATAAAAATGGATGAGGCCGACCGGACCATATTGTGCGGACAGTGCAGCAAGTACCGATGAATCAAATCCGCCAGACACGGAAATGAGGGGATTGGGATAGCGCTGGGTCCATGTGGACATCACCCTGCACAACGCATCTTTCAACAGGCAACTCGCCTGTTCGAAATCACATTGCAGATTATTATTCACATAAGCGGCAGGATTCCAGAGCAGATGATGATGGCTTCCATCCTGGTCAAGGATCACCATCTCCCCGGGCAGAACCTCGGTTACGTGCTGCAGACAGGTTTGATGCCTGCGCAGATCCGGCGCCATCAGGCCATTGGCGATGCTTTTCCAGTCGATATGCGGCGTGATGCCCAAGGCCTGCAGGATCGGCGCAGCCTCCGTCCCAATTGCGACACGATGCTCATCACAGGCATAATAGCAGGGTATCATGCCCGACGGATCGCGATAGATGACTGTATGATTTGTAACAG
This sequence comes from Sphingopyxis sp., assembly GCA_016463225.1. Lineage (GTDB taxonomy): Bacteria > Pseudomonadota > Alphaproteobacteria > Sphingomonadales > Sphingomonadaceae > Sphingopyxis. The sequence continues at coordinate 4,253 of JAEMRT010000174.1, read as the reverse complement.
GGCTCTGGACGATCATGACGAAGCGTCCCCAATGCGCCTGCACAAAATTCCGGACGAGCAGCACCGGGTCATCGTTCCAGGCAATCTCAAGACCGCGCGGTCCGCCCGTTTCGGAGAAACAGTCGCCCAGGAGAATGACGCTATCATGATGGAAACGCTGGACTTCAAGGTCCGCGCTGCACGCGATGCCCACTTCTTCCGCTGCCCCGATATCCTCCAACGACATGGGTCCGCCGCGGCGGAGGATTATCGAATAGCGCGTGTTCATGGCAGGGCAAGTACTGGAAGAAATGCCCGGACAGTCTCAATATCCTGACCCAAAACCACATCTTCATGCTGGACCCAGCAATGCGCCTGGAAAGGCTCCAACTGGACGCCAAAGACGAGTGTCGTGCGCAACTTGCACAGGGCAAGATAGGCGTGCAACGCGAGCGCATCGGGAAGACAGCGATCTTTGCGGGGGAAAAGCAGGGTCGCGCTATGAAAGGCCGCAAGAAGCACAGGAATTTTCGATAGCAATAACGCCTTTTCCCCTGATCGCGCAAGGGATGTCGTTAAGAAGATCCTCATCCTCAACGGGCAGTATCGCGCCACAAGATGGAAGAATGCCAGACAAAGAAACGCAGCGACGTAATGGGCGCCGAAGGCAAGCTTGTCCGAAGTCCCTTCAGCTCTATCGCACAATGCGCGGGTAGGTCTGATCCCCGAAAAAGGATGGGATGAACCCGCTGCAGCGTGTGAAGATATGAACAAGCCGGTTGCAGCCAGGGCCTCCAGTCCTTTGGCATCAACGACACGGCCAGCCACCAGCTCGCGAACGGCCATCTCCAGTTCGGGCGCTATCATGAGGTAGCGATCGCGATCGACGTCCAGGAAAACCAGGCGATCGCCAATATCGCAATATCCAACACGCGGTTTCAAGATGACGGCATTCATCGCTGGCCCCTTAAACCTTGTCTGGTCCGGCATGGCGGCCGGACCAGACTTTTGGTTGTCAGTCGTCGAGAATGCCCGCGGCCGACTGCCCCTGCGGACTGTCGGTGAGGCGCTGCCCCTGGCCGTTTGTCACCTTGCTGGCGACACCCAGTTCAACGACGGCTTCGTCGGATTTGCCATATGTGCGTTCCATATTTGCCTCCTTCTGATTGACCACGCGGTTCGTGGCGACAGAAAGGCTATGTCGATGGAAGGATATATTCGCCAATATATGCTTTCATTGTGAAAGCATTATACGCGAATATTGCAATCATGGAATCATGATATTCACGCTCTGAATATTTTGTCTTGTTATGAATTATTTGCCTGTCATTCACACAGCATCGGCGCTGCCCTGATCCGGCGGCGATGATAATTCCAGAGCATCTCCAGAAGTGCTCTTCCTGTCCCGGAAGCTGCCAATATATTGGCACGACGAAGTTCGTCGGCGCAGTCTGGCCAACGGTCCAGCTCCCGGAGTCGGACGGAACGTAGCCGTTCTCCGGCATTGGCAATCGCCGCGACAATTTCTGCTGATTGGGATGCAGCTGCAAGTGTGAGAAACATCCGCTCGGCCGTGCCTACGATCGCGGCTGAGGACGTGTAGTCAGTGACCCAACCATCCGGGGCTATAGGGCGTTGCATATTTTGGCGTGCGCGGCTCTTGAGCGCCATGCGAATGAGTTGACCATGCCATGTATAGCAGTCGCATAATCCTTCTGGAGTCCAGTCGATAATGCGGAACCCATGATGCTGTCCGGCCCGAAGCAAGCGTTCGCCATACATGCGGTGCAGTACGTCTCGAATAGGCGAGGGACTGGTCCCGAATTCCGAGGCGAGAGCGGCAATAGACAGATCGGTAGAGCCGACGTAACGCCCCGAAAGCAGTGCTTTTTTGAGGTCTAGATAGACTTGTTCAGCATGGCGCGTTCCCGGTGACATGTGAAGTCACTCGTCCAGCTTTTTATCAGGATTGGCATCTGCATCAGGCGTGAAGAGCTGGCGCGAAAGCGTTTCGAGATTATGTTGTGCGATGGCATCGATGCAGACGGTTTCCAGTTTCGAGAGATCCCCTTCCAGTAGCCCGCGCGGAAATACCCGCCGGTGTTCCATGAAAAGCAGGGGTATGACGAGATGTCCAGTCGAGAGACCCAGCGCATGCGCACAGCGGAAATGATCGTCGAGACGGGACTTGGGGTTGCCGGCCTCGATTTCGCGAAGCCAGCGCGTGCCGATCCCTATGTTCGCCGCGAAATCTTCCTGCGTTATCCGTTCGACCCGTCTCTTCATTTCGATGCGCCTCCCGGACATCAGCTTGATCATCTCAAGGACCGAGGGATCGCGTGCATTGGGAATTGCCTGTAGCGGCATGACAAGGTCTCCCTGCCAATGGCTCAAAGCTCCCGTGCACAGCCCACGGGTCAAAAATGTTGTTAGTCGCACCAAAGGTCAAATTTTTACGCTTTCATAGTGAAAGCATTGGGAAACGCCCCATGTCGCAGGGATAGACGCCTTATTACCTATCGTTGCGAGGTGATCAGCGCTGCCTTTCGATAGGCGCTTTGCAGCTCCCGATCTTCGGACGCCTGGAACATGATCAGCGCCACATTATAAAGTCGCCATGTCGCCACCCCACCTCCACATTCCCCGCTCTCGATCAGGCGGCTCGCGATGCGATCGACGATGTTGGTCAATCGCGATGTCGTACCAACAAAGCGAAATGAAGGACCGCCCAACGCACCGCAAAGCGGCGATTCGAGTTCTGCGACAATCTCGGCAGGGTCGCAGCCATCCAGAATGCTCATCGCGACATGGAGAGTCGTTCCATAGGAAATAAACTCGCGCGTCATTCTGGCAAGCCTGCAATGGCAGGCGAGAAATTGATCGACACCCTTCTCCGATAACTGGAGTTTGTAAGTCCTCGATGTCCTCATGCACGCTCTCCCTGCATGATTCGCAGCCTGCCAACGCCCGTCGCGGCAGCGTCCCGATGAATAGAGACGGGCAAATGACCCCAAAAAAGCGAAGAAATCGGCACTGAAGTGCCGATTTCGGTACTGAAGTGCCGAATCGGCATCTCAGTACCCTGCCCATTGCGCGGCTTGCTCTGACCTTTCATCCTTCATCCATCCGAACAACACGGTGACGGCGAGCACAGCCCTTGAACAGTGCTCCCAGCCCAAACCGCATAACGAAACCCGGCGTGCAGCGATGCGCGCAGGATGAAGGAGGCTTATGTCAGTTTCGCATAGACATTCCGGATTGGCGATCCCTCCATTTGTGAGCGAGCCAAAGCCTTCCAAATGGCCAACGCAGATTTGCGGCAGATCGCGTGTTTGGAATGGGAACGTAGCAAAATGGTTAGGCGGGATCAGTGCGGCTGCACTGATTGCCTTCCTTCAGCCTGAAGCAGCCTATGCGCAAAAGGATTCAAAGCCTATCTCCAGTGCGCAGCTCGTCGAAGCGGCTGGCGAAGCGGAAAGGCAGCTTCAGCAGACCTTCACCAATCTGCGCTTCGAGGAATTTGGTCCCGCGCCCGTCGAGGGCCCAATCTATCAGGCGAGCGCTGGTGGCCGGATCATCTATTATGCGCCGCAAAGTGAGCATCTCTTGTTCGCTACGGTCTACGACCGCAACGGCGTCAACCTGACCGCGCTGGCGCAGGAACAGGGCGCTACGCGCCGTCTCAACGCCATCGACCCTGCCAAGGCACTGGCGATCGGCCCTGCAGATGCGCCCACGGTTATCGAATTCACCGACCCGGACTGTCCTTACTGCCAGGCGCTCGATCGGTTCTGGAGCGCCAAGGCAGCAGAGGGCAAGCCGGTAAGGCGTCTCATCTTCTTCGTGAGCGGCATCCACCCGACCGCTGCTGCCAAGGCGGAGCATATCCTATGCTCGACAGATCGCGAGGCGGCCTTCCGGGCGGCCTATTCCGGCCAGACACCCCCCGTCCTGCGCCAGTGCGCGCAGGGCCGTGCCAAGGTTGCGGAGGACGCTGAACTGGTCGCCAAAGTGGGCGTTTCAGGAACGCCGACGCTGGTCGCCGATGGCAAGTTCATCTCGGGCTTCCAGCAGGCCGAACTCGAAGCGTTCCTCGATCGGCACGCAAAGCCTGCGCTTGCAAAGGCAGTGTCCGATGTGCGGCGCTGAACGGGCGCGCGCCATCGCGGCTGCGCACACTCTCTTTGCGGAGGGCATCCGGCCCGGCCCCAACTGGCCAGCGCGGATGAACCAGGATGCCGGCGGCGGCGGGCTCATGGAGCCGTCCACCGACG
>JAEMRT010000066.1 GCA_016463225.1 Sphingopyxis sp. | reverse complement strand
CGAGCCAAACAGTGCCTTATGACACTTTCCTGTTCCGCTCAGCCGCACGACCCATGAACAAGGTGACCGCGGATTTTATCGATCGGTTACCCCCTTCCATCCGGCTTGTAGCGACTTACTCCGTGGGTATCGACCATATCGATCTCAGGGCGCTGCAAGCTCGGAGAATAGCATTGGTGAACACGCCCGACGTGCTCACCGAAGCCACGGCGGACATAGCCTGGCTCCTCCTCCTCGGAGCGGCCAGGCGCGCAAGCGAAGCGGAGGCTTTGTTGCGGTCGGGGATGTGGACCGGTTGGGAACCGAACCAGCTCGTCGGTACGGATATTCACGGCTCGACCTTGGGTATTCTCGGTTTTGGCCGGATCGGCCGCGCGGTCGCTCGCCGAGCGGCAGGGTTTGGCATGAACATACTGACCTCGGTCCGTTCATCGTCCGCGGGTGATCCACCCCCTCCCGGGACGATCATTTGTTCATCGATGGAGGAAGTCCTGGCTGGCAGCGATTTTCTATCTTTGCATTTGCCATTGACCGAGGAGACGCAAAACTGGCTCAATGCAGAGCGCATAGCTTCGATGAAATCTGGTGCGATCGTGATCAACACGGCACGGGGAGGGTTGATCGATGAAACAGCCCTGATTGCGGCGTTGCAATCCGGCAAGCTCGGCGGCGCCGGGCTCGACGTTTTTGTCGGCGAGCCCGATATTCGCCGCGATCTTGTAGAGGCACCTAACACCTTCCTCCTGCCGCATCTCGGAAGTGCGACGAGACGCGCAAGGGAAGGTATGGGCTTAAGCTTGGCGCGCGATATCGCCGCTTTCTTTGCCGGCCGGCCGGTCGAAAATGGCGTAGGTGTCTCGAAATGAGCGCGCTCGTTGATCTCGAGGCGAGGCAAAGGGTACAGCTTGATGCTCTCCTGTCGACAGCATTGAACGCTGCCGGCGTCGAAGGCAAGCTTGAGCGCTTTCTCCCCTCAGTTCCTCTCGGTCGAACCGTCGTCATCGGAGGGGGCAAGGCCGCGGCAGCGATGGCGAATGAGCTTGCCAGACTTTGGCCGGCCCCGCTTTCCGGCGCCGTCGTTGTGCCTTACGGCCATCAATCGCCTTCCTATTCCGGTCCAATTCAGATTTTGGAGGCTGGTCACCCGGTTCCCGACGGGAACAGCGTGGTGGCTGCGGACCGCATGATGGAGTTGGTCAAAGATCTTTCTCACGATGATCTCGTCATCGCGCTGATGTCTGGCGGGGCTTCGGCGCTTCTTGTCGGCTTGCCCGAAGGCGTCAGCCTTGAAGATAAGCAAGGACTGAACAAGGCCTTGCTGAAAAGCGGGGCAACAATTTCCGAAATCAATGCGGTGCGCAAGCAGATTTCCACGGTGAAGGGCGGCCGACTGGCGCATGCGGTAGGTAAGGCGCGCCTGCTCACTCTTGCCGTCTCAGACATACCGGGAGACGACATTCGCAAGATCGGGTCTGGTCCGACGATTGCCAATGCGGCGGAAGCCGTTGCGGCGACACCGATTCTCGAGCGATATGGCATAGATGTTCCGGAATCCATCAACCGGCACCTGCGGAAGGGTTTGGATAATCCCTCACCTGACGATCGATCAAGACGGGCAGGTGATAGTGCGTTCCTGATCGTCAAGCCGGGCGATATTCTCATTGCAGCAGCCCGGTGCGCCGAAAGCGTCGGCTACAAGCCGATCATTCTGGGGGATGACCTGGAGGGGGAGGCGCGTGAATTGGGTTCCGCGCATGCAAAGCTGGCGCTCGAAACGCTTCGAGCGGGGCGTAGGGCATGCATTCTGTCCGGCGGAGAGACGAGCGTGACCGTCTCCGGCCGAGGCAGAGGAGGCAGGAACAGCGAATATCTTCTGGGCTTTGTGCTGGCGACAGCGGGGCAGGAAGGGATTGCGGCGCTGGCAGTCGATACCGATGGCCTGGATGGCGCCGGCGACAATGCGGGAGCTGTTGCGTTCGCGTCGACCTTGACGCGCGCTGCCGGGAAGAAACTGGATGCTGCGGCCTATTTGCGCCGCAACGATTCCTATAGCTTCTTCGCTGCGCTGGACGATCTCGTCGTAACAGGACCCACATGCACGAACGTCAACGATTTCCGGGCCATTCTCATCGATCCGGTGATTGATCGCTAAGCTTGGTCGGTAGTCTGGTTAAACCATCGTGCCTCTGATTCCATTGACTTTGTGCGGCCGCCAACGCTGCCGGTGTGTCCAGGTCAAAGTGAATACCGGGATCGTCAATATGGATGGGAACGACAGACGCGCGATATTTTTCGAGAAGTGAGCGTGCGCCAGTATCACCTGAGAGATTCAGCAGCGCGGGGAAAAAATCAGAACCCCATGTGATCGGATTCCCCCTTCGCCCATCGCTTATAGGAACCAAAATCGTCGATGGGGTCGCTTGCTGAGCCATCCTTTGCAAGAGGCTTGCCGGGACAAATGGCATGTCGCCCAGACAAATGATCGCAGCACGCGTATCTTGCGGCAGCGCGGAGATCCCAGCGATCAATGAATGGGCCATTCCCCGACGGGCGTCGGAAGCTCGGGTCTGGCATAGTTCGCGCTTCCCAAGGATATCCCTGAGTTCAGCGGCATCCGCGTCCGTTACGATATGAGGCGGCGGTAAACCCGCCTGTTCGATTGTATCGACGATATGCGCCAGCACTGGCCGTCCGCCCAGATTGGTCCGGAGCTTGTCGAAGCCCATCCGGCTCGAACGGCCGGCGGCCAGCACTATCGGTCGCACGCACATGTGCATTCGTCTTTAGTAATTGCCGGAGAGCACGTCATGCGCCCAGCGGTTGGATAGGTTCGTATAGGGGTGCGCTACCCTTTCCGATCATACTCCCGTCCCATTCCCGCACAGCCATCTCCAATCCTCCCCACCATTTCCGCGACTGGCGGTTCATGTGTTCAGATGGCGTTAGTGGATATTTGCACCATCGTCGATCATGCCGCCCGTCGGCTGGATGGTAAGGAGTGTTATCAAAGCAAAGATGACGCAGGCCAGGCCGAGAAGGGCAAAGTACCACCAGATACCATTGGCCAGTAAAGAGAAGTAAATTGCGGGTACGAAGAACGCGGCGGCAGAGCCGCTCTGGACGACAACACCGTTAGCCAGGCCAACAATAGCGGTGTTCTTGAGAACGCGTGGAATCATGATCATGACCACCGCCACCATCGTACCAGGCGTGGCGAAACCCCAGACCATCAAGCTCACAATCGTTAAGGTTACGCTCGATTGAGGCAGGAAAAGAGAGATGCTCGCCATACAGGCTAAGACGGATATGGTTGCGGCAACGAGCTTGAACGAGTGACCGCGGGAGAGAAGAAAGCCGGTCAATATCCCTCCGCAGATACTGGCGATATTCGAGATCGCTACGGCAGCAGATCCCATGGATACGGAAACACCAAGAGTCTTGGCCATGTATTGAGGCATGACGATATTGACGCCAAAACCAGCGATGGTGAGTATCGCGAATGCGGCCGCCAACCGGAGTACGCCCGATTCTCCGATCACCGCCCGCAAGGCGTCGTCGTTGCCAGCGGTTCCGCGGGACGTCTGTCCAGGCACCGGGAGCAAGCCGACGGAAAGGGCAAGGCCGGCTGCCGCCGCACCATGAATGACGAATGGCAGACGCCAGTGTTCGGTTGCGGAGAATGGAGCGGCAAGGAGCAGACCGGCGCTTATGCCTGCGGCGAAATAGGTCGACCAGAGCGCCATGGCCCCGGTTTGCCGTTTTCCCGATGTAGTCATGATGAGGAGCGAAGGAGCGGCAGCGGTGATCGCTACAAAGCCGATACCTTCGATCAGACGTGCCGCTTCGATCAGGCCCAAGCTGTCGCTTATGTAGCAAATGGCGTTTGCGATCACGATGAGCACACATGCGCCAGCGAGCATGGGCCGAGCACCGTACCTATCGACTGCTGACCCGCCCAGGGTTGAGCCGAGTGTGGGAGCAATGAACAGGAGACCGATAATCCAGCCGATCTCCTGCGGAGAAGAGCCGAGCGCCTTGCCCATATCCGCTGCGATCGGCGCCATCTTGCCGGCGGACGCTATGGCAAGCAGACCGTAACAATAGACAAGAAAGATTGAGCCCCAGCCTGCGCTTTCGGCTTTCGATGTCGTGACGGTCATAAGGTATCCCCCTCTATGCCCGCCCTCCGTCTGCGTGAACTCAACTGCGGAACCGCCGCAGCCTGGTTCAGACTGGTTGGCGGCTATCGATCTCCATGCCAATGAAGCGCATGCCCCCGTTTCGACGGTGACAGCATCCATGCTTTAATCATGCCAGTAGAGTCTGGCCGGGTTGTCCACGAGCAGGCGATGTTGCAACTCAGGCGTCGGTGCGATGCGGGGGATCATATCGACCAGCGCGCCATCGTCCGAAATTGCATCTTGCATGTTCGGGTGCGGCCAGTCGGTGCCCCACAGGACGCGATCCGGATAGTCTTCGACAAGGGGGCGCACGGCCTGTGCGAAAGCATCCCATGGCGGGCCGCTGCCATCGAGGCGGTCGGGACAGGTCACCTTGGTCCAGATATCGTCGCGGCTGTCGAGGAGTGCCCGGAAGACACGCATATCCGGTCCATCCGGTCCTTGCGTGACATCGGGCCGCCCCATATGGTCGACGACGATCAGCGTAGGGATGGCGTCGAGGAACGAACGGAGTTCTTCCAGGATATCCGCCTCGAAATAGACGACGACATGCCAGCCGAGGCCCTGGATGCGACGGGCGACCTCAAGGAATTTGTCCTTGGGCGCATCGTCGACCAACCGTTTCAGGAAGTTGAACCGCACGCCGCGAATGCCGCCTTGGTGCAGGTTTTCAAGTTCGGCATCGCTGATGGCTGGATCGACAACCGCTACCCCGCGCGCGCGTCCATCGGATTTTGCGATTGCATCCAGCGTCGCACTGTTGTCCGTGCCGTGGCAACTGGCCTGCACGATGACGTTGCGGGAGAAACCGAGCCTGTCGCGCAACGCGAACAACATGTCCGGCCCGGCATCTTCGGGAAGATATTTGGCCTTCGCGCTGAAGGGGAACTGCGCCATCGGTCCGAAGACATGGCAGTGCGCATCGACCGCGCCGGCGGGTGGTACAAACCGCGGGCGTGAGGGATCGGCGTGCCAGCTTACGATACGACTCATGCGAAAATCTCTCCATCCATAAGCTTGCGCGCGGTACGCAAGATGGCGGCGCTGGTGACCTGGCCGTCTGCATCCGTCTCCATGACGCAGCTCATCTCGCCGGTAGGATGCTCCACCGACAGGGTCTTGCGGGCACCGCCTGGGATTGACGCGACCTGCGCGGCGGGCGATCCCTCGATCAAGCAGGCGGTGGCGACGCTGACCGCGCCGAGAACACCGATCGAGGCATGTGCGCGGTGGGGGATGAAGCTGCGTACCGTGACGGCGCCTCCGTCGCGCGGTGGTGCAACCAGCATCATCTTGGGTACGGATTTCTCGCGCACGTCGCCGAGGTTCATTCGTTCGCCGACGGCAAGGCGGATCGCCTCGATCCGTGCCTTGAGATCGCTGGCGCCGTCCAGCTCGTCACGACTCTCGTAGCCGGCCGCACCGACGTCTTCGGCCTTCATCACGACGCAGGGCATGCCGTTGTCGATCAACGTGACCGGCACGCCGTTCACGATGTCACAGGCATTTCCGGTAGGCAGCAGCGCGCCGCAGGATGAGCCTGCCGTTTCGCGGAACTCTAGCGGGATCGGAGCCGCCGTGCCCGGTACGCCGTCGATCCTTGCCGCCCCGTCATAGCGCACGCGCCCTGACGGTGTTTCGATTGTCGCCACGGCAATCTGGCCGGTGTTCATCATGTAGATGGTGACACGCGTCTCGCTGTCCTGTGCCGGCACCAATCCGCGTTCGATCGCGAACGGACCGACGCCGGCCAGGATATTGCCGCAATTTTGTGCATCGGTAACGATAGGCTTGTCGACGAATACCTGAAGAAACAGATAGTCGACATCGATGCCGGGACGCTCGGATTTCGAGATCACGGCCACCTTGCTTGTCAAGGGATCCGACCCGCCCATCCCGTCGATCTGGCGGGGATCGGGCGATCCCATCGCGCGGAGCAGGAAGGCGTCGCGTGCCGCGATATCGGCAGGGAGGTCATCTTTGAGGAAATAGCCCCCTTTGGATGTGCCGCCACGCATCCACATGACGCGGGTGGGGTCAGACATATTTCAGGCCCATTTCGGCGAGGCGGCCACGCATATCGTAAATGTCGAGGCCGAGTTCCCCGGCAGCGAGCCGTTGACGCTTCGTTTCCTCATTGGCTTCGCGTGCCTGGGCCTTTGCCAACACGTCGGCGGCGCGTTCGCGCTCGACCACACAGACCCCATCGTCATCTGCAATGATCACGTCACCGGGACGGATCACGGCGTCTGCGCAAACGACGGGGACATTGACCGATCCCAGCGTCGCCTTCACCGTACCCTGTGCGAAGATGGCCTTCGACCAGACAGGAAAGCCCATGGCCGTCAGATCGCGCACGTCACGTACCCCCGCATCGATTACCAGCCCCCGGCAACCCCGTGCCATCGCCGAGGTGGCGAGAAGGTCTCCGAAATAGCCGTCTTCGCAAGGCGAGGTGGGGGCGAGCACGAGAATGTCGCCGGGCTGCAGCTGCTCGATGGCGACATGCACCATCCAGTTGTCCCCGGGAGGCGCGGAGATGGTGACCGCCGAGCCCGCGATACGGGCGCCTGCATAGATCGGGCGCATGCGGGAGGCGAGCAGCCCTGTGCGGCCTTGCGCTTCATGGACCGTCGCAACGCCGCAAGAGGCGAGGGCGTCGATTACCGGCGCTTCCGCTCGCTCGATAGATTGGACGACTAAACCCGACACAACGCTCTCCTTGGCAACGATAACTGGGAGAATGCGCGCCGTTCCGTCCTTGCAGCAAATCCGTTCTTTGCCCGATGAATAAGAATTTGCTAATCGTGCAGCATGGAACGGCTGGACGTGAATCTGCGGCATCTGCGCGCCTTTCTGGCGATCATGGAAAGTGGAAGCGTGACGGCAGCCGCGCGTGAGGTTCACCTTACCCAGCCTGCAGTGACGCAGGGAATCGCCAAGCTGGAGTTGCGGTTCGGGGTGCCGCTTTTCGAACGGCAGCCGCGCCGCATGATCCCCACGGATGAGGCACGAATCCTGGCGCCGCGCGCTACCGCGATCATTCGGCTTCTGGGGCAAACGCGCGCGACGGCGGCGCAGGTTTCCGCTTTTCTCGGCTTATCGCGAGCGGGAAGTTATGCAAATGCTGCGACGGCCATGGGTCTGAGCGAAGCATCGCTGCATCGGGCGGTGAGCGACCTTTCGCTCGCTTTGGGACAGGATCTTGTGAGGCGGCGCGGCAAGGGTGTTGTCCTGACGGCGCGCGGCTTGGCGATGGCGCGCAATTTCCGGCTCGCGCTTGCCGAGCTTCGATCGGCGGATATTGAGCTGGCCGCATTGCGAGGCCACGAAAGAGGGCGCATCACGATCGGAGCGATGCCGCTTTCGCGTGCGCGCCTGTTACCGAGCGCCGTCGCAGCGTTTCATCGCGCGAAGCCGGATATCGATATCGTCATCATGGAGGGCTCCTATGCCGAGCTGACGGGGCCGCTGCGTGACGGCGATATCGATATGATGGTCGGTGCGGCGAGGACAAATATATCGGCAGATATGGCACAGAGAGAACTTTTCGACGATCCGCTCATCATTCTTGCCGGCGCGCACCACCCGCTGGCGCAGGCCCGCCGGCCCCCGACGATTGCGGCGCTCGCGCGGTATCCATGGATCGTGGCCGCGGCTGGTACGCCGTTAAGGGCGCATTGGCAGTCGATGTTCGAGGAGGTCGGCGTTACGCCACCACGCGTGCCGATGGAATGCGGCTCAGTCATGATCGTCCGGCAAATTCTTGTCGAAAGCGATTTCCTCACTCTGCTGTCGCCCGATCAGGTCAGTGTGGAACTGGAGGCGGGGTGGCTCGTGAGAATTGCAGGCCCGGTGCGTCCGATGTCGCGCACCATCGGTTTGACCGTCCGATCGGATTGGCGGCCTACGCCGGCACAGGCTGCTCTGATCGAGGTTATCGAGGAACAGGCCGCAGTGCTGCGCGACGAACACACTTCGTAATTTCTAATGCATTAGGTGCCAATCCGATTGGCGGTGCGTGGACGGTTGCCGCTAATCTCGGCAAATGGATCAGATTGCTGTCGCTTTGATTGGTTTCGGAGAAGCGGGCCGCAGCTTTGCGGAAGCAGGGTCCTGGTCGACTTCGGCGCGTGTCTTCGACGTTTTGACCGATGATCCGGCCAGCGCCGACCGCAAGCGTCGTGAGTATCTGGCAGCTGGCGTTGCGGGAAGCGACACGCTTGCCGATGCGGTGAGCCGCTCGCCGCTGGTGCTTTCGCTGGTGACGGCAGATCAAGCCGTCGTGGCCGCGCGCGCCGCCGCCTCGCTGGTCGCTCCTGCTGCGATGTTCTGTGACATGAACAGCGTGGCGCCTGAAACCAAGCGCATCGCCGCACAAACGATTGAAGCTGCCGGCGGGTGGTATGTGGACGTGGCGGTCATGGCGCCGGTCAATCCCGCCAAGCTCTCCGTACCGCTGTTGCTGAGCGGCGTCAGAGGGAGCGACGCGGCGGCGGCACTGGAGCGGTTGGGTTTCACGAATATCCGGGTAGTGGGCGACAAGGTCGGTCAGGCCTCGGCGATCAAGATGATCCGTTCGGTGATGGTGAAAGGTATCGAAGCCCTCACCGCAGAATGCGTGCTCGCGGCGGAAAGGGCAGGGGTCACGGCTGAAGTGCTCGGCTCGCTCGGCCCCGAATGGGATGCCAAGGCGGACTATAATCTCGACCGGATGATGGTTCATGGCCTGCGCCGCGCCGCCGAGATGGAAGAAGTTGCGCTCACGCTCGAAGGGTTGGGGGCAGCAAGCGGGATGACTCGCGAGGCTGTCGCGCTGCATCGCCGTCTGGGTCGATTGGGGGTCACACCTCCGCCGGAAGGGCTTTCCGCGAAAATCGAGAAAATCACCGATCTGGAATCCAAACTAGTGGGGAGGGTTGACGCCGCATGAGTCTGATTATCGACTGCCATGGTCATTATACCGTGCTGCCCAAGGGGCACGATGCCTGGCGAGAGGAGCAGAAGGCGGCTTTCAAAGCGGGCGTGCCTGCGCCGGCCTATCCGGAGATTTCCGACGATGAAATCCGTGACACCATCGAATCCAACCAGCTTCGCCTGATCAAAGAGCGTGGCGCCGACCTCACGATCTTCTCTCCCCGGGCGTCTGCGATGGCCCCGCATGTCGGTGATGCCGGTGTCGCGAAGGAATGGGCGATCCGCTGCAACGACCTGATCTCGCGCGTGGTCGGCCTTTATCCGGAAACTTTCGTTGGCGTGTGCATGCTGCCGCAATCGCCCGCAGCCGACATGGTGAACAGCATCGCGGAACTGGAACGCTGCGTCGATATGGGATTTATCGGGTGCAATCTGAACCCCGACCCGGGCGGCGGCCATTTCCAGCATCCGCCGCTGACAGACCGTTACTGGTATCCCTTTTACGAGAAGATGGTGGAGCTGGACGTTCCGGCGATGATCCACGTGTCGGGCAGCTGCAATCCCGCGATGCATGCCACGGGCGGATACTACATCGCGGCCGACACGATCGCCTTCATGCAGTTGCTCGAGGGAGATCTGTTCAAGGATTTCCCCACCTTGCGCTTCATCATCCCGCATGGCGGCGGTGCCGTCCCCTATCATTGGGGGCGTTACCGGGGCCTGGCCGACATGCTGAAGAAGCCGGCCCTCGATGCGCATCTGATGAACAACATCTTCTTCGACACCTGCGTCTATCACCAGCCAGGCGTCGACCTGTTGGCCGATGTGATCGACAACAAGAATATCCTGTTCGGTTCGGAAATGGTCGGTGCGGTGCGCGGCATCGATCCTACCACCGGCCATTATTTCGACGATACCAAGCGTTATGTGGACGCGCTCGTGATCAGCGACGCGGAGCGTCATGCGATCTTCGAAGGGAACGCCCGCCGGGTTTTTCCGCGGCTCGATTCCCGATTGAAGGAGAGAGGGCTGTGAGCTTCGTTTCGAAAGCCTTCGTTTCGACTGCTTCCGGTGACAAATATGTCCAGCAGCTCATCAAGCATTGGAGCCACCGGTTCGAGACGTCCTATGCCGATGGAGAAGGCCTAGTCCCCTTTTCTGACGTGGCTTCAGCGAGCTTTACCAGCGATCCGGAGGGTATCCGTATCGTCCTGCGCACATCAGGCGCGGAAGAGGCTGAAACCCTGCGGGGGGTAATCGAGAGCCATCTCGACAGGTTCGCCTTTCGGGAAGCCCCTTTGTCTTATACCTGGGAGGATGGGCGGTGACTGGTCGAACAAGGGATATTCACGCCTATTTGGCCGAGTTCGACGATATCCCCGGCACGCGGGTCTATACGGCAAAACGTGCCCGGCAGGGCTATTGGATGAACCAGTTCGCGATGAGCCTGATGAAAGCCGAAAACCGTGAGCGCTGGAAAGCCGATGAGCGTGCCTATATCGATGAATGGCCGATGACCGAGGATCAGAAGCAGGCCGTTCTGGATCGGGACTATAATCGCTGCCTCGATCTCGGCGGCAATATCTATTTTCTGGCCAAGGTCTTCTCGACGGATGGGCTCAGCTTCCTACAGGCCGTCGGCACGATGACCGGCATGAGCCCCCAGGACTATCAGGCGATGATGATTGCCGGCGGCCGCTCGCCTGAAGGCGTCCGCTCGATTCGGGAGAAAAGGTGATGGCCCGCATTTCCGCCGGCGTCGCGACAAGCCATATTCCCGCGATCGGCGCCACGATCGACAACGGCAAGACGGGCGAGCCTTATTGGGCGCCGGTATTTGCCGGCTATGACTGGTCGAAGCAATGGATCGCCGAAGAAAAGCCCGACGTAGTCATCATTGTCTACAATGACCATGCGTCGGCTTTCGACATGCGGATAATCCCCACTTTCGCGATCGGCTGCGCCGATCGCTACGGTATTTGTGATGAAGGCTGGGGACCGCGGCCGGTGCCGGAGGTGATCGGGCATGCAGACCTTGCTTGGCACATTGCGCAAAGCCTGATCCTGGACGAGTTCGACATGACCATCATCAACGAGATGGACGTCGACCACGGCTTGACCGTTCCGCTCAGTCTCATGTTCGGTCAGCCCGAGGCCTGGCCGGTAAAGGTCATTCCGATTGCCGTGAATGTGGTCACATATCCGCCGCCATCGGGCAACCGGTGCTGGCAATTGGGCGAGGCGATCGCGCGGGCAGTGGCGAGCTTCCCCGAAGATCTCAACGTGCAGGTCTGGGGTACGGGTGGTATGAGCCACCAGTTGCAGGGGCCTCGAGCGGGCCTGATCAATGCGGAATGGGACAACCGCTTCCTCGATTTGATGAGCACAAATGACGGGGAGACGCTTCGTACCATTCCCCATATCGAATATCTGCGCGAGACGGGCTCCGAAGGCATCGAAATGGTGATGTGGCTCATCATGCGCGGGGCGCTGGGCCGCATGGTCAAGCCATTGCATCGGCACTATCACGTCCCGGCGTCCAATACCGCGGTCGGACATCTCATATTGAGGCCGGCTGAGAGTTCGTCATCGGAGGTCTAGTGGACTTCGAAGACCTCAAGGCCAGAGTGATCGAACTGCGTGAGACGCAACAATCGATCGCCTCGGTTGTCCAGGACCAACCGCCTGACTGGCGGAAGGAAGTGGTTCGTTTGAGGCTCGAATTGTCGCGCAAGCTGGGCTTTGTCAGCAATTCTACGAATGACTGGCAAGCGCACGCGAGTGCTTCGGCTGCCTGGTCGCGGTTTCGCAAAAACCTGTCGGTCTTGCGCGCCGCGCTGGCTGAGCATCAAGCTCGCTGGCCGGCGGTGGCGCTAGACGAGAGAGCGACTGATTTTCAGGCGTCTACTCGACGCATACGCAAGGCCTTTGATGACCTCGAGCAGGGGCTCGCTGAACTGCAACTGGCTGCTTCGCGAAGCAACCCAACATAAGGAAATGTCACATATGCGGATTGCACTGGCTGGTGCGGGCGCCTTTGGCGAGAAGCACCTGGATGGCCTCAAGAACATCGATGGCGTGACCGTCACTTCGCTGGTCGGCCGCGAGCTGGAGCCGACCCGGGCGATAGCCGAGAAATACGGTGTCGGCCACGTCACTACAGAACTCGATGAAACGCTTGCCCGCGACGACGTCGATGCGGTCATTCTATGCACGCCTACGCAGATGCACGCTAAGCAAGCTATTGCCTGCATGGAGGCAGGCAAGCATGTCGAGGTAGAGATTCCGCTGGCGGACAGCTGGGCAGACGCGCAAGCGGTCCTGGCCAAGCAGAAGGAAACGGGTCTGGTCTGCATGGTGGGCCACACCCGTCGGTTCAATCCGTCGCACCAATATGTGCACAACAAGATCCGGGCCGGAGAACTGAACGTCCAGCAGATGGACGTCCAGACCTATTTTTTTCGCCGCAAGAACATCAACGCGAAGGGTGAGCCGCGTAGCTGGACGGACCATCTGCTGTGGCATCATGCCGCGCATACGGTGGACCTTTTCGCCTATCAGGCCGGAAAGATCGTCGAGGCACATGCGCTGCAGGGGCCAATCCATGCGGAACTTGGGATCGCGATGGATATGTCGATCCAATTGAAGAGCGAAACCGGCGCTATCTGCACCCTTTCGCTGTCGTTCAATAATGACGGACCGCTCGGCACTTATTTCCGGTATATCTGCGATAACGGCACCTACATCGCGCGCTACGACGACCTGGTGAACGGCAAGGAGGAGCCGATCGACGTTTCCCAGGTGGATGTGTCGATGAACGGCATCGAGTTACAGGATCGTGAGTTCGTCGCGGCCATCCGCGAGGGTCGCGAGCCCAATTCCTCAGTCGCCGGCGTATTCGATTGCTATCGCGTGCTTGGCGAACTGGAAGCGCAGCTTGTCCGCTGATCCCTTCGCGCTACCACAGGCAGGAAGAGCATAGTATGACCGCGACCCTTCCAAAGCGCGCTTTAGGCCCGTTTTCCGTGTCAGCAATTGGTCTTGGCTGCATGAACCTTTCGCATGGGTATCAGCCGCGTCCCGAGGCTGAAGCAGCTGAACGGCTACTGTTACATGCGTTGGATAGAGGCGTCACGTTCTTCGATACGGCTGCTCTCTACGGGTTCGGAGCAAATGAGACGCTGATCGGGCGTGCCTTGGGACATCGCCGCAAGGATTTCGTCCTTGCCAGCAAATGCGCGCTTGGCGAGATCAATGGAAAACGCGGTCTCGACGGTTCGGCGGCGGCGATCACGCAGACATTGGATGAAGCATTGATACGATTGAGGACCGATGTCATCGACCTCTACTATCTTCACCGCCTCGATCCGAAGGTACCGATGGAAGAGTCGGTCGGCGCCCTGTCGCGGGCAGTGGAGGCAGGAAAAATTCGCACGATCGGTTTGTCGGAAGTATCGGCAGAAACGATCCGCGCGGTACATGCGATCCATCCGGTGACAGCTGTCCAGACCGAATATTCGCCCTGGACGCGCAATGTGGAACTTGCCGTACTCGATTGCTGCGAGGAGCTCGGGATTGGCTTTATCGCCTTCTCGCCTCTGGCTCGCGGCTTGTTGGCGGGAAGTGTGGGTACGGCAGGTTTCCAGCAAGGCGACCTGAGAGCCGCGATGCCGCGGTTCCAGGAACCTCATTTGACGCGGAACCTCGGGCTTTATGATCAGATGGCTGGGTTGGCCCGGGCTGCAGATTGCACTCCGGCGCAGCTCTGCCTCGCCTGGCTGCTTTCAAAGCGCGACTTCGTCGTTCCGATCCCCGGGACCACGAACATTGATCATCTCGATGAAATTCTGGATACCCTGTCGTTGACCATCTCCGAGGTCGTGTTTGACCAAGTGGACGCCCTTTTCGCTTTTGGCGCCGTTTCGGGACCTCGTTATTCAAAGGAAGCCCAATCGCAAATTGGTACCGAGATTTGGGAGGGTGAGCCGCTTGCCAGCTAGACTGTTCAGGTGAAACGGGTCGTTCGGGACCGGCGACGCAGGGTCGCGGCCGCAGTTCGCCGGCCGGCCGGTGCCCCGCCCGGTCCGAGGAAGGCTCAGCTTCGGCGCGTCGAAATTCTGGAAGCGGCGAGGCGATTGTTTGTTGAGCGAGGCTATGACGCGACGACGATGGATGACGTTTGCGTTGAAACTGGCCTCGCTAAGGGCACACTTTACCATTATTTTTCAAGTAAGACCGAATTGCGTGCGGCACTTCGGGACAACTTCTGCAACATGATATTGAACCGTGTCAAAAGCAGGATCAGTCTTTGCGAATCCGACGATTTTTTCACGCGGATCGATCTTCTGGTCGAGACGGCGGTGGAAAGTTATCTGGACACGCCCGAGTTGCGGGATGTGATCTTCTTCAGTGGGGATACGCCGCTCAGATCCGTGGCCGTGAACGACGGGCTTGTGGGCTATATCAGCGATCTGCTTTCACAAGGAACGCTGGAGGGCGCATGGTGTGTGGATGATCCCCACGCGCTATCAACGCTGATCTATTATAGCATCCATGCGATCGCAGACGATGCCTTGATGAGCGGTGCGCGACGCCCTCGAAGCGCGGTGCGTGTCTCGAAACTGGTCGCTATCACGCCGGACTAACGCTTCTCATCTGGTTTCGCGCAATCAAGATTCCGCGAGTATCGTCGGGCGTTTACATGCATCAGCTATCAGAATGGATGGCTTCTCATCAAATGAGAGTGTCCATACCGCGAAGGCATCCATCGGCCGGATTTGTTAGGGAATGCCAAACTGGATTTCAGGGAAATAGCAAACGTGAATCTTAGCCTTGCGGAGCCAAAACTGCTCCGGGCGCAAGCTTTTGTCGATGGCGCATGGATCGACGGCGAAGCGCGAATCGACGTCTTGAATCCGGCAGACAGCTCCTTGGTCGGCTCGGTCCCGGATCTCGGGTATCGCGAGGCCGAAGGTGCCGTCGACGCGGCCTATCGTGCCTTGACCGATTGGCGAAAAGCTACAGGCAAGCAGCGGGCCGCGATTTTGCGGCGCTGGTATGATCTGGTGCTCGTCCATACGGATGATCTGGCGCGCCTTCTGACGGCCGAGCAAGGCAAACCGTTGCACGAGGCCAAGGCCGAGGTGGTGTATGCGGCATCGTTCATCGAATGGTTCGCGGAGGAGGCGAAGCGTGTGAACGGAGATGTCTTAGCACCTCATGCGGCCGACCACCGTCTCCTGGTGCGACGCGAACCCGTGGGTGTGGTAGGCGCTGTAACACCCTGGAATTTTCCGCTCGCCATGATCACCCGAAAGGCAGCGCCAGCTCTGGCTGCCGGCTGTACCATGGTGCTGAAGCCGTCGGAATTGACGCCGCTTTCAGCGCTCGCTTTGGCGTGGCTGGCCGACCAGGCCGGAGTGCCGGCGGGAGTTTTCAATATCGTGACCGGTCAGCCCGCGCCGATCGGCGATGTGCTGACGGCTGACAAGCGCGTTCGCAAGTTCACCTTCACTGGTTCGACAGGCGTTGGCAAGATGCTCGCCGCCCGTTGTATGAGCACCGTGAAGAAGGTTTCCCTCGAATTGGGTGGAAACGCGCCGTTCATTGTCTTTGATGATGCGAAACTCGACGATGCGGTTGAAGGCGCAATAGCATCAAAGTTCCGGAATTCAGGTCAGACCTGCGTCTGCACAAATCGCATTCTGGTCCAATCCGGCGTTTATGAAGCCTTTTCCCGGCAGCTGGCGGCACGTGTTCGCGCGCTTGCCGTCGGGCCGGGTCTTTCGACCGGCGCGGATCAGGGGCCATTGATCGATGAACGTGCCGTTGCAAAGGTCGAAAGCCATATCGAAGACGGCGTCAAACATGGTGCCAGGATATTGACCGGAGGGCGACGAGTGCCCGGGGCAGGCCATTTCTTCGAGCCGACCGTTCTCGTAGATGTTTCGCCGGATGCTCTCCTATGTCGGGAGGAAACCTTTGGCCCCCTTGCCGGCCTCGTCCGTTTCCAGACAGAGGATGAGGCGATCAATTTGGCGAATGCCACGGACAGCGGCTTGGCGGCTTATGTATACACGCAATCCCTTGAGCGCAGTTGGAAGGTGAGTGAGGCTCTTGAATATGGGATGGTTGGGCTCAACACCGGCCTGATTTCGACGGAGGTCGCGCCTTTCGGTGGGGTGAAGGAATCCGGTCTCGGGCGGGAAGGATCACGATATGGGATCGATGAGTATCTCAATTTGAAATTCGTCTGTCATCAGATCGGTTAGGACGCATCCGATTCCAAGCGTTTCTTTAGAACTGGATTGTCAAAGAGAAACGGCAAAAAACGAACGCGCTGGCTGTTGATGACAGGCCGTTACTACGGTAGCTGAATCGACCGCGCGATTAAGCTCGTGCGACAGTCGAACAACGTAGTGCGTACGAGCTTATCATGGCGAAGAAGACCGACATTATCAACGAATATGAAGCAGCGGCTGTCGCCTTACGCCACCTATATAGCGTCTGTTCGGCAATCCCGATCTGACGACAGGCCTCGTCGGTGGTCCCGCCTCGCCCGACAATCACATCAACCTCACGCAGCTTCGCGATGATCTGTTCCGGCGTAAATCGCTGACGTCCCATATATTTCTCCATTCCTTTCGCCCGCTCGGGCTCTCTTCAGAAATGGACCAATTTTCTCAAGGCAGACCAATTTTATGAAAATCAATCGACCAGCCGCGCAAAAAGTAACGGCCATACTGCGTCGGCGAACAAAAGATCATGGAGGCGCTCAACCGCCAGTGACGTTCATATGGCGTTCGACAGCCGGCTGTGATCGCGCAATGTCGAACTCGTGGCGGAGTGGCTTGGCGGTCATTACGGCATCCAGCGCCGCGTCGATCGCATCCCGGCCACCAACACGCATCGCATCGCGCAGTTCGATGCGCTGGTCGCGGCCGAGACAACCAAAAATGGTGCCAGTAGCCGATATGCGGATGCGGTTGCAGCCGGCGCAGAAATTGTCGGTGAGGGGCGTAATGAAGCCTATCCGCCGACTGGTTTCGGCAACGTCATAATAGCGCGCCGGTCCGCCGGTTCGGTGGAGCGACGGAATCAGGACATATTCGCGCGCCAGCCGACGTTTCACGAGGTCGAGGGGCAGATAATGATTGGTCCGGTCTTCTTCCACCGCACCCAACGGCATCGTCTCGATCAGCGAGAGATCGAATCCCCGTTCGCCGCACCAGCCAACCATTGTTCCGATTTCATCTTCGTTGAGCGCCTTGAGCGCAACCATGTTGATCTTCACGGCGAGGCCCGCGTCTTGCGCGGCGGCGATCCCGGCCAACACCTGGTCCAGGTCGCCGCGCCGGGTGATCGCCCGGAAGCGCTCGTGGTCGAGGCTGTCGAGGCTGATGTTGAGTCTGCGAATGCCATATCGATGGAGGTCGCGCGCGACTGTGGCGAGCTGGGTAGCGTTGGTTGTCATCGTCAGCTCATCAAGGCCGTTGCCGATGTGTTGGCCGATCGCCTCCACCAACCCGACGATGCCGCGACGGACCAGAGGCTCGCCACCGGTCAGGCGGATGCGTCGCACACCTCGCGCGATCAGGGCATCGGCCAGTTCCGCCAGTTCCTCCAGGGTGAGGAGGTCCTGGCGCGGCAGGAACTCCATGCGCTCGGCCATGCAATAACGGCAGCGCAGGTCGCACCGATCGGTGACGGACAGGCGGACATAAGTGATCGTTCGGCCGAAACGGTCGGTCAGGCTGCGCCAAGGCTTCCCTCTATCGGGAGTTGGAGTGGCCGTGAGGCCTTCCCGTTCAGCCATGGCGCACACGTCCCTCCCTGTTCATGGCCTGTTGCCCCTGATCCAGGGATGATGTGGAGGAGTCATCCTTCGTCAGCAGGCTTCGCAGGCAGCCTATCAAATTCGGCAGCGAGATTGGCTGATATGCGCTCGAGGACCGATCGACAGATTTCAACTTCGCGCGGCTCGATGCCAGCAACAGCGACCTTGTTGATGTCGATCGCGTATTGCATCAGCTCCTTTTCGAGCGCACGGCCATGATCTGTAAGAGTAATCCGCAATTTTCGACGATCATCCTTGTCCTTGGCGCGTTGCACCAGCCCTTGCCGAAGCATGGCGTTTATCATGGCGACCGTCGTATTTTCGGTGACGTTAGTCATGTCGCTCAGATATTTTTGGGTCACCCCGTCCCTGAGCCATAGGACACGAAGATAGTACCAGAAACCGGTTTTGAGTTCGTGCTTGGCCAAATAGGCACTCAAGAGCCGATCGAACCGTCGGTGGCAGCGCCGAACCTGATAGCCCAAACTCAGTTCCGGATCGAGTTTGGGGGCGTGCTTCGACATCTGTTCACTCCTGACGGGTTCAACCGATCCTCCACTCGCACAGACGCCGCACGAACGCATCGCAAAACCGTACCCGGCACCCGAAACCCATATTCCTATGATGGTCCTCGGGATATTAAACGTGTCCCGAGGACCATCATGTGAGCAGTAGACTGGCCTCGTGCAGGATGGTTTCTTAGATGCGGAACTCGGCGAAAGTCTCGGGCGCGAACATCTCTTCTATGGTGAGCTGGCGGGGCGACAGGCCCTGCTCGTGATGGTAACGCGTGAATGTCTCGATGACGTGGCGGTTCTTTTCGATGCCATAGGGCCACCATTCCCTGCCCATCGTAGCAATAGTGTCCTCCACTGCGGCGATCTGCCATGGCAACATCGTTTTCAGCGATGCCGACACCAACAATTGTTCATAGCTCAACCGCTGGGCTTCTACGAATGCCTTGTAAAGCGCCTGAGCAATCCATCGATTCTTCTCATACACGTCTCGCCGGATGGCCACGACATGCATGATCGGGAAGATTCCTGTCTTCGCGAAATAGGCTTTTTCAACGTCCACAAAATTGGGGAAGAGGCGCCGAACCTTGCCCGGCTCCGAATAGAAGGTCGACGGCGCCCGCGCAGTATGCAGCGCATCGATCTCTCCATCCGCCAGCATGCGCTTCAAGGTCTGGGTGGGTCCGATCGGCTCGACCTTGAACTTGTCGGGTAGATTGAGCTTCAGCTTCTCCTCGCGCCCCGGCTCCTCTTCACCACCCGTGACGTAGGTGACCGACGCAGGATCAATGCCATACTCGTCCTGCAGGATGCCGCGGATCCAGACCGGAGCCGTCATCTGATATTCAGGCACGCCGATCCGCTTGCCGACGAGATCCTCGGGCTTTTCGATGCCGCTTTTGGCGGAGACGAAAATGCAGGAGTGGCGGAAGAAGCGCGAAGGAAAGACGGGAATGGCGATGAAGCCAGGATTCTCGCGGCCCAGGGTCACGCAATAGGACGACATCGACAGTTCAGCGACATCGAATTCTCGATTGCGCAGCATGCGGAAGAAGGTTTCCTCGACATCCAGAACCTGAAAGTTGAGGTCGATGCCGTCGGGCCGGACCGCGCCCGTCTGGAGGGCTTCGGTGCGGTCATAGCCCCAACAGGCGAGGGAAAGGCTCAGTCTGGTCATTGTCACGGTTTCTCCGATAGAGTGTCGAGAAGTTGGTTGGGCGCTACGTCCGTATTGCGTCGGCTCGATTCGAGGAGCGCGACGCAACAGGCCATGGTATCAAGTCCCCAGCGCCCGTCATGGATCGGGCGGCGAATGCCTAGGCAACCGCCGACAAACTCGTCGATGACTTCCTTGCGCGGCAGGGCAGGGGGCTCGATCGGCTGGAAATCGCGTTCGGTGTCCCCATAAATTGAGAGCCCCTTGGGCGACAGTTTCAGGTCCGCGCGGTCGCAGCTGACGATGATGAAACCGAAATGCTCATGATGCGGCGCTGGCGTGTCGGCAGCGACAGCCGGGACGCCGTATGTGCGCTTCAGTTTGGCTTCGATTTCATCCTGCGATGATAGCGTCGCAAGCCTCTTACGCGCCTCGCCGTAGCGATCCGGGTCCTTGTCATAGCCAAGCTCCGCTATCCACCCCACCAGTTCGTCGCTGTCATAATGCGCATATCCGCTATAGGTCAGCGACGCTGCAGCACCGGCTTCAAATGTCACCAGCGCCGTATAGGCGCCTTCGCTCGGGCGGCTGCTATCCCAGTTGGCGGCGACGGCGCGAACAGATGAAACGGGCTGCCCGACAAGGCGGCGCACGACATCGATCTGGTGCGCCGCTTGGCTGTAGACGACGCCGCCGCCACGGGCGCTATCCAGTTCTTCCGGACGCCTGGGCCGGAACATGAAATCGGTGAAGTTGAGCGCCGTGACCATCCGCACGGCACCGAACCTGCCTGAGGCAACCAATTGCGCGGCAGCCTGTACGGGTGCATCGAAGCCGTGGCTGGGTCCGACCACGAGCACCTTGCCGGCATCGGCGGCGGCGCGCTCTATACGCGCGCAATCTGCAAGCGTTGTCGCCATCGGCTTTTCGACCAGCACATGCTTTCCAGCCCGCAGAGCGGCGATGGCCTGCTCGGCATGCAACTCATGCGGGGTGGCTATATAAACCGCATCGATAACCGGCGAATACAAGAGCGCGTCGAGCGTATCGAACGCCGGCGCGCCGAATTCGTCCGCGAAGCGTTCCCGAGCTTCGCGGCGCAGGTCGAAAGCCCCGGCAAGCGCTACGCGAGAATCGGCCTTCAGCGCGGGCAGAGTGAGCATGAAACCCCGGCCGAGCCCAATGATTCCTAGTCGCAACGCATTTGCCATTCTTTGCCTGCCGCTCCCTTCAACCCGAAAATCAGGCTTGAAAAAGCCATTACTACGATATAGAAGTAATTTCAAGGGCGCATCCTGAGGGTGATTCGTCTTCGTGCCAAGCCAAAATGAGGAGGGTAGCTAATGACTCCGGAACAAAATGATCTGCTTTGCCGTGTGGAGGGCGAGGCCCCAATGGGGAAGCTGATGCGGCAGCACTGGTTGCCCGCCTGCATGATCGAGGACGTCGCCGAGCCAGACGGCACGCCGTTGCGTGTTCGCTTGCTGGGTGAGAACATGGTCGTGTTCCGCAATACGGAGGGGCGCATCGGTGCGCTCGACGAGCTGTGCCCGCACCGGCGCGCTTCCCTTGCCTTCGGTCGCAACGAGGAATGCGGCCTGCGTTGCCTTTATCATGGCTGGAAATTCGATGTGGACGGCAATGCCGTCGACATGTCTTCCGAGCCGGTCGATGCAAAGCTACGCGGCACGATGAAGACCAAGGCATATCCGGTGGTAGAATCTGCTGGTTTCGTCTGGGTGTGGATGGGTGACCCGGAAAATGTCATCCCTTTCAGCCCGCCGAACTGGTCGGCCGCGCCGGCTGAGAAGATCAGCATCGTGAAAATGCATGGCGGCTGCAACTGGGCGCAGGTTCTCGAAGGGTCGATCGATTCGGCGCACAGTTCGAGCCTGCATTCATCGAACATGCCGACGGCCACCGAAGTAAGCGGCTCGACGGCTACGGACACCGCGTGGCTTCGCCCGTCGGCCGACAAGGCGCCCAAGATTGAAGTGCAGAAAACGCCGTTCGGCTTTCGTTATGCTGCTATCCGCAAGCCGATCATCGATGCGGACAAGCAGGACTATGTACGCATGACTCTGTTCCAGGCTCCGTTCACGGTGCACATCCCGTCCAACGACCAATATCATCTGTCACAGATGCTGGTTCCGATCGACGATGTGAACACCATGTTCTATTGGATCGCCTGGCATCCGACGAAGGGCATCAGTCAGGATGCCTGGCGCAAGTTCTGCGGGGCGGAGATTGGCAAGGACGTCGAGCCCGTTACCTTCAAAAAGCGGCGCAACGCCGAAAACAACTATCTGCAGGACCGGGCCCTGATGAAAGCCGGCGACTTTACCGGCATCTACGGCATTCCCTGTCAGGACATGGCGATGTGGGAATCGATGGGGCCGATCGCCGACCGCAGCGAGGATCTGCTCGGCTCGAGCGACAAGGCGATCTTCACCTTCCGCACCCAGATGTATCGCGCCGCCCAGGCTGTTCAGAAAGGCGAGCCGGCACTGGGTGCTGTAGAACCGCGCGTGCCACTGGCGAAGCTCATGTCGTTCGAGGGCATGGTCCCCAAGGGCGATGACTGGCGGCTGATCAACGTCTCCGAGGAGGAGAGGCGCTTGACCGGCGTCTTCGCCGACAAGGAAGAAGTTGAAGATCTGGCGGACGCGGTTTCCTGATGCGTGAGTCGGATTTGATCGCGGGCCTGGATCAGCAACAACTCGACAACTTCGTCGATTATGTTCTGAGTGAGGATCTGGGGAGCGGAGACGTCACGAGCCGTGTGTCAGTCCCCGCCAGCGCGCGCTTTTCCGCCGTTCTGGCTGCCCGGCAACCGATAGTGGTTGCCGGGCTCCAGCTGGCAGCCGCGTTTTTCGGTAAGCTCGACCCCGAGGTCGCTATCGAATTCCTGGTGCAGGATGGGGACAATGTTGCCGCTGGGCAGCCCCTCATGCGAATTGCGGGAAGCGCGCAGCTCATGCTCGCGGCCGAGAGGTCCGCTCTCAATACGCTCCAGCACCTGACCGGCATCGCGACGGTGACGCGATCTTATGCCGAAGCGATCGCCGGTACGGATTGCGTCCTTCTCGATACGCGCAAGACAATTCCCGGTCTTCGGGCGATCGAGAAATATGCCGCCAAGGTGGGCGGGGCGCGGAATCATCGCATGCGTCTGGATGACGGTATCCTGATCAAGGACAACCACATCGCCGCCGCTGGCAGCATTGTCGAAGCGGTCAAGGCTGCGAAAGCCGCCAATACCGGGCTGGAAGTCCAGGTCGAGGTTGACGGGATCGAACAAATCGAGCCTGCGCTGATGGCGGGGGCGGATCGTCTGCTTTGCGACAACATGTCTCCTGCCAAGCTCAAAGAGGCCGTCGCCCTTGTCGGCGGCCGCGTCCCCATCGAAGCGTCAGGCGGCGTGCGGCTCGATACGATTAGGGAAATCGCGTCGACTGGCGTCGATTTTGTATCAGTCGGGCGCATCACCCAAAGTGCTCCCGCGGCCGATATCGGATTGGACTACGCGCTTTCCCCATGAGCCTTGCGCGCCAAGGCGGCGTGGAGGTTTTTCAGTCGATAGCAGACTGCCAAAAAGCATATTTGGAAATTAGAGGACTAATGGAGATTACCGTTACAACGCGCACTGGCGAGCGCGTGACCGTCACACCGAATGGCGCAACCACGTTACTGGAAGCGATCCGCGACGCAGGCATCGACGAGTTGCTTGCATTGTGCGGAGGGTGTTGCTCCTGCGCAACCTGCCATATCCAGGTCGATGAAGCGTTTCTCGATCGCTTGCCACCCATGAGTACGGATGAGGACGATCTTCTGGACTCGTCCGAGCACCGTTGCTCAAGATCTCGGTTATCCTGTCAGTTGACTATCTCTGATGCTCTGGACGGACTTTGCATCACGATTGCGCCGGAAGATTGAGGGCACTTGAGTTCGCAAAGAGAGCTCAATCAGGCTCTTGCCGTTAACCGACGGCGTGACAAGCAAAGCACGGCTTATGTAATCCTGTAAGGAAGCTATCTATCCCATGAGCGAGCGGTACGATGTTCTTATTGTTGGGGCCGGGCATGGGGGAGCTCAAGCCGCGCTCGCGCTGCGCCAGCATAAATATGCGGGAAGTGTGGCACTGCTGGGAGATGAGCCAGATCCGCCATATGAACGCCCGCCGCTCTCCAAGGAATATTTCTCAGGCGAAAAGAGCTTCGAAAGAATTCTCATTCGACCTCAGGCAATCTGGGCCGAGCGCGATATCGAGTTGCAGCTCCTGCGACGGGTTGTGGCCGTCGATCCGGCGGAGCAAAATGTTGTGCTCTCCGACGGAAGCCGCATTGGCTATGGCAAGCTGATCTGGGCAACTGGCGGTGCGCCTCGTCGCTTGAGCTGTTCGGGAAGCGATCTCATGGGTGTCCACAACGTCCGCACTCGTGCTGACGCTGACCGCATGCTGGCCGAGACGCCGAAAGTGCAGAATGTCGTGGTGATCGGTGGCGGGTATATCGGCCTCGAGGCGGCTGCGGTACTCGCCAAGCTCGGCAAGCAAGTGACGGTGCTGGAAGCGATGGATCGTGTGCTGGCAAGGGTCGCTGGTGAACCGCTTTCTCGTTTTTATGAGGCTGAACATCGGGCGCATGGCGTTGAGATCCATTTGAACGCCAAAATGGATTGCCTGATTGGACATGATGGATGGGTAACGGGTGTCCGGATGTCTGACGGCTCGGTCTTACCCGCAGACATGGTTGTCGTCGGCATCGGGATCGTTCCGGCCGTAGAGCCATTGATCGCGGCGGGTGCGGCAAGCGGGAACGGGGTAGAAGTCGATGAATTCTGTCAGACTTCGTTGCCGAACATTTACGCGATCGGCGATTGCGCGATCCATGCCAACCCCTTTGCTGGCGGTCAGCGGATCCGGTTGGAGTCAGTTCAGAACGCCAATGACCAGGCCATAACGGCCGCCAGGCATATTGCTGGTGACGCCGCGCCGTACCACGCCGTTCCCTGGTTCTGGTCGAACCAATATGATCTCAAGCTCCAGACTATCGGGCTTAGCTTGGGATACGATGAAGTCGTCGTGCGGGGCCAGAGCGCAGCGCGCAGCTTCACGCTCGTATATCTTAGCAAGGGTAAGGTGCTGGCCCTTGACTGCGTCAACTCTGTGAAGGACTATGTTCAGGGTAAGGCACTCGTTATCACGCAGGCCACTCCTGATAAATCTGTACTTGCAAACCCTGAGATTCCTATCAAGTCACTTTTGGTGAGTTGATAGAACTGTTGTTATAATAACAATTCTGATAAATTTCTGAGTATATACAAAATTAACTGAAACTTTCTCTTTACACATGTGAAGGTTTTTCTTGTATTTTCTAGAATCAGTTTGGCAGTACATAGACATAGTTGATATGTATTTTTGATTTCGGGTGGCCGGAATTGCATGTTTTGCGACGAAAAGGCAGGTCGTGCCTGCCCGTACTGATTTGCCGCTTACGATGGATAGCATCATGCACGCCTCCGTCCTTATCATCCTGCATGAGGGTCATAAGATGCTCCAGGTCCACGCAAGCGAGGCGGCTTCCTGGAAGGCACTCCTGGGTTTTGTAGAGCAGCAATGGCAGGCCCGCTTCGGTTCGCTTTTGCCACCTCTGGACGAAACGAAGCGGATTGAGGCGTTTTTCAAGGATGAGGGGGATTACCTGATCGGCAAGGTGGACGTATCGGAAATCCGGCAACAAATCGAAGACCAAGACAGCAACGTTCCCGATGCCGGGGAGCAGGTCCGTATTTGAGTGCCTCATATTGGGCGACAGCATCGGGCTGGGGACCGCACGCGCCATCAACGCGAAATATGCCCCCCAGTGCGATGTGCTAGCGGCCGAGCGTGTGCATGCACATCAGATACTTGGATGGCGTTTCCCAACGAAGAAGTACGGCGCATGCGTCTTTTCGGTCGGATCCAACGACGATGCAAGGTCTGATCTCGCCGCCAGGCTGACGAGTATCCGTATCCGGACCATCTGCCATCGGGTCATTTGGCTTCTTCCTTACAGTCGTCAACATGCCTACATTGTGAACTCGGTCGCTGCGACCTATGCTGATGAGACGATCGATCTGCTGCGCTTTCCGACGCGGGATCGGATACACCCGACGCGCTACGACCTCGTAGCGCGGGTACTACTGCGGTCGGACCCGGACTGACGCGCACGCATCTTCTGCATCGCGTTGCAACGCCGACCTTTGGCATCTGTGCATCTCAGATGAGGCAAGTTCCAATTTTGCGGTACCT